>MGST01000075.1:13924-15601 GCA_001798605.1 Deltaproteobacteria bacterium RIFOXYA12_FULL_58_15 | reverse complement strand
TCTCGATGTGCACGGGCCGCCTGCAGGTGACGACTACGAAAATTACACTTGGTTTAGGACCCCGTCGCCCTTGGTCTCGTCATTGCCCAAACCGTCAGCTGGTGCCACCCTACCAGTGTTCGATAACCTCGAAGAGGCTTGGGAGCGCACGGCCACAGCCACCTATTGGCGTTCAATGGTCTCGGGCGATCTCACCTTTCACGATAACCCGAGTGGCAACATTGTCGAGATGTTCCCCGAAATTCAATGGTCTTGGTTCTCACAAGAGTGGACCATTGATACGCCACCCGTGGGGGCATTGGGAGTCGACTTCTTCGAAGAGCTTCCGGGTTGGTTCTATTTCAAAGACACAGAGCAGGCCGCAACGGTGACACCGTTTGGATTTGACGCCGACCTGCCGCATCAGTTGACGCTGCAACCCAACACCGACGGCCAACATTTGGCTCACGCCTTGGCACAGGACCTGGTTCCCCTGGCCATCGTCACCTCCGCCGCCGTCATCGCCTTATTTGTGCGCGACGCTGCCCTACTCGAACCCAAAAAAACAACCGGAGGCGGCCGTAAGCCTCCCTCGCAAGCCTATGGTTGCCGAGTCTCTGCTGTGCACCCTGTCCTGCTGCTCACTTTTGTCGCTCTGTTGCTCCCCTGCCGAAGGAGACGCTCATGATCGGCGTCTTTCTTGCTGTTGCAGCAATCTCCGGCAGCGGGTTCATTCCGCCGTCGCCGGCTGACAAGGGCCACGGTTTGCGCCTGCAGTTCCCGCGTGTGGGGTTTGATCTGCTCGAAGCTGAGCTACCTGCCCTGATCCCAGAGGAAATTGCCCTGCCCGAGTTCAGCGGAACCCTACTGCAATGCAACGCTTTGACAGCCATCACCTGGCATCAACAGGGCACCGTCATCGAGATCGCCCTGCGCTCGATTGACATCAGCGTACCCACACAGAACATCTTGCGCGTCGAGCTCCTTCTCGACCTCAAGGCTCACGGTGTCGCGTTTGTCGATAACGCCTACCTCTGTTTCGGATCGCTGTCGTGCAACGACTCTCTCACCGTTCGGTCATTGGGCGTCGTCGCCGATCTCGCGGTGACCTTAGATGGCGATGGTGTCCCACAGGTCGACATCGCCAACATCGACGTCCAGTGGAACAGGGACGATCTCGTCTTCCAGCTGAGCAATTGTTTCCTCGACGACATCGCAACGTGGATCGTCGAAGCGGGCAAACAACTCCTGTTCGATGTCATGATCGAATACGTGGAAGGAATGATCACCGAGCAGATCGCACCACTCTTGCAGGAGATGTTAGCGAGCCTGACCGCCTATTCTGGCACCGTCGACTTTGCGCTCTTTTCTGTGTGGGGGAAATCTCTCACCATCACCCCGGATGGCATCGACATCGTCGCCGAGGCGGACCTCTGGAGCCCCTATCCCCTGGCGAGCTGCCTCGCGCACGACGGCCCCCCCCCGGCTGTGTCTGGCACCGAATTCCCGACTCCGGGCCACCCAGAATCACTCCTCACTATCGGCCTCGAGCTCGGACTGTTGGAGGATGCCCTGTACCACGTCTGGCGACGCGGTCTGTTGTGCCTCACAGACCGCCACCTGCTTGAGCTCGGTATGCCGTTGGATCTCGATTCACTGTTGACCATCCTTCCTGGATATCCGCTGGGAACGAGCTTC
>MGST01000075.1:9468-13876 GCA_001798605.1 Deltaproteobacteria bacterium RIFOXYA12_FULL_58_15 | reverse complement strand
GATAACAGCGCCACGGTATCCCTCGACATCAAAGACGCGGCCTTGGCAATCATCGGCACACTGCCAAATGGAAGCGAACGTACCTTGGCTGTCACGGTTGGTGCCGAGATTGCCGCTCTGCTCGGTTTGCAGCCCGGTTCTGGGGCTCTGACACTGCAACTCGGCAAGGCAAAGATCACTTCATTTCAAATCGATGACGCCGGCATGGGTATCGACCCCGAGCGGCTGCGTTGGACGATCGAGACGGAGCTATTGCCGCTGTTGCTCGAAAGCCTTCAAGAAACACCGTTGCTGCAACCAACCCGAGGAGTGCGCAACTTCGCATTGATTGCCCGTTCTCTGACCACCAGCGAATCCCATGTCGCGGCGGCACTCGAGCTCTTTCGCGCGTCACCCGATGACCACCAGCCACCTGAGACATCCGCCCACCGTACCCACGAGCGGCCGATGTTGCCCACAGAGGATGCCCTCGTTTTCGTCGCGACCGACGACGCTACCCCCAGCGAACTGTGCCGTTTCGAGGTGGTCGTCGACGGTGACACACCGCGAACAACCTTCCGCACTCACTTGCGCTTGGGCACATCAGGAACCACCGGGCAACACCATATTGCCGTCGCTGCGGTTGATCTGACCGGCAATGTCGATCCGACGCCCGCCGAGATGGAGCTCACCATCGATGGAGTGTCCCCATCGGTACAAGTCACGAGCAGAAAAAATACGGTAACCAGCGAAGCAACCGCCGTCATCAAATGGAGCGCTGTTGACGACCTGACCCCTATGGGCGTGTTGCGCCCTCACCTCACCTTGCGACGCTTCACCGATGCCGTGACGATGACAACCGCCGTCGACGTCCGAGACAGCGACCTGCCGTCGGGGTCGACAACCGAACGGTTGACCTTTGCGACGCCGGGCTCCTATCAGGCAGTGCTCACTGTCTACGATGAAGCCGGAAATAGCGGCATAGCCACTGCGTCCTTTTCCATCGAAGAGGGCGGCAACTGTCATCAACTTCCCGTGTCAGCCGCAGCCCTCTTGGGATTTGCGTTGCTGTTGAGCTGCTGGCCGCGCCGACACCCACGGCACCAGCCGAACCCGTCACCACCACCAGAGCAACATCCATGAGGGCGTTGCTCGTTGGGTTCACTGTGTCAATGTCGGTGCCTGCATTTGCCGGAGGTATGTTCCTCCCCGGTATCGGCCCGCGCGGCCAGGCACGCGCCGGTGCCATGGTAGCCGACGCCAACGAACCGATCGCACTCGCGTACAACCCGGCAGGCATCGCCAAACTCGACGGCACTCATCTGCAAGTCGGTATTAACCTCGTGGATTTCTGGCTCACATACCATCGCGCCGGGGTTTACGAGCCCACTGCCTATGGGCACGACTACGAAGGCCAAGATTTTCCAACGACGCAAGACGCCTCGAACCCATCTTTTGGCATCGTCGGATTTCAGGCAATCCCCACTTTGGTCGCCACGACCGACTTCGGTTGGTCCTTGCCCGTACGCATCGCCCTTGGGTTTTGGGCCCCTCAGGTCTACGGCAACCGCGCCTATGCCGAGCAACACAAAATCGCTGGCGCAGCCGAGCTTGCTCCAGGCCCACAGCGGTATGACACCGTCAACCAAGATGTCCTCGCGGGTATGCCGTCACTTGCGGTTTCCTACTCCCCCACCGACTGGATGGACATTGGACTCAGACTCACTTGGGGATTTGTCGCCTTCGATGCCGACACGGTGGTGTGGGGAGTACAAAACCCTGCGGAGGCGGTGGAACGAGACAGCAACGTGGCTCTGTCGGTTTCCGACACCTTCGTCCCTGGCCTCGCGCTGGGTGCCTTGGTCCGGCCAACAAATCATCTAGAGATCGGCTTGTCGTACTCCGCCCCAATGCCAGTCGACGCCGTCGGTACCACGCAGGCCACGGTCGGCAGCGATGTTGGACTGCCAGGTGTGGTCGAGGTCATCGAGCCCACCGACGCCGGCCACACACGCTGCGCCGAGGGTGGCACCATTTCCGCCCTCAAGGCGTGTATCAACCTCACCTTGCCGCAAACCGCATCCATGGGAGCGCGATGGATTTGGCGCAGCGGTTCAAGGGAACAGGCAGACGTCGAGGTGGACGTCCTGTGGGAAGACTGGACAGCAGGCTCCACCTACGACATCACCATCGACGGGAAAAGCGGCACGACCGGCATCAACTTACACCCTGTGGAGCTACGCCACTCTGCCAACGACGTCTGGTCCCTTCGCCTCGGCGGTGCCTACCACCACAGCCTCGACAATGACGACATCCTGTCGTTTCGCGCAGGTGCTGCCTACGACACCGCGGCGGTAGCCGACAGCTGGTCCCGGGTCGACTTCGATGGTGCCGCCCGCATCACGTTGGCCGGCGGCATTGGCCTGACCATGGGTCGATTCGCCATCGAGGTCGGCGGTGGCATTGTCCTCGAGCCAAACCGAACCGTCGAGATCTGCGCTCCCCCTTATGGACCCTCGAGCGCGAGCCCTGGATGCACCGGCAGCGGCAGTGAATCGGTTGTAGCCAACCGATCGTTTCCGGACCCTTCTCAACCCCTCGAGCCCGCCAGCGCCCAAGCCGAGAGCCCTTTCAACGCCGGCGAATATGCCTCGGGTTACTACCTGCTCAACGTCGGCGTTCGCATGGCACTGTAGTCTCACCTATCTTGCTTGACATCTCGCGGTGGCTTCTATAACAACGGCCAGCCCTGATGCAGAGGGACCTACCACGGCTCGCTCCCGTGTGTGTCCCCGGGCCCCACAAGGAGGTTGTCATGAAAGAGCGCAAACTCGGTATCCTCGGCAAAAAAGTTGGAATGACGCGTTACTTCACGCCAGATGGCAGGTCCCTTGGCGTCACCGTACTCGAGCTCGGCCCCTGTGTCGTACTCGCCAAACGCTCAAAGACCAAAAATGAAAAGGGCCGCACTGACGGTTACACCGCCCTGCAGCTCGGCTTCGATCTCAAGCCTGAGCGCAAGATCAACAAGGCAGAAGCAGGTCACCTTGAAAAGGCTGGCGGCAAAGAGAAAGCCCGCCGTTATGTCCACGAGCTACGGGTCACCGAAGAGGCTCTGGCAAAGTTCGAAGTGGGGCAAGAAGTTACCCTCAAGGATCTCGATATCAAAACCGGTGACCGCATCGATGTCGTAGCCACCAGCAAAGGCCGCGGCTTCCAGGGTGTCATGCACCGGTTCGACTTCGCCGGGGTAAACACCGCCACCCACGGCACCCACGAGTACTTCCGTCACGGCGGATCCATCGGCTGCCGCAAGTGGCCAGGTCGTGTCTTCAAGGGCCGCAAGATGCCTGGCCACATGGGAGACAAGCGCGTCACCGCCCAGAATCTCACCGTCGCCGATGTTCGTCCTGATGAGAATCTGATGTTGGTGAGCGGTTCGGTTCCGGGCAGCACGAACGGTTACTTGTTCGTGCGGCCAGCAATCAAGAAGCACCCACTGCCGTAGGGCAGGTGTTAGGTGTCATCGCCCCTTGCGCGGCATTGACCCCACACGCAGGATTGTGTTGTGCGAATGGGTCATGCCACCAGCAGATCCAGAAGCGGAGGAGTGCTATTTAGCTTGGGCGGCGGCTCGAGAACGACGATAAAACCTAAGGACTTTTCTCCGTCCGCTTTGCCCTTCCATTGGACTTTGCCCTTCACATCACCGGGGTATGCCGCGAATCCTGGCATTTTGGAGCGCAGGGTCACCTGGCGGCCTTCAAATAGACACGGAGGATCCCAATCGCCAAGACTGACGAAGACCTTTCCCTCACCGGCATCAACAACTTCTCCTGAACCACCGACGCCGGAGCCCAGCCACCAATCAGCGGTATTCTGTGGTTTTGCAACTTTGCCCTCCCCCACGGAGGCGTTGGTTGCAGGGGATCTTCGTCCAACCGTGATTTCCATCTGAGATCCTCCAACGGGCACATGCGAAAAGTTCTGCTGCACCATTCACTTTGAGTTATCGGTTCTGCCCAAATGGAGGTTGTGTCCGAACTCCCACTGATCGCCAAAAATGGGACATAGGTCCCAATTCACCGCAGTTCCGGTTGCGACGGCTTGCCTCAGAAGTTGTACGCGGGATTCTCGGGGTCAAAGGTCGCATCGGTCAGACGCGGATTGAGAGTCACCCGTGTCCATTGTAGCTGCTCGTAGAGCCTTCCCTCTTCATCCCAAACCGAAATCTGCACGGGGATATGGAAGCGTGCGTCAAGAATGATCTCTGTTTTTGTACCGTAGGCAAGTGGCACAGAGTATGGCTCGTCATCCAGGATGTGGTTCAGACCGTCCATGCGCGGATTGTGATAGTAGATGTAGTAGGCGTCCATGCCCACTCGTTGTGCAAACATGAAAAGTGTCTCCCCATCCCGCGCATGTAGCC
>MGST01000075.1:0-9453 GCA_001798605.1 Deltaproteobacteria bacterium RIFOXYA12_FULL_58_15 | reverse complement strand
GGTTTGCCTCAACCAACAACCGCTGCACAGGCCGACCGAACAGCGTGGACTCCCCCGTGAAGCTCACCTTGGCGGGTGCCCGCCGCAGGGCCCAGATGAGATAGTCAAAGCCCGAGTGTTCAATGGTGTGGTGTTGGCGCTTGGTCGCCAAGCCTCCATGAATATCGAGTCTGAGGGTGATATCGGGGAAGTGGCCGGGGTGAACCACGAGTTCATCGGCGTTGACTTGTTGGTCGTAGATGAGCTCTTGGCCGCGGCGTGGCAAAATGGCGGCCGCGTATACTGCCAGGGGTTTGCGCAGTTTCACATCCACGGCCTCGCGCACGACCTCGCCATCACGCATTCTCTCGACCTTGTGCAACCGGTAGCTGACGCTACGAACCTGCGCCCAGGCATCAAAGAAACGCTGCAACAACTCCTCACCTGCAAGCACATCAGATGCAGGCAAAGCGGGCATCACGGGAAACGCGCTGCCGACTGGGGCGTCGCCCACAACCATAGCCATGGAGAAACACAACCAGAACACAATGGAGCTCACAGGACGAAAGCAATGAAAACAACGGCACCGACAACGATGGCACCCACCCCCGCAATGAGGAGCCACTCAACCCGCGTGTTCGAGCCAACCTCTTCGAGCAGCTCAGGATCGATCGCAGAGTACTCATCCAGGCCCTCGTTCATCATCTCGGGATCTGGCGAATCTTCACCGCTCGAGGAAACGTCACCATCACCCGAGACGTCCTCATCGCCGCCGTGTGGTACACCCATGAGAGAAGGATCGTCCTCCAACTCGTCAGGCTCGGCCGCGTCGTCATGGCCAAAGCCGGGCACATCCTTCAACGCGGCCAACAGATCAGCATTGGGGTCGATGTACACCAGTTTGACAGGACCGACGGTGATCTGATCATGATCTTTGAGCCGCCGTGGCTTGGACACGAGCTTGTCGTTGACCTGCACGCCATTCTTCGAGCCGAGATCATAAATGACAAACCCGTTCCAATCGCGCTTGATCTGGGCGTGTCGCCGGGACACGTTGGGGTCGTTGAGAATGAACTCACATTCCTTGGAACGCCCAAGGTGCCACTCAGAGAATGTTCCGGCGAATGGATAGCGCACTCCCTCGTCGGCACCCGTGATAACCCGCAAGAACGGACCGTCATCTTGGGCATCCCCAAGTCGGCCCAGAATTCCCTGGACCGCTCGAGCGGCAATTGCCTGGGTTCCCTCTCCTGGCTCGATTGAAATGATCTTCTCTGCTTCGATGGTGGCAGTGATGCGCGCCTTGGTGATCTCGATGACGTCGCCATCACGCAGGATCTTCTTCTCACCTTTGTTCAGCTTCTTGCCGTTTAGCAGGGTGCCATGGGTCGAGCCGAGATCCTCGATCATGTAGACGTCATCAATTTCGCTAATGCGCGTGTGTTGCCGAGAGATCGTGGACAGGGGGATCTGAAAATCGGCAGAGTTGTCCCGACCGATAGTGATCACACGATTGCTCGACTCGTGCTGCAACGCACGCGGGGAGTGACCATCGAGCTCAATGACAGCGACCAGGCGTATCACGGGTTGCCGAAACCCTCCTCACCCCATCCACAAGACCATTGTTCCACGTTTCCGCTCAATGCCATCATCTCCAAACGTTTACCGAAATTGCAGCTCCTTGACGCGATCGATGCACCAATTCTTCTGCCGATCGTATTTCGGATCTCGCACCAGATCGATGAACCGCTGGCAATGCGCGATGGTCTCCTCGGCCCGCAACATTCGGTCGAGAACACGGGCCGCACGAAAATACGCCATAACATAATTGGGATCGAGCTTGTAGGCGTTCTGGAATTCGTTGACCGCCCTGTCCCACAATTGCTCGTCCTCGTAGATCGCCCCAAGCTTGAAGTGCAGCTCGGGATCACCGGGATTGTTCCGGAGATCGTCGATGAGGGTTTTGATCGCCCCGTCTTGCAACGCGAGACACTCATAAGCCTCGGTGAGATTCTTGCGTGCCTCGATATAGTCGGGATTGAGAACCAGCGCCTGGGTGCAGGCATCCACCGCCGACGCACAGCGGCCGAGCTGAAACTCGGTCCAACAAAGGTTGAAGTAGCCCTCGGGCACCTGTGGACACGACTTGATGGTTCCCTCAAAATGTATGCGCGCCTCCTTGAAATCCTCGGTTGCCAAAGCCAGGGCACCCAGACCGAGTTTGCAATCACAGAAATCGGGGTCGAGTTCCACGCACTTGAGATACTCGGCGCGAGCGCGCTCCGGCTCACCGGTGTACATCAAACATGTAGCAAAATTCCTGCGGGCAATCTGGTAACCAGGATCGATCTCCAACGCTTGTTTGAAAAGATCGCATGCTTGTTCGTAGTTGCGGCGGTCAAGATGCACAAACCCGAGGTTATTGAGGGCCTCGGGGAAATCGTTTCTGAATGACAGAGAACGCTTGAAGTGCTCTTCGGCGCGGTCGACGTGACCCCGTGCGATCTCGATCATGCCCAGATGATTCCACGGTTCCGCACACTTAGGACAGAACTCAATGGCGAGGCGGCAACGCGCCTCTGCCGAATCGAGCTTGCCCTGAGCCAGGTACTCGGCACAAAACGTCGTATTCTCTATCGACTTGGGCGAACCAACATTGTCGATGCAATAGGAGCACGACCCAGCCATGCCTATGACGAGAAGGCCTGTAAGCCAGACTGTCGGGCGCAAGGACCACGGGCGGTATGGAAGAGATTCAGTTTGTTTGCTCATTGACCACCCGACAAAGGCAGAGGATTCTCGTTCAGTCCACCTCTCGTGAGTTTGTAGGGCGCAAGAGCGGTCGCTGTCAATCACGCTCGGTCTGCGCCGCATTTGACTTTTTGCCACTGGCGGTTTAGCAACCCACATGCCCATCCTTCGTTTCGTTGGCGGATTGTTGATTGTCGCATGGGTCTCGTTCTCGTCGAGCGAAGCCTCTGCGCAATACAAGAACACGTCGTTCGGTTTTGACGCGGGGTTCTGGTTGGTAACCCAACCTGATCTGCCTGACGATTATGAAAGACAGGTGAACAGTCGCCCCCTGCGTCTGTCCTTGGGTGCCCGTCTCGGCGGCGAGACCAACTTCAAGCTCGCCGAGGATCATTGGTGGTTTTCTGGCCGGGTCAACCTCGCTCTTTTCGACTGGGCCAACGAAACGGAATTCGACCAGCAGGCCGGCGACGCCCTCGGCACGTTGATGGGCATCCAGGGCAGCATTGGTGTGCGATACATATTTCTCACCGATAAGGTCCGGCCCTACATGCAGCTGTCCCTTTCCTATCTGCGGCTGCTCAGTTTTGCCAGCTTGTCGGGAGAAGACTGTGGCAACTCTGGCGAGTACGCGCTGTGCAATAGCGGAAGCACCTATTCGTCCAGCTATTTGCCCCACCCCAACGTCGGTGGTTTGCACCTACAGCCGGGTCTCGAATTGATCGTCAGCCGCGACACCGCTTTGCATTTGTTCGTCGATATCGAGAGATGGATTGTATTCGGCCCCGATGACAACTGGGGCTTCGTCTTCGGATTGGGTATACTCTGGTTCACCTAAGTGAGATTCGGTTGGGCATGGTTTTGTCCGGGGCAATCGAGTCCCTTCGCACGTGAGGTCGAAATGAATAAGCTCTTGGCTTTGATGTGTCTCGGAAGTGGTGTGACAGGCTGCGGCTACACCGACGGCGGCGGCGGAAGCCGCACCCTTGAGGTCCAGGCTCGCCTCGAATATCGGGCCCATGACAATCAAACAGACATTCGTATCGATGTGCGCAAAGACGGCGCCGTCCTCGACGACGCCAACATCACCATCACCGATGGTGATACCGACAAGCGCTTCGAGATCGAACAGAACAACCCCGGCGGCGAATACCGCGACGACATTGATGGCTATCACCGTCGCGTCGAGTTACGCATCGAGAGCAACAGCGATGAGCTCAATGCCCAACTCGAAGGGCCCGGCATCCACTTCGTCACCGCCCCAGCGAATGACACCGTGGTCAAACGCGATGACATCGGTGACAGCCTGGAGGTGGAATGGGAAACCAAGGATGGCATGGCTGCAGAGGAGGTCGATGTGCGCATACACAGCACCGGTTACACCAAGCACATCACCAACTGGGAAGACCCAGGCAGCGCTGACATTCCCTCAGGCAAAATCGATGAAGGTGATGAGGAGACGCGGGTCGTTCGCAGAAACAAGGTGCGCCTAGATGGCGGCACCGGCTCCTCGAGTTTGGAAATCACCTACGAAGCCCGCAACTCATTTCTCGTCCAATAGCGTCAACGTCGACTTCCGCATCGGCTTGTTCCCGTCTGCCCCGCCTCGGCCAACCAGAAACCAGTTGTGGCATCTACTTGTCATTGACTTGAATTTTGTTGCGCTTCAGATCGGCAGTGACACCGACGGTTTGCCCCGTGTCCAGCGTGATCGCAGTCTTCACCCGCCGTTTGCCGCGGCCCCGCACCTCGACAGTGTGTTCTCCGGGCTCGAGGATGGCGGTCTTACGCGTCGACTTCCCCAAGAGCTTGCCATCGACGTAAATTTTGGCGGCCGTTCCCTTGACGGTGACCACCACGCGGGTGGGGGCGGGAACGACTGGCTCGTCCGGCGGCGGATCGGCCACCTTCTCGACGCAGGTGAGCTCCTTCGCGACAAAGCCATCCGCACACTGGCACGCTGGGGTACCATTCGGCGTTTCTACGCAGGCGCCATGCCCCGAGCATGCATTCTCCGGGCATACGGGCGCGCTGCGCAAGGCGAGATAGGCGGCCAAAATGACGGAGATGCTCGCCAGAACCCCGGCGAGCAGATACAACCATCGAGCGTTGCCACCTGACATGGTGGGCGTGCCCGATGATTGACGCACGGAGATGCGTCCCGTGTCGGTGAAGACAAAACCGCTGATGGCATCGATTTCCTCGTTGTCGGGATCGATCACACCAAGTCGTTTGCGAATCTGATTGGCACCCGCTTCGTCTTTGTCCTTGACTGCCACCTTGAGTCGCTGCAGCAGGTAACCTGCGGCCCGCCGACGAGCGAGTTGCCGGTAGCTCACAGGATCGCGCATGTAGTCGCGTAAGTCGTCACGAAGATCGGAAACACCGTTGGCTTCCAAAACGCCCTTGAGCTCATCCCGCAGCTGATCGGCGGAGCGGAAACGCTTCCTCGGTTTGGCCTGCAAGCAACCATCGAGGACTCCACAAAACTCCTCGGACAGAAACGGATTGTACTGGCGCGGGTCAGTGTACTTGCCCGCCACGGCGGCGCGGAACATCTCAACCGGGCTGTCGCCTCCGAAGGGCAGCTCGCCGGTAGCAACGTTGTAGAGCAAGGCACCGAGAGCAAAGATGTCCGTGCGCGGCCCCAAGGACCGGTTCATCATCAGCTCTGGTGCCATAAAGCCAGGTGTCCCGATCACGTCTGTCTTCTGCGCCCATCCGTCGACGGCAGAGTCCTCGCGAATTGCTTTCACCACGCCAAAATCGGTCAGCACGACGCGACCCGCGTCGTTCATGAACACGTTCTCGGGCTTGAGATCGCGATGAATGATGCCACCGTCGTGGGCGACCGCGAGCGCTAGACACAACTCGTGGCCAATCGCGGCTGCAGCCGGTTCTGGGGCAACACCCTTTTCATTGATGATGTTGAAGAGATCGTCACCGTCGAGCTTCTCCATCACCAGATACAGATGCTCCGACTCCTCTCCAGAATAATCATAGATCTCAACTATGTTGGGTTGTTTGAGAGCCGCGATAGCGCGCGCCTCGCGATGAAAACGCTCTCTAGACTTGGGGTCTCGGGCAAGCTCATCCGAAACGACCTTAATAGCCACCTCGCGGTGCAATTTCGGATCGAATGCGGCATAGACGCTACCCATAGCGCCCTTGCCGAGAACCTGGCGGACCTGATAGCGGTCAATGGTCTCGGGGTGACTCACACTGCGATACTAGCTTGGCTCAGAACAAAAGAAAACGAAACCACACGTTTTTGCGTGGTATGCAGACAACAAAGACACTTTTGTTTGGAGGAAAGAGAGAGAAAAAGGAACAGGCGGCCACCCTCTTGAGAGAACAGCCGCCTCATCCCTATTTAGCTCCGCCGGACCTACCACGAGCCGCCATTCTATTTTCCTACAAGCCCGACGACGCTCATTGTTGTTATCGCCACTGGGCAAAGATTGTTGCGTGGCCATGTCGATTTCTTGCGAAAAACCTCACGGGCTGATCCCAAGCCATCACAGTCCAAGGAATTGTCCTTTAATCCCAATAAGTTGGGCCAGGGCGTCCTGACCGTCGATGATCGCTACGGTGCTCTGCAGAACCCACAAAGGGGGTCCCTCCCAACTTGAGGTGAGCTTGACTGCGTCCTTCGCAGTGGTGACCACCCCGTCGACCTTCTCTGCTCTGGCAGCATCGATCACACGTGAAATGTCGGTTTGGCTGTATCGGTGGTGGTCGGAGAAGCTCTTGAGACCGATCACCTGTGCGCCAAGTCCCTCGAGGCTGGCGACCACATCGGCTGGACGGGCGATCCCGGCCATCGCCAACACCCGTTTGCCTGCGACATTGACCTCTTCTTCGCCGAAGTTGACTGGCCCAACCACAGCATGGCTCACGACAAAAATCGCGGCAGGGAATCGCTGTGTGAGCCAGTCGGGGATCGGGCCGGCCCGAGTGCCGCGAAAATGCAACCAGATGACATTGGCACGGCGCAGACTCGAGATCGGTTCACGCAAACTGCCCCACGGCAAGAGATGACCATTACCAACCGGAGCGTCCCCACGCAGCACGACGATATCGACCTCTCGCTGCTGCGCCCGATGCGCAAAGGCATCGTCGAGCACGCCCACATCACAGCCGAGCTCGCACAGAGCATGGGCCCCGACGTTGCGGTTTGAACACACCGCCACGGGCACGTCGAGCCCCGAACGCACCAACATCGCTGGTTCATCACCAATCGTCGCGGCATCGTATGCCGCGCCCATCTGACGTACCACGAGCCCGCTGCTCTGACGGCCGTAACCGCGAGTCAACAGCCCCACCCTGCGTCCTGCCCGTTGAAAGGCTTGGAGCAACAATCCGGTCACCGGAGTCTTGCCGCTCCCGCCGGCCTCGAGGCCGCCTACCGACACGAGGAACAATGGGGCCGCATGCGACTCGAACCAACCCCGGTCATAGGCGGTCCGGCGCAACACAACGCCAGCGCCATACAAACCCGCGAGTGGGGCAAACAACGGACCCCACGTCATGGCGCAACCACAGATGTCGGCCGCAATGCGAAGCTGCAATGCTGCGTTACTTGGGGAATTCGATGGGGGGCAGATCCCATGGTTTCTTGACCACGAGTCGCTCGATGATCGAGCCTTTGGGGACTGTTTGCGGGGTTTCGCCCTTTGTCACTTTGAATGGGACCACGGGCTTGCCCGGCACGACGAAACGCGCCACCAGGTGTTCGATGCTGGTCATGGCACCTTCAAAATGTTGGGTGTGCCGAATAGCACCCGTAGGACAAGGTTCGGAGCAAAGGCCGCAATACATACATTTGGCCAGATCAATGTCGAAACGAGTGATCGCCCGAACCGGCTTGCCCTCAGGGTCATCCGCTGGCGGAGGAATCTTGGCGACGTCGATGGCGATGCATTCGATGGGACAAGCACGAAGGCAGGCCAAGCACGCTGAGCAAATATCGATGTCGACCTCGAGAAACCCACGGTACCGTTCTGGCAAGGTGTCGGGGCCACCCACCGACGTTTTCGGATCCCGCTTGCGATACGGATACTGGATGGTCATGGGTTCACGGAAAACCCAGCTCATGGTGACCGCCATGCCTTCCACAGTCGACAGCAACGACCTCTTGATATCTCGAAAATAATCAACAACGACCATGACAGCTATCCCATGAAGCTAGATAATCCAGTGAGGATATACTTTGTCGCCCGCTGAATGGATGTTGTATCGCACCCGCCACGCGTAGAGGGCGAGCAACACCGCACCAGCGAGTGCCATGACGATCCGTACAACGAGTGCCGCGGTGCTCTCCCAGGGCAGGACGATCATCCACCCGAGGATCAAAAACAGACACGCGAAAGTGAGCGGCAACAAGTACTTCCAGCAGATTGTCATCATCTGATCAATGCGCACCCGTGGCACCGTCCAACGCAGTTGGATGATGATGAAAACAACGCCGGCCATCTTGACGATGAAGAAGAGAAACGACAGCGCCTCGAGCCAGAAGGCCCCCCAACCAGCATACTCGATCGAGTAGCCGAACCACGTCCAGGTGGCACCGGAAGCGGCGATCGCTTCAGCGCTTGGGACCGCGGCACCGGGGATCTGCCAGCCACCGAAAAAGACGATGACGCAGAGGGCCCCAGCGATCCACGTGTTGGCAAACTCAGCGGTGAAATAGGCGCCAAATCGAAAGCCCGAGTACTCGGTGTTGTAGCCGGATACGAGCTCACTCTCGCCCTCCGGCAGGTCGAAGGGCAAACGCGCGCCTTCTGCCAACTGGGCAATGAAAAAGATCACGAAGCAGACGAACATCATGGGGGAGTGGAAGATGTACCAGTTCCACGGCCAGCCCCCCGCCGTGAGCGCGTGCTCCGGGGAACCCGCCTGGGCCATAATGATCTCTTGGGTACTGAGACTGCCTGAGAGCAATACCGCAGGGAGCAGCGCCAAACCGCTGGGGATCTCGTAGGAGACGAGCTGCGCTGCCGAGCGCATACCGCCGAAGAGCGCCCATTTGGAGTTGGACGCCCATCCGCTCATCAACACTCCCACCACCGTGATCGAGGTGATGGCGAGAACGTAGAGCAACCCGACGTTGAGATCAGCCGCGATGACTCGATGGGAAAATGGCAAAACCGCAAAGCCAGCGACCACACCGATAAACATCAGGTATGGTGCCAGCTTGAACAACGGTCGATCCGCGGACGTGGGAATAATGTCCTCTTTGAAGATGAGCTTCACCGCGTCGGCAATGAACTGCAGCAGCCCCTGAGGTCCCACCCGATTGGGCCCAATCCGCGACATGATCCGGCCGGCAATGCGGCGTTCAAAAAAGATGAACACCCCGGCGTAGACCGCCGCAAACACGGTGAACCCAAACGCGATGGCAAGAACCATTGCTGCCGCCACATACGGGAAGAGAGTCTCGGAAAGCCCAAATACCGTCTGCAACTGACTGTTGAGAAAACTGACCAGGTCCTGCATTTCTGGTTCTTCTCCAAGGTGTTAGCCGAGCTATCCATTGCACGAGCAACGCCTGAGGACAAGGGGTGAGGGCGGTTTTGGCGGTTTTGCTCCGCGCGAGCAAAAAAAGGCGACATTTTCAATTTTACCTTCTTATCCGGAAAGCGCACAAACAGTCAGCCGGTACTGATATGGTGTTCAGTATAGGGAGGCTGCAATGCGTTACATGCGACTCAAATTGGACGA
>MGST01000074.1 GCA_001798605.1 Deltaproteobacteria bacterium RIFOXYA12_FULL_58_15 | reverse complement strand
TCTTCTTTCGTTGAACAGTCGCCATAAGGTTGAGCTCTCCCCAAACGAGACGATCGTTTGTTGTCGAAATCAAAGGCTCAGAATCTCGGGGCAACGTTCGTGGCAATAGGCCATCATTGATAAATATAGAATACACAGATATTCACTGCACAGATATCTATTTTCGCACCATGTCGCTTTTTGCGATTTCGCGATGACGAACTAGCCAAGGAGACCCGATGCGCATTGAACCGGAGGCAATCGACAAGCTCAAACGCGAGGTCGACCTGGTGGCGCTGGTCCAGGCCCACTGGGTCTCTCTCAAGAAGCGCGGCCAAAGTTGGGTGGGTGTGTGCCTCTTCCACGACGACAACACACCATCGTTCACCGTCAACCTGCGCACCAACCTCTACCACTGCTATGGCTGCCCTCGCCCGATGAAGCGATGGACATAATCGAGGTGCCACATGTGATTGGGGCGCACGGCCTCATAGCTTTTGGTGTGCTCATGACGTTTGAACTTCGGCGGTCTGTAACCAGCGTCCTCCATTACCCGCCGCACGGTGTGGGTTGAAACCTTAATGCCCGCACGACGAAGTTGGGTTTTGATCTGGCTTGGTCCCAGGCCAGGATGTTGTCGCCACGTACTCAATATCTCATTGTCCCGTTGCGTTTCGATGTCAGCTGGATCTGGGCCTGTGGTCGGCGATTCACCGTTGCCCTGTGCTGCTCGATTCACCCTGCGCTTCCAGATCGCTGCGCATACGCCGAGCACCGTAAGGAAAAGGTCAAGATAATTGAGGGCACTTTTGGGATCACAATCAATTCTGGGGAGTCGTTGGTCAAAATTGTTCCCAATAGCCTTCCGTGGTTGGCGGTCTGCATCGACAGACATATTTCATTTAAGGAGCCCTCGACAAACCGGGTACCCAAAGGGCCTTGCGAAGTGAAGGTGGCTCTTTTCATTGATGACGGCGTCGGACGACATCCTGCCCAACGGGTTGGTGAAACAAAGGAATGTCCACAATAGCCCCATAGTTGCACGCGGCACCGCTCTATGTTGAGTTTGAGAGGCACGAGACAATCCCAGTTCGTGGTGTCACGGTGAGCACCCACAGGTGAGCACCCGAGGTTGCATACCTCGCTCGGATATGGTCCACTCGCAATGTGGTCCAAAGCCCCGCACACAAACCCGCCGATGTCTCGTTGTGGCGAGCCGCCCAGGTACTTCTAGGAGACTCGAACCTCGCGGGTGAGTTTGAAAAACTGGCCGCTGTGGGATCCCACAGTGGAGGCGGCAGTGGGTTTGACTTCATTGACGCTTTGCACAAAGCGCGCGGTGAGTTTGCGAAGCGGTATTGCCTGTCGGCGGTCGCCCCGGTGGTTGAGGCTCTTGCCACCATAGCCAACGATGACGGACTCATCGCCGGAGATCTCTGCGACTCTCTTGGGGAGGCCCGTTCCCTCTTGCTGCAACTCCTCGAGCGCGCCAAGCGCCGTGGTCCCATTGCCAACCAGCAAAACGGGGATTTTTCCGTCCTGGTTTCCGAGCGTACTCGCGAGTTGCTAGACGTGAGCAGTGAGGCGTTGGTCGGCCTCAACCAAATGCCGGTACTCGCCGCCCTTTGTGACGGCGTGGAAAAGACCAAGCCGCTCAACGGTGTGCGCCTGTTTGCCATCCAGCACCTGTTCTCATCCAGCTTCGGGTTGTTTGAGGCGTTCGAAAAGGCTGGGGTCAACGTTGAGAAATCCCGAGTGTTCGGTAAGCCCTACTCCACCAACGCCGAGGTGGTGACGGCGCTGAGAAGGCGCGGCTGGAACACCGACGCCGAGTTTCAAGCGGTCGGCGTCAACGTGGACTCGACCGGCCACATGGTGTCTTTGAAATCTCCTCTGCTCGATTCCTTGCGAGAGACGCTCGAAGGAGCGGCGGCCGAGCAGCCCCCAGGGCGGGTGTTGCTCCTCGATGAGGGAGGACTTCTCAACCGCATTGTTCACGAGGCATTTCCCAAGTACGCCGGTTTGTGCTCCTTTGTTGAACAGACCACCCACGGACTGCAGGAAATGGAAGGCACCGTGCTCTTGGCACCCGCGGTTAACGTGGCCGGATCCGAGCTCAAACGTGTGGTGGAGGGAGCACTGATGGGCGAAGACGTTGTTGCCGCCACCCTCGAAACCCTCGACAGGCTCGATCCAAGGCTGATCGCCGGCAAGACTATTGGCATTGTTGGTTATGGTGCCATAGGGCAAGCCGTTGCGGCAGCATTCGCTGCCCGTGGCTTCCGTGTGATTGTGACCGACATCGATCCCGAGGCAGAACAACGAGCAACTCGCGACGGCGTGGAATTGGCCGCTCTGGGAGGCCCTGGAACAATTGCTGTGGGACGACGCCAGGACGTGCTCGGTGCCGGGGTGCTCGTCGGTTGCACGGGTCGGGGATGCATGTCGTTCCGGGAGATGGGTGCCCTCTCCGATGGAGCGATCTTAGTCAACGCCGCGTCCGGCAATACCGAGTTTCCCTTCACCAGTTTGGCGGCCGCCAAAGACCAAGGTGCCCGTGATATCACACTGCCCGCCCACTCAACGCAGGCTTTTGCTGTTACCCTGCGGGAGGCTGATACGTTCATAGAGCGCTCGCCTACCACCGTTGTGTACAATGGCTCAAGGGTCGAATCCCTGCAGCGCTGGTCGCCGTCCGAGTGCGTTGAGCCGGGAAAGTTTCTTTTCCCCAGTGCTTCGGGGCCCGTTGCGCTGCCCATCTTGGGCTATCGCGCGCAGCTCACGTCAGATCTATTTTTCAAGTGCGGAAAGACGCGATTCTCTCTCCTGCGTGGTGGCACACCGATCAACATGGATCGCGACATTGCCCCCAAGGCGATTCAGCTCACCCGGGCGATGTTGTTCGCCGGTTGTTTGCAGGCAGTTCGGGAAACCGAACCGGGATGGCGACCCTTCGACCCCGAGGTGCAGGCCAGGCTCGAGAATCATTGGCGCCGTGAGATGAAGATCGACGAGAATTGGCAGCGCTGGAAAGCGCGATACGGTGGTGCTGCCAAAACCTGAAACACTGTGGCGTCCTACTTGCTTTCGACTCCGCCATCACGCACAACCGGCTCACAGATGTGTTCTTAATTGATGCCTAGGGGGCAAACATGCGGCACCTCATACACGTACTTCTGACGATCCTGCAGTCGCTCTTTGGCAGCCTGCGTTGGTCACCGCCAACTTGGTTGCGCCACATCGGGCGTGGATTTTTGCGAATCCGAGCGGCCGTTGCGACGTTCTTTGGTCAACACCGCCGCATCGCGGTGACTCTGCTCGTCATGGTCGGCTTTGGTACTATGGTTGGTTGTTGGCTGATGTCACGCACCGCCAAACCCATCGAAGTATCGGTGAGTGTCAACACTCCCGAGCCGCCGCCGCCACGCAAAGAGACCGATCCGGAGCCGTTGCCACAACCATTGGTCGCGACCTTTGCGGGTTCGGTGGTGCCTCTCGAAGCGATTGGCAAACCCGTTGTTGCTGATGTGTCCATTGATCCACCGATTGCGGGCGAATGGCTGTGGAGCGCCGAGGACACGCTGACGTTTACTCCCAAGACCCATTGGCCCGTGGGAGAAGAGTACGAGATCAAGTTCGACAAAAAGGCGATTGCGGCGCACATTCGCCTTACCACCTATGAACTGGAAATGACCACCGCTCCCCTCGACGTCACCCTCTCCGATGCAGAGCTCTACATTGATCCCAAAGACCCAAAGATCAAAAAAGCGGTGGCCACTTTCAGATTCAATTATCCGGTCGACACCGAAAGCTTCGCCAAACAGGTGAAGATGACCCTCGTCGATCCCTTTGCCCCGGAGAAGAAGCTCACCTTCACAACCTCGTTCGACGGCCTCGGCTTCGAGGCCTACGTCCATTCGGAGAACATCGAAATCCCCCTCGAGGATCAGAACCTCAAGGTTGAGCTGGAACAAGGCGTTCGCGCGGCGAGTGGTGGTCCAAAATCTAAATCAGAGTCGATCCGCACCATTCGCATTCCTGGTCGCTACAATCTTCTCAAGGTGGCGAGCATCAACGTTTCATTGGCCCGCGATGAGCAAGACCAACCCGAGCAGGTGCTCGTCCTTGAGACCACTGTTGGGGTTTTGGAGAAGACGATGGCGAAGGCCATAGAGGTGTTGTTGCTGCCGAAGGACAAGCCAGCAGAGGCCGGCGTCAACAACAACGACAGCGCCAACAAAGACTACAACTGGCAAGACGCCTCGCAAATCGGTGCCGACATCATCGCCGCCAGCGAAAGAGTGAAGCTCACCCAGCTCCCCACTGCTCAGGAGTACGCCACCGTTCACAGCTTCAAGCTCGACGTTCCCCCCAGGAGGTATGTCTGGCTGCGGGTGCCCAAGGGGCTTGAGTCACACGGTGGCTACCTTTTGGCCAACAACTACGAGACCACCGCGCAGGTGCCGTCGTTTCCGCGCGAGGTCCGCGTCATGCATGAAGGTGCGGTGCTCAGCCAAAGTGGCGAGCGGCGCTTGAGCATCATGGCGCGTGGTGTCGGTGCCGTTCGCATTGAGCTCGCGCGGGTCATGCCGCAGGAGCTTAACCATCTCATCAGTCAGACCTACGGTGATTTCAGGAGTCCGCAGTTTCATAATTATGAATTCAACGAGGACAACATTGCGGAGGTATTCACGGAGATCCGCACCCTCGACGCCACAGATCCCAAGCGGGCGCAGTACACCACCGTTGATTTTGGTCCCCACGTCAAAGCCGCCGGCGGCATCCACCGCGGCATGTTCTTCCTCAAGGTGGAGGCCTGGGATGCCAAAGAGAATCGCGCAGCCGACCTCGATGACGACGAAGGCAGTTGGCGGGACATGAATCAGCAAAACGATCGCCGATTTGTCTTGGTCACGGATCTCGGTGTTTTGGTCAAGGACGACGCTCTGCAGCGACACGAGGTCTATGTTCAATCCTTGCAAAGCGGCTCGCCGGTGGATGGAGCCACTGTCGAGATTTGGGGCAAAAATGGCATGCCCGTGCTCACCGAGCGCACCGACGCGTCTGGGAGAGCAAACTTCCCCAGCGTCAAGGATTTCAAACGGGAAAAGGAACCGGTGGCCTACGTTGTCCGTTATGGCAGCGATCTGTCATTCTTGCCGTTCCAACGTGACGATCGCCTTCTGAGCTTCTCCCGCTTCGATGTCTCCGGTGTGCGCACCGGCGGCGACGGCGGCAAGCTCTCGGCCTTTCTTTTCTCCGACCGTGGCATCTACCGACCTGGTGACACATTTTTTGTCGGTGCCGTCATCAAACCGCTCGATTGGCAACGCCCGGTGGTTGGTGTGCCTATCCAAATGACCGTCACCGACGCCCGTGGTATGCAAATTGCCAAGCAACGCTTCAAGTTGCCGGAGAGTGGTTTCATCGAGATCCGTCACGCCACCGAAGACACCTCTCCGACCGGTACGTACACCGTTCGCGCCTACATCGTTGAAGACGAACGTGACGAGATATTTTTGGGTTCAACCACGGTGAGAGTGGAGGAGTTTCTCCCCGACAAGCTGCGCATCAATGCGAGCATCGACGGTGCTACCCAAAATGGCTGGCTCAAACCCGATGGTCTAAAGGCCCACGTCGACTTGCAGAACCTGTTTGGCACCCCCGCCATCAGTCATCGAGTGACGGCGAGCTTGGACCTCAGTCCTAGCTACTACAACTTCCCCGGCTACCGCGACTTCGTTTTTCACGACCCCCAACGCTCCAAAGAATCGTTCCATGACGACATCGATGAGCGCATCACCAACAAGGATGGTATCGCTGAATTTGACCTCGACCTGTCGCGTTTTGCCACAGCCACCTACCAACTGAACTTCTATGCCGAGGGGTTCGAGCTCGATGGCGGCCGTGGCGTCGCGGCCCAGGCCTCAGTGATGGTGTCGCCTCTCGATTACCTCATTGGCATCAAGTCCGAAGGCGACCTCTCCTACATCAAGCGCGGCAGCAAACTTGGGGTTGATGTCATCGCCATCGGCTCCGACTTGGAGAAACGCAGCGTCGAGGGATTGTCGGCTGTGATTGTCGAGCAACAATGGGTGTCTGTTCTCACCAAGCAATCAAACGGCACCTACAAGTATCAATCGGTCCTCAAGGAGGTAACCCGAGAGACGCAGCCGTTATCGATCGCTGGGAAGGGCATGGTGTACTCGTTGCCAACCGATGAGCCTGGCACCTTCGTGTTGTCGATTCGCGATGCGACGGACACCGAGCTCAACCGTGTGTCTTTTGTTGTGGCTGGCGCTGCCAACCTCACCCGCCAACTCGAGCGCAACGCAGAGCTGCAGGTCAATCTCGACAAACGGGACTACGCAGCGGGCGACACCATCGAAATTCAGATCGTTGCGCCCTATACCGGCAGTGGCCTCATCACCATCGAACGCGACCGTGTCTACGCTCACAAGTGGTTTAAGACCACCACGACCACCAGCGTTCAGACCATCATTCTCCCTGCTGGAATCGAGGCCAACAGCTACGTTAACGTCGCCTTCGTCCGTGCGGCGGACTCGCATGAAATATTCATGAGTCCCCTGTCCTATGGCATAGCCCCCTTCACCGTTAGTCGCTCTCAGCGGATTGTGGCGATCGACCTCGAGGTTCCCGAACGTCAACGTCCGGGCGAGCAGCTCAGCATCAACTTCAAGACCGATCGGTCAGCTAAGATTGTGATATTTGGCGTGGACGAGGGCATTTTACAGGTCGCAAGGTACGAGACGCCCGATCCGTTAGGTTTCTTTTTGAGCAAACGGGCCCTAGAGGTTTCGACGCGACAGATCCTTGACCTCATCCTTCCCGAACTCAGCCTCGTGCAGCAAGTCATAAAGACCGGTGGCAGTGATGAAGACGGCGGTGAAGGGAAGAACCTCAATCCCTTCAAGCGGAAGCGTGAGCTCCCCGTGGCCTTCTGGTCGGGGGTGATAGACGCGAGCGAACAGAAGCGCACCTTCAATTATTCTGTCCCCGACTACTTCAACGGCACCATCCGAATCATGGCGGTGGCGGTCGCCCCCGATGCTCTCGGTGCCAAAGCCAGCAAGACCTTCGTTCGCGGCCCCTTTGTTCTCAATCCCGGCACACCACTTTTTGTCTCCCCAGGAGATCAGTTCGTTGCCACGGTGTCAGTCGCCAACAACGTTGAAGGCTCGGGTCCGCATGCCATGGTCGACGTGGGTTTGGAAGTGAGCGAGGCATTGGAGCTCGGCGGCGACAGGGTGCAAAAGATCGAGATCCCAGAGGGACACCAGAAGTCTGCACGTTTCTCGGTGAAAGCCAAGGATGTCATGGGAAGCGCGAGTCTCACTTTCTCCGCCAAAGGTGGCGGAGAATCAGGGAAATACGCAGCGACCACCAGCGTGCGTCCTGCAACTCCGCTGGTCGTGACAGTGGAGGCTGGTTCCGTCACCGACTCCAATGTTGATATTCCCATCCAACGCATTTTGTACCCAGATCTTCGCAAGCTCGAAGTCGGTGTCTCACCTTTGCCCTTGTCGTTGGCACGCGGTTTGGCGGTCTACGTCGAGCAGTTCCCCTACCGCTGTACTGAGCAGTTGGTCAGCGCTGCCATGCCGGCATTGATTCTTCATGACGAGCCGGGGTTCGGTTACGACAAGAGCAAGGCGCGAGCAGCCGTGGCAGCGGCGGTGAACATTCTGCGTGGACGGCAGAACTCAGAGGGTGCCTTTGGTTTCTGGGCGGCCAACTCTTATGTCTCGGATTTCCAGGCTGTCTACGCCGCGCATTTTCTGACCGAGGCGAAGGAACGTGGTTTCACTGTTCCCAAGGAGATGCTTGCCTCAGCCCTAGAGTATCTCCAGGGCCTATCACGGGTGAATCTCTCGTCACTGTCGGCGGCAAGACTGCGGGCGTACGCTATCTATGTCTTGGCTCGTAACGGCAAGCTCGCCACCAACGAGTTCGCGGAGTTACACCGAACGCTGCCGGAGCGCTTCGCCAAGACGTGGACAAAGGATGTGGCCGTTGTCTACATCGCCGCGACCTATGATGTCATGCGCGATGCGGAGCAGGCGAAGAAGGTGATTCAAAAAGCTGAGATCGCCGCCGAGGTTGTGCTCGATGCCGACACGTTCTACGACGCCCAGTCCTACCTGGGACAGTTCCTCTACATTGTTGCTCGCCATTTCCCCAATCGGCTCGAACAAGTGGAGGCCCCACTGATCAAGCGTTTGGTCGAGAGCATTCAAGCGGACCACTACACCACTTTGTCATCGGCCTATTCTATTCTCGGCCTTGACGCCTATGCCAAGGCTGCGCGGAATGCGCCAGAGATGTTGGGCAAGGTCAGCATCGAAGAGAAGGATGCCGCCGGCAAGATTCGCTCGATCGTGGCGGGACCTGGCCTATACCCAATCGCCACCTTCTCGGAGAACGCGAAGAGCTTGCATATCGCCAGCGACAGTGAGCTGCCGTTGTTCTACTCTGTCACCATTGCCGGCTTTGACCGGGGGATTCTGAAAGAGCCGCTCAAGGCGAACCTGGAAATCATCCACACCTACCTCGATGCTTCGGGTTCCGAAGTTTCGGAGGTTGCCATCGGTGACGAGGTGACCGCGAGCATCAAGATTCGGACCACCAACAATTCGCAGCTGCAAAACGCCGCGGTGGTCGATCTGTTACCTGCGGGATTTGATGTGGTGACTGGACGCGGTGAACAGGGCTCGGACATCTGGGGGCGGATAGCAGCCGCCGGCACTACTTGGACGCCGAGCTATGCCGATGTGCGCGAGGACCGAGTGGTCCTCTATGGCACCATCGGACCGGAGGTGAGTCAGTTCACGTACAAGATCAAGGCCGTATCGCGCGGACAATTTGTGGTGCCGCCGAGCTTCGCCGAGGGGATGTACGACCGCACCTTCCAGGCGCGATCCCTTGCGGCCTCAATGACAGTCCTCGGAGATTGAGTCGTGCGCCACAGGAGGTGGGGGGAGCTAACAGCGGCTGTGGTGAGTCTGCTTGTCATCGCGGCGCTGTACTACCTGTGCAAACCCAATCTTTATGAGGCGACATCCTTCGGTCACGCCGTCTTTGATCGCAACGGCAAGCTCTTGCGCTTGGCCCTCGCTGATGACGGTCACTATCGTTTGTTCGTGCCCCTTGATGGGATCGCGCCGATCATGCAGGAGGCAACCCTCCTGTACGAGGACAGGAATTTCTATTGGCACCCTGGCGTCAATCCCGTCGCTTTGGTGAGCGCAACCTGGGACACCCTGGTCAATGCCCGTCGTCGAGGAGGCTCGACCATCACCATGCAACTTGCGCGCATGCGTTTCGCCATCGACTCGCGCAGCGTCGTTGGCAAGTTGCATCAGGTGGCCCGTGCCATTCACCTTGAGCTCTATTACTCGAAGGCAGAGATCCTCGAGGCCTATTTCAACATGGCGCCCTACGGCGGCAACGTCGAAGGGGTGGGTGCTGCCGCACGCGTCTATTTCAACAAAGCGGCGAGCCAGTTGACTTTGGCCGAGTCATTGGCGTTGTCGGTGGTTCCGCAAAAACCTGGTGCCCGCGCGCCCGATCTCGAGGGGCGAGAGCCCGTTGGGTTGCTCGAGGCGCGACAGCTCTTGGCGCACCTATGGCTCAAAGAAAACTCAGATGCCGTGGAAGAGGGGTTAAGCCTCACCGGTCCCTTGAACATGCGGCGGCGTTCGCACCTGCCTTTCTTGGCTCCACATTTCTCCCAGACCGTGATCGATCACTCTCCGCCAGGCAATCACACCACCACCCTCGATTGGGCGCTGCAAGATATCCTCGAGCGGCGTGCCGCCACATACATCGAACGCAACCGTCACCTCGGCATTACCAATACTGCGATATTGCTCGTCGACCATCGCTCCATGGAGGTTCTGGCCGCCTTGGGTTCGGCGGACTTCGGCAATGTGGGCATCGAGGGTCAGGTCAACGGTATCCGTGCCAAACGCTCACCGGGCTCGGCCTTGAAACCTTTCATCTACGCCTTGGCCGTCGAAGCAGGGATCATCCATCCCCGCACACTCCTCGCCGATGCGCCGATGCGATTCGGTGCCTACAACCCTGAGAATTTCGACGACGAGTTTGTGGGCCCGATCTCTGCGAGTGACGCCTTGATCCGCAGCCGCAACGTGCCCGCGGTGTATCTCGAGACACAGCTGCGTGCCAATTGCGCCAAACGACCCGAGTGCTGGGAACACGGGGCAACCTCGGAGAGGCTGGGCGCTCTGCCGACCCATCCTGGCGGTCTCTATGATCTCCTGCGTCGAGCACGCATCGACCAACTCGAGCCATCCGATCACTACGGCCTCGCAGTGGTACTCGGGGGTGTCGAGGTAACCATGGAGGAGTTGGTGCAGCTCTATGCCATGCTCGCGAACGGTGGGGTCTACCAGTCGATTCGTTACGATCAAACAGCCGACACTTCCGTGCATGCTCCCGTGGATAATTCTGTCAAAGAATCGTCACCCGCCGGGGATCGTCGTCTTCTAAGCCGTGAGGCGGCCTACGTCACCGTGGAGATGCTCGCCAAACATCAGCGGCCGCATCAAGGCTTTGCGAGCGACTGGACGGGGGATGACATTCGCATAGCCTGGAAGACGGGCACCTCGAGTGGCTTTCGTGACGCCTGGGCTGTAGGAATCATCGGTCCCTACGTGCTCGCCGTCTGGGTGGGCAGCTTCGACAATCGCGGCAACCCGTCCTATGTGAGCTTGCGCGCATCGACGCCCCTGTTCTTCGAGATCGCCGAGGCTCTGCGGCCATACGCAGCCAACTTCCAACCGCCGAAGGCAAAGGTCAATGTGTCCAAAGTTCACGTTTGTTCGGTATCGGGCATGTTGCCCAATGCCCACTGCCCACGCACTGAGCCCACCCTTTTCATTCCGGGCATCTCTCCCATAGCCAGTTGTGATATCCACCGTGAAGTCCGGGTGTATCCGACCAGTGGGCTGCGCGTTTGTCCGGGGGATGAGTCCGATGGTGCAACTCGCGTCTACGAGTTTTGGCCTTCCGATTTGAACACCCTGTTTGTGCGTGCCGGTTTGCCCCGCCGTGCCGCTCCTCCCTTCGCTGAAAGCTGCGGTCTCGACGCACGCGCCATTCGAGGACGACCTCCTGTGATCACCTCGCCGCAAAGTCAGGTCACCTACAACCTGCGGGCCAACAATGTTTCGGCGCAGACCGTACCACTATCGGCTGTCACCGACGCCGACGCACACGCACTGAGTTGGTTTGTCAATGATGAGTTGGTTGGCCACTCCCCCACCGGTCAACCTCTGTTTTGGAATGCCAGGCCAGGGCACTTTGTTGTTCGCGTTGTCGACGACAATGGCCGCAGCGATTCCCTCGATGTCGTGGTTGAAATGGTCCAGTGATGGCCCAGGCCTAATGACAGACCAGTGATGGTGGTTTGGTGGCTTGGTGGATTTTCTCTGGTAGGCAGACGACGGAGTCGCGTGCTATTCTAAAAAGATTTTGAAAGCGACGCTGACAATGAATTCGGCAGGGTCCACGGCAGATCATTCCATGAGAGCAGTCTCTCCTCTCTCTGCGGCTCTCATTGTCACACTCTCCCTTTGCGCGTGCCAACGGGAGATTAGCATACCGGTCACCCAAGTGGTGGAAGCTGGTGTCACCGTTTCGGTGGATCCGAATTTGACGACGAGCGAAACTGGCACCCAGATATCGTTCGACGTGGTTCTGGACGGCCGACCAACCAAAGACGCTGCGATCGCTCTGCTGAGCAGCGATACCACTGAAGGACTGGTGGTTCCCAGCGTCCTCACTTTCACCCCTGAGAACTTCGATGAACCGCAGACCGCCACCGTCACGGGTGTGGACGACAATGTGGTGGACGGTGATCAGGTCTTCAGCATCGTCATCGCCCCCATCGTCAGTCAGGACTCAAACTACCACGGCTTTGACCCCACAGACATCGGGGTCACCAACCAAGACAACGACGTTGCCGAGATTGTTGTAGATCCAACGGTGGGACTGGTGACGACAGAAGCAGGGACCACGGCCATTTTTTCCGTGGTGTTGACTGTGCAGCCATCGAATGATGTCAGTGTGAGCCTTTCGAGCTCCGACCCGACAGAAGTTTCGGTTTCTCCAACGCGAATCGTATTTACCAGCCCGAGTTGGGAGACACCTGTCACGGTGACCGTCACAGGGGTGGATGACGCCGTGGATGACGGAGATCAGGCTGCAGTCATTTTGATCGAACCTGCCGTGAGCGACGATTGGGCCTTTGATGGATTCGATGCCGCAGACGTCGTAGTCACCAATCAAGACGATGACACTGCCGGAATTTCTGCAAATCCCACGAGTGGCCTCGTCACCACCGAAGCCGGAGATACCGCGACGTTCACGGTCGTTTTGGCGACGGAGCCCTTGAGTGGCGTCACCATCGGATTGTCGAGTTCAGACGACACGGAGGGAGCGGTATCTCCCTCGTCGGTTGCCTTCACGAACCTCAACTGGTTCACTGCGCAAACCGTTACTGTCACAGGCATCGACGATGCCGTCGCCGACGGAAACCAGGTATTTGACGTCGTGACCGCACCGGCGGCGAGCACCGACCCCGCTTTCAACGGTCGCGTCGCCGCCAATGTCTCCGTGACCAACCAAGACGACGACACGGCGAGCATCAGCCTGACACCGACGACAGGTCTCGTCACAACGGAAGCTGGAGGAACGGCGTCTTTCTCAATCGTCCTATCCGCGGAACCGATGGCCGACGTGACCTTCAGTTTCTCAAGCAGCGACCCGAGCGAAGGCACAGTCAATCCGTCCAGCGTCATCTTTACGAGCACCAATTGGAACAATCCGTGCACAGTAACGGTCACAGGTCAGGATGACTACATCGCCGACGGAAGCGTGAGCTACACGATCGTCACGTCAACCGCAGCGACCGCAGACGCCGCCTACAACAACCAGAACCCTGCGGATGTGGCGGTGACGAATACGGATAATGACGTGGCCGGGATTGTGCTTTCAACCGGAGCGACGATCAACACCTCAGAATCCTCAGGAAATGACAGTTTTACTATCGTGTTGAGCTCACAACCCACAGCCGATGTTGCGATTGCTCTCGCCAGCAGCGATCCAACAGAAGGTTCCGTAGGCCCAGCGAGCGTCACTTTTTCAATTGCCAATTGGAACACGCCGCAGACGGTTACCGTGTATGGTGTCAACGACAGCATTGTTGACTGCAACATCGCCTACACCGTTACGACGGCCCCGGCCGTGAGTACGGACACAAATTATGGCGGCATGGATGCCAATGACATCGCGGCAATCAATGCGGACAACGAGAGCAACCCCGGGTATTATGTGAGTTGCGACGGCGATTCGAGCAACGGATGCGAAGCCAATCTCACCGCGGACAAAGCCAACTGCAGCAGTTGTGGTCATTCCTGCGGGAGCGCAGGCATTTGCCTGTCATCAACCTGCATGGGTTACGTCACGAGCACTCCCGTTGTAGCCTTCGTCAATGCCTGTGACACGCCAGAGATAACCTATCCGTCGGCAGTAGGCACCGATGATGGCGTAACCAGTGTCACGCTGCCTTTTCCGTTCTCGCTGTACGGGTCAACTCCCACAACGTCCGCTTGGATGAATACCAATGGCGTCTTGGGTATCGGTGGAACTGTGTCCAACTCCTACCAGAACAGGTGCATCCCAAGCCCCTCTTCGCCCGCCCTCAGCGCCATTTACTCGTTCTGGTGTGACCTTTATGCGCCTGCGGACAGCATCTGTACGGCCACCCTAGGAGTTGCACCAAACCGGACGTTCGTCACGACCTGGAACGCGGTGTACCATTTGAATCAACCGACGCTTCTTGTAACTTTCTCGGCCATTCTGACTGAAGGCCAAACCTATTTCGACGTTGTCTTTGACGCCATGGCCTCCGACGGTGGAACCTACACACTGGGCGTCCAAGACAATCTGGGAACCACGGCAACACAGGTGAACTGCTCCGCCATAGCGCCTCCAGCTCAAGACACTGCGTATCGATTCTCCTTCGAAGCCTTGCCCTAGCATAGCCCGCCTGCGCGTTTCATATTTCAAATCTGTCTGTACTGCGGATACCTATGGACAGGATGATGTGCCACTGCAGTGGCAGGGTAAAGGGCCACAAGAAAGGTTGTCTGAATCCCGGCAGCATCCCGAACCCCCTTCGCAGTTGTTTCCCGCGTTTTCCTGCAAAGAACAGGTATCGTTTGATTCATCGCAGGCGTCCAAACAATCACCGACACCCAAAAGTGGGTCGCACGGACCGGGACCGGCCTGCACGCAAACATTCGGAAACTGGCACTGGTCCACAGGACCGTCACACCATAATCCGTTGTCGCATGGGGTTCCCGCTCCATCAAAATCATTACAATGTTTACCCGCCTCGTTGCAGGTCTCGGTACAATCGGCATCACCGTCGTTGGGTCCATCACAGGCATCCCACATATGAGTTGAGCAGACGCCCGCCGAACATTTATCCGTTCCGTTGCAGAATACGCCGTCAACACAGGGAAAATCATCTGGTTCCGCCGCAGTACACGTATCGGTAGATTCATCACAATCTTCACTACAGTCTGAATCGCCATCTGCCACAAGCATAGCACATGGCCCGGGGCCAGCTTGCACGCACAAGCCATCGAGAGGTACAAAGACACATTGATCAATTGCGCCGTCGCACCATAAGCCGTCGTTGCAACCCACACCGACACCATCAAAGAGATCGCAATTGTTCGCGCCCTCATCACAGGTTTCGCTACAATCGCCGTCACCGTCGTTGGGTCCATCACAGGGATCTCCCGGACTTCCGCAAGTACCAAGCATACAGATCTCCTCACCATCGCAGAAATCAGAGTTTTGGGCGCAAAGCTGGCCATTACAATCCGCGTCGCCGCAATCGCTTTGGCCGTCACAATCGTTGTCGATGGTGTCATTGCACGTAGTCTCAGTAGTTACCCCCGGATCGGGCGTGCACACGCCGAAGCTCTGACAGGTATCCGGGTCGCAGCTGGAACCGTCGCCGCAATCGCTGTCGGTCGCCGGGGTGCCTGAGCAACTGCCGCTTCCGTTGCAAACCTCACAGATCCCCGTCCCGCAACTGGTGGCCGCACCAGGGTTCGCTGTGCACACACCGAAGCTCTGACAGGTGTTCGGGTCGCAGGTAGTCCCGTCGCCGCAATCGCTGTCGGTCGCAGGAGTGCCAGAGCAACTGCCGCTTCCGTTGCACACCTCGCAAATGCCCGTTCCGCAACTGGTGGCCGCACCGGGGTTCGCTGCACACACACCGAAGCTCTGACAGGTGTTCGGGTCGCAGGTAGTCCCGTCGCCGCAGTCGCTGTCGGTCGCAGGAGTGCCAGAGCAACTGCCGCCTCCGTTGCACACCTCGCAGATCCCCGTTCCGCAACTGGTGGCCGCGCCGGGGTTCGCTGCGCACACGCCGAAGCTCTGACAGGTATTCGGGTCGCAGGTAGTCCCGTCGCCGCAATCGCCGTCCGTTGCCGGGGTGCCAGCGCAACTGCCGCCGCCGTTGCACACCTCGCAGATCCCCGTTCCGCAACTCGTTGCCGCGCCGGGGTTCGCTGTGCACACCCCGAAGCTCTGACAGGTATTCGGGTCGCAGGTAGTCCCGTCGCCG
>MGST01000073.1 GCA_001798605.1 Deltaproteobacteria bacterium RIFOXYA12_FULL_58_15 | reverse complement strand
ATTGAAGACACCGAAGTAGAGGCTCACCCTGTTGCCCCCGGCCTCTCTTGCGCAGTCGGTGATGGCCTCGGCCTCGAGGGCCAAGAGAATCGCGGCCATGGGCCCGGCGGTTGCGAAGACCAGCATGGCGGTGGTCATGGGTGATCCGATCCACGCCTTGCCAAGACCGGCTGCGCCCCCGTAGACAACCGCGAGGGCTAGGGATGCGACGACAAACAAACGCTCCCAACCGAATCTCTTTGACAGATAGGGCGCAATTAGAAAACACGGAATCGCTGTGCCGAGAAACGGCGCCATGATCTTGGCCACGTCTTTGTTGGTGCCGCCCAACAACACTGTCGCAATGAACGGCGCTGTCGCTGTGACCACGGTGAAGGCCATTTGTGAGCCCGAGAAGATCAAGAGCAAGGCCAAAAAGCGTCGGTGTTTGAGCGCTTGAATCAACTGTCTCAAAATCGATGGCGCCTTGTTCTCGAGGATGCTTCCCTGTGTGGCATGGGCCGCCGCAACACCGTCCGAGACGGCAGTGCCTGGTTTTGCCCCATAACCTTTTGGGGCGGCAAAATAGGGCAGAGCCATGGCGACGATGCAGGGCAGCACAAAGATCAATGCCGTTGGGAGAAAACCAAAGGAGTCGACGAGTATCGGACTGAGTATCCCGACCACCGCGGTGGCTAAGATCAACCCGGTGCCGAGCAGGGTGGAGAGGACCCGACGGTCTTTCTCGCTCTCGCCATAATCGTTGGTGAGGCTCCAATAGGGAATGGCGTAAAGGGTGTAACCGACGAAGAACAGGAACATGCCCGAGACCAGGCAAACCCATCGCAGGGTGACGGACATGTCATGGGAAGGTAGAAAGATCAGCACGAGACCGGCTGCAGGGACGGCAACGGAAAACCATAGGAGGGTCCTGCGCTCGTGTCCCCGGCGCACCCACCGGTCGGCGAGCCAACCCGCTATGGGATCCGTGACGCCATCGAAGATGCGCGCAGCAAAGAACACCAGGCCAACGATGGAGGTGTCGAGAAGGATTTCGCCTTCGACAGAGCGTGTGTCTGCGAACTTGAGGTTCCAGGAAAAGAAGAAACGCACGAGGACCATCAAGCCCAGCTGGCCGGAAAGGAAAGACACGCGCTTGAGTAGGACCATAACCGTTTGTGTCAGTCTTTCGGGATTATCACAATTCTGTTGTTGTAGGTGTCGGCGTAGTAGAAACGCAGCCCATCGGTGAACAACGAAAATGGCCAGGACATGGAATGCAAGCTAACTCCACCAGTGTTGGCCGTGGCCGTCACAAAATCAGGTTGGCCCATCACTTCATCGGCTGCAGCGTTGTGGGTGTTGGGAATGCTGTTCCAAATGAGAATCCGATTGTTCAATGTGTCGCCAACATACAACCGGGTGCCATCGCTGTGTGCAGTCTGTGGATTTCGCAAGGACTGTGCACCAATGCCACCGTTGTTGGCGGTGTTTGCTGCAAAGTCAGGCTGGCCGATGACCAAATCTGCCGCTTGTTGATCGACTGTGGGAATGCTGTTCCAGATCAAAACGCGGCTGTTACGATAGTCCGCAACATACAAACGAACACCATCAGAATCGACGCCGGTTGGCCAGGACATGGTCTGTGCGGAAACAGCACCACCCGCGTTTTCAAGTCCTGAGGTCATGTCCGATTGACCCAGAACGAGATCAGCGGCCACGAAATTGGTTGTCGGAATAGAATTCCACATCAAGACGCGATGGTTGTTCAGGTCGGCGACAAACAGCTTTCCGTCCACGACGACGGAGTTTGTCGCCCCGACAAAACTGGCTCCTGATATCCCTCCGTTGTTCGCCATGTTTGAGGTCATGTCGGGTTGACCGATGACCACATCTGCCGCTTGATTGTTCGTGGTTGGCAATGAGTTCCAAATCAACACCCGGTGATTGCCCTGGTCGGATACCAACAGACGAGTGCCATCTGTTTGAAGCCACGCGGGGCGATTGAAAGTTCGAGCGCTGACAGCACCTCCGGCATTGATAGCGTTCGACGTCATGTGGGGTTGGCCAAGAACCAGGTCGGCGGGCTCTTGGTTTGTCGTTGGAATCGAGTTCCAGATCAACACACGATGATTGAAGGAATCGGCCACAAAGAAGCGACTACCTACAATGAGTGCCTGATAGGGTCTTGCGAGCGTTGAAGCACTTGGGTTGGCGCTGTTGTCTGAATTTGAAAACTCATCCGGCTGACCCAATACGATCCCTCCCGTCAAGACGAATGCGTAGCCGTTGTTGCTCGCTGGGGTGGCTTTCTCGTCTACATCGAAGGCCTCAATGCAAACATGATAGGTCCCATAGGCAATCGTGGCGAGTTGTTGCGCAGTCCCCATCACACTTGGAACGTGTTGAACAGGGATGGCACAAACCTGGTCTGTTGCCACGACGAGGTCATAACGCACGGCACCCGGCAGAAGAGTCCAGGCCGCATAAGGGGACGTATCAGAACCAAAGGCGACTGGTGCCGTGATGGAAAAAGAAGTGGGGAGTTCATGGTGCTCGGTTGGATTTAGATCAGAGTCGTCCAATCCGCTACGGGCAAGGCACGCCATGGCAGCAGCCAAAATGCCGGCCGCCACAAACCGCAAGTCGGTGAGCAATCTGAATGCCATGGTTCCCGGCCGATTACGTCGGTGCCGCACAAAAATTACTCCAATGCGATGCACTCCGCGTTGGGCCCAACACCAGCGTCGTTGGAATTTAGCCAGGTGTCGACACTCATGCGAACCAATGAACCGCCGGAGCCTGAGCCATTGACGAGGACTGGTGAAGACGTGCCATCGGTGCCGAGAAGGTCGTTGTTGTTGGTGGCGGGCTCACCATAGACAACAGCGTCGATGGGGACGGTGCCGCTCGTGATTGCTGTGGCGACCACATCGAAGAGCGCCAGGCCGTCGGCATCGGTGCCACCGTTTTGAATGTCAGGATCGAAGTCACCCGCTTGATCGAACACCGGGCCGAAGTTGCCAGCGCTCGAGGTTGGCCCGCCAACGACGAAGCAGGCACCAGCGGCAACAGTGCCTGACAACTGGTGGGTGCCAAAGGCGTAGTCGGTGCCGCCCCAGCCGAGGGAATAGGTACTGAGATCGAGCTCAGCGCCGGTACCGTTGTAAAGTCTCACCCACTCGAGAAGAGTGTCGGCACCAGCAGGATTGTAAAATACCTCTGCCAGGAGCAATCCAACTGGCGGTGCGTTGATGACCTCAAGGGTTGCCACAACGGTGTCTGTTCCAATGGTGGCGGTGATGGTGGCAACTCCCGCGGTGGTCCCCGCGGTGACACCGAAGTCTGCCGAAATCCCATAACCCGGCACGATGACTTCAGATGGCAGTCCCACCCCAGCGACCCCAGACACACCCAAGATTACTGTCTGTCCAGCGGTTGGGGCTGGCCGGTCGAGGTTCACCGTGAACGTGCGGGTTGCCGAAAAGGCGGCGGTGTCGGTCGCCGGTGTGATGCTTATGGGCAACGGCAGTATTGCGGGATCAAGGACGATCACCTGAGATGTCAGAGTGACGGTATCCAAGGTTGCCGTGAGCTCAAAGGGCTCTGTCGCAATGTTGACGGCACTCAGGAGCACTGGGGCGGAGACGCTGCCCGCAGCAATGGTAACACCGCCGCCTGTCACCATGAGGTCTGACGGGTTGCCGGCGGTGACGGTGATGGCGACAAAGATATCTTCGGTGGCCTCGTGGGTCAAAGTCGCGGTGAGCTCTGGTGCGGTTGGGCCATTGTCCCCGACGTAGATGTACGAGGTGGCGGGGCCAAACGCCTTGAGGCTTGGCGGTCCCAGGGCGACGTCATCGGCAGTGCGGGGTTGTAGTTTGTTGCGGTTCCAGAGGTAGCGCAAGACGCCAGTGATGCCTGGCAATGTTTGACCCTCGGTCGGAAACGGAGTGATGAGGTATAGACCGTCGTCGACGGTGAGCCCACCGGTGATGGTGAACTCGTTGGTGACGGTTTCGCCAACGGCACCCGGTGGCGTGGTGTCGAGCACCTCGACATCGGTGACACGGACCAAGACGGCCTCGTACGCCAACTCCTTATCGCCCCCGGGTGCGATGTCCGCTGGGGCAACAGCGAGGGGGGCTACGGTGAATGGGCCGGCGTCGAGCACCACAATGGAGGCGTGATCGATCTCTGTCTCGCCGTAGTAGTCGGCGACGACGCCGTTGACGCCAACCTTGGTACCCACCGCGGCTTGGGGTTGATCCGTGTAGTAGACATAAATTGAGGAGAAGTCGGGGCCCGCCCAATCACTGCCGGCAGGGTCCGTGCTGATGAAAAACCCATTGCTGGAGGTGGCGGTGACGATGCCGTTGTTGATGAACACCGGCTCGCCAAAGGCAACGTCGCCAAGCTTCACCTCATAGATGGTGAATGGGCAACCTTGATTGTCGGGATTGAAGTCGTTCGGGCAGAGATCACATGCGTCGCCTTTGCCGTCCCCGTCGCTGTCGAGCTGGTCAGGATTGTGAACCTCGGGACAGAGATCGTCGAGGTTGTCCACGCCATCGCTATCAATGTCGTCGGGGTCAATCGATGCGCACGAAGTGGTGTTGGCGTTGAGGGGGCATGGATCACAGGCATCTCCGAGGCTGTCCCCGTCGCTGTTGGCTTGGGTGGGACCATCGACGGGGCGCAACGGGTTGAACACGTCGATGCAGTTGTCGGTGGCATCGGCCACGCCGTCACCGTCGGAATCATTGACCGAGGGGATGCCGTCGAACTGGCCAGGGCGCACCGGCACGCAGCTCGGCTCGTTGTCGGGGGTTTCGCAGAAGAATAGGTCGTAGGCACCCGAGAGTTGTGCGCGCACAGACGCGGTGGTGGCACCCAGCTCTCGTTTTGTGCACATCGCTTTCTGGGTGTCACATGCGGTGAAGGTGTCGCAATCACCAGCGGCGGTGAGCGGCGTGACCAAGGTTGCATCGCCGTACATGGGTACGCCTGCGCGCAACACCAAGGCAACGTCGGCCGTACCCGCATCGAGAATGGCGCGATAGCCGGTATGACTGCTCGCGTCCCAGATGGCTAGGTCTGCGACTTTGCCAACGGTGATGCTGCCGAGCACATTGCTGAAGCCGAGGACCTCGGCTGCCCAGCGGGTGACCATGGCAACGAGATCCGCGTCACTGAAGTATCCATTCCAATAGACATTGTTCCAGTCTTCGGCACAGGCGAGCTCGCGCAGGATGTGCATTGAGCCGGAAGCGGTCCAGTCCGTCCCGAGGGCGACAACAACGCCGAGTCGATCGTAGGTTTGTACCTCGGCGGTCATGCCATAGAGATCGGTGTTGCTGCGGGGTGACCAAACGAGACCCGTACTCTCCGATGCCATCAAGGCGATGTCCGAGGCTTTGACGCCAATGCCGTGAATGAAGGCCGAGGTTCCGAAGACCAGATCTTTTCCACCCGCCTGCAACCCAGAGGTGCAAAGGAACTCGTTGCGAGCGGCGTCGTTGATGCCTTCGGAGACATGCGGCACGTAGGCGGGATAGCCAACGGCAGTTGCGGGGTTGTCGATGTTGTACCCGCCACAACCGCTGGTGGCCATGTAGCCATCGCTATCGTCGAGGGGGAAGGCGTTGTACTTGGCATCGTCATTCTGGAGGCCCTCGAGAAGAGAGTCCATATCGAGATTGCGCAAAAAGCCGCGTTCACCGCCGGAGCCAAACACACTGGTGGTGCCGGCCATGAGCTGGCGCATCTCGCCCCAACCTTCGCCGAGGGTCTCACTGTTTCTCGAAACGGGGATCTTGGTGTGCCCGTTGAGACCCTTGCGCCATTCGTGTCGGTGCTCATATCGCTCGGTGCCATGGTCTGCTGGGTCTGCCTCCGTGTAGGTTATGTGATCGTGGGCATTGATGAGCCCTGGCGAAACCAATCCTTCTGGGCAGGTGAGCACCGTGGCGCTGGCCGCTGCTGCGTGTCCCGAGCAATCACAATCGACGCAGACGATGTTGCCACCGACGACAAGGACTTCTGCCGCATCGAGGATGCTATCGGGCAGTATGATGTTGCCGCGGATGAGGAGATTGTTGTTGCCCGGGGTTACGTCGCAGACTCCCGATGAAGGTTGCGGCCACGAATTGGCGCAGGTTGTTTGCCCACCGGTATCACCCCCGAGGTTATCACCCCCGAGGTTATCGCCCCCGAGGTTATCGCCCCCGAGGTTATCGCCCCCGAACGTATCCCCGGGACCCCTGTCGCCATACTGAGGTGGTATGTACGGAGGTGGATCCTCGGCGAGGGTGCAGTGTGGCACCGCCAAGCCGAAGAGAAGACAGGGGAGTAGGCGATACTTGTACATTTCACGGACCTCCAGCGGCGCATATTGTTCCCTCCTGCCACGTCTGGCAAGGCTTGCCGGCCAACCAACTAGAGGGTAAAGAGCATATTATCGGTGACAACGGGCGGGTTATTGAATGGCAGACAACGAATTGGGTTTTGACAAAGAGGCGCTGCCTCTTATGATCGAGCCGTATCAAGAAGCGGCGCGTCGTGCATCCTCTCAAGAGTTTATTGCGCGCGTGCCCTATCCGGTGCTCTTGTTTGCGCGCAGTCAGCTATGGGATCCATTGCTGCTTGTCGTTCGAAACCAAGGCGCAACTGGCGGTAGAGAGACCGCCATAGTCTCCTATGACCTAGGCCGTGGCGGGCGCAGTTTTCTGAGTCCGGTGCGCAAACGGCAGACCAATCCACAGGATCCCATGGTCATGTTGGGGCGGAACACCACCAATGACATGGTGGTTCCGGTCAACTCGATCTCCGGTACCCATTGTATTTTCACTCCCCCCGCAGCCCCCGGCGGTCTATGGGGTTGCCGCGATCTCGATACCAAGAACGGCACTTATCTGCGGGAGGATCGAATGACTCCGGGGATGGTGTACACCATAGATAACGGGACGTATTTGCGACTTGGGGGAAACCTTATCGCCTGGTTCCTCTATCCAGACAAACTGTGGGAGAAACTGCAAACCGACGCACAACTCAAGGCCCTGACAGACCTCTAGTGCTTGACCTCCACACAATTGTGTTCCTTTTGCCCAACAACCTGCGTATCAGCAACGGTATGAGAGTTCGCTTTGGATACATGGGTGTTTTCCCTTTTCTGGTCTCAATTGGATGCGGTGGCGTTGACATTATAAAGGTGGAGGCAACACCAACACCGCCGCCAGTTGATGCGCAATTCGTCGAACAACCAGCCTGTACTCTGCCGTCCATGCAAGAGGTCGATGAGGTTGCCGTGGGCTCAGATCCGCTCCTCGAGCTCTCCGAGTTAGGGGCCGTGGTTGCCGCGGACTCTCCAGATGGGGGCGGCTCCATTCGTGCCAAAATAGAGCCCGATCCGCAAAGGCTTGCGGGTCGCAATCACCCCTGTCGTTTGCGTGCCAAAGTGGAGAAGGTCGTGCGCGGCCGTTTTCCGTTGGTCGCAGTGCGCGTAAGCGTTGTCGAATCGGCGCCTCAGGGGCCGGGATCAACCTTGGACAACAATGACGTCATCGTCATTCTGCCACGGCTCACCATTGCAGACGGAGCACCGGTGATGGCCGATCCTGTCACTCGCACCAACGCGGCGGCGTTCTTCTTTGATGTTGGCGATCGCATCGGCATCTGGCTTGGGGCCAAAACGGACGGCAAGTGGCAGGCTGATTTGATCGAGCGAGAGTGATAATCGAGAGAATTCTGGTCTCGGTTTGGTTGGTGTGCGTGGTTGTCTTGGTGTGCTTGGTGTGCTTGGTGTGCTTGGTGTGCTGGTTTCTCGAAATCCCTTGACCCGCCATTTGATTTGAAGCAAATAACTTTGCGTTGCAAAGTATATAGTGCATCTGTTTGACTTCAGACGATGTTTATATAAAGTACTTTATGATGCAAAGCGAAGACAAACAATCTGAGTTGGATCCCAATCAAGCGGCGCAGCAATTGGCGACGATTCGTCGCATCATGGAGAGCGCCACACAGATCACGGTTTTGCCAGGTTGGGCGGCGATAGTCGGCGGCTTGGTGGCGTTGGTTGGCTGCGCGGTGAGCTACGTTTTGATGGGTTCACTCGACTTCGCGGTGATGAACGATCTCACCTTGGGTGACAGATACAATGTGGTGGCGGTTTGGGTTGCCGTTGGCACGCTCGGGGTGGCGATTGACGTTTTGATGACCATCCGTCTGGCTCGTCAGCGGGGCCGACGACCGTGGCCGCGTTTGGCACAGTTGGCCGCCCACGCAATGGCACCTGCCCTCTGTTGTGCGTTGCTCATTAGCATTGTGCTCGCCGAACGAAGCGCTTGGGATTTGATTCCGGCGGTCTGGATGCTCCACTACGGCGTTGCGGTGTGGATGGCTGGCATTCTTTCGGTGCGGGCTCCTGGTGTCTTGGGTCTGTTGTTTATGGCGGCGGGAGCAACAACTCTGCTATGCGCGGTGCCGATTTCATTACTCGTGGTGGCGGCAACCTTTGGCCTTTGTCACATTGTATACGGCATTTTCCTCCTCGTTCGTTTCGGGAGCTGATGACAATGGTCGCAGGTCCCCCCTGGGATGGTCTCGACAAGATCATCCACGTGCGCGCCCGACTCGGGATTGTGGCGAGTCTCGCAGCCCGCGGTGCCATGTCCTTTGGCGATCTCAAGGAGACCCTCGAGATGTCCGACGGCAATCTCAGTGTGCATGTGCGTACACTGGAGGAGGCCGGCTACCTCGAGGTTACAAAAGAGTTTGTGCGGCGTCGTCCTCGGACGACCATGCGATTGACCACGAGAGGCGAACAAGCATTTCGCGATTACGTCGATTGCCTCGAGAGCATCGTTTCACCGAACAACAAGAGATGAGCGGCGGCTAACGAGTCGCCGATGGAAGAGAGAGGCAAGCAATGAGTTACAGCGAGCAGGCACCCCGCCATGTCGGCATCATCATGGATGGCAATGGCCGATGGGCAGAGCGGCGCAGTCAACCACGTGTGTTTGGACACAGGGCCGGTGCCAAGGCGGTCCGCAGTGTGACCGAGGAAGCAACGCGCATGGGGATTGGGCAGCTCACCCTGTTCGCCTTCTCGACGGAGAACTGGAAGCGCCCGCCTGAAGAGGTCAAGGCGCTGATGCTTTTATTCGGCCGATACCTCCGCGGCGAAGAGGAACGTCTGCTCAACAATGGCATTCGTCTGCGTGCGGTCGGCAGGTTGCACGAGTTACCCAAGGACGTGCACAACGAACTCGAGCGGGTTATGACATCGACCCAGAATGGAAGCGCGCTCACGCTTTGCCTCGCCATCAATTATGGCGGACACACCGAGATAGCAGACGCCTGCAAGAAGCTAGCAGAACGTGCCACGTCGGGGGCTATTCGTGCCGAGGACATCGATGAGCAGGCTATTCAAGATGCCCTCTACCAACCCGACATGCCGCCGTTGGACCTGGTGATCAGAACTGGCGGCGAGATGCGCTTGAGCAATTTTCTACTGTGGCAGGCTGCCTACGCGGAGCTGTATCTCACACCCACCTACTGGCCAGACTTCGACGGCGAACAACTGCGAGTCGCGATTGCTGATTTTCATGCTCGCAATCGTCGTTTTGGCGGGTTAAACGAGCCACAACGCAAAGTCGGTTGATCCGAGAATCAATCTTCACCAATCTTCACAACGTCACTCGCACCAAAGTCACACAGCACGTAATATGTGAGGTGCTGGAGGTGCACGTGGCAGACATCAACGTCAAGGGAATCAACGCAAAGCCGGATGTTCTCAATGCGACCTTGCCTGGAGAGGGTGATGTCATCTCCAAGCTACAACGGTATTTGATAGGCAAGCGCGGCCTGTCGTCGAAGAGGGCAGCCAAAGTGCTCGCCGATGCCATCGACGACTTCCTCGAGGAGGAATTCTCATCGCCAGATGAAGCGGACAGCATTCTTGGACAACTGCGCAACGCCGGGGTGAATGGAAGATCACCCAAGGAGATCGCGAAGTTCTTAGCAGAGGCTATCGAGTCCGGCAGCGGTCGTGGTCGTGCCCGCCTCGAGAAGCTATTGCGGGAAAAAGTGCAACAACGCCTCAACGAAGCGGAAGCCGAAGCGGAGGGCTAGATGACCAGTGTTATTGTGTTTTTTTGCCCGGTCGTCCACGTAACCTGGCACCCGAAACACCGAGAGCAGCTTTTTGGCGCAGAGCATCGGCCAGAGGATTTGTCTGCGAAGACTTCGTTTTTTCCATCAACAGTCGGGCTTGACTCTCTTCGGTTCCCATTGACTCGATGTGATCCCGGAGTTCCTCTTCGCTGAGCCCGAAACCGCATAACAGCAACAATTGATTGCGCGCCAATTTGAAGTCGAGGGTGTGTAAGCGTACCGCTAACGCCAACAAGCCGCGCGCAATCTCTGCGCGAGAAGGGTGCGTCGCAATCAACTTGGCGAAGTCATTCATCTGCTTTTTGGATAGCGGCGGTACCTTGGGCGGTGGTGGATGTGCGCGAGCGCCAAGCGCGCGGGCGACACTTTGAGTCACTGGATGGAACATGTTCTATTCTCGTGTGGCTCCATGACGAGGGTTGAGTCTAGCAAAAATACGCCGACAGCCAATGCCGGAATTCTCCGATGCACCGAAGCATTGGCGCAGGTTGTGTGGATTAAGGGCGGCGCATGTGAGGCACCCTCGACAGCGGACTCATGCCTTGCGGGCTTCGCGCTTCTTGTCGAGTTGTCTCTTGACCGTTTCGACGAGTCGATCTCGGGCGAGGTCGATCGCCTTGTACATGTCGTCAGAGACCTCAGTGATGGTGATCGCTTTGCCCTTGGGAATAAACGCCGTCACCCGGCACTCTTTGTCTAGACCATCTTTGGTACGGCCCAACTCACCAAGCTCGATTTCGAGGGTTGCCGCCGGACCGTCATAGAAGCGCGTGATAGCCTCACCGAGTTTGTCCTCCGCATGTGCCTTGAGCGCTGGTGTCAAGTTCATGTGCCGAGCCTTAACGATCAACTTCATTCGGACCTCCTTGCATGGAGTAATTCGGACTCAAAGAAAATAGATGTCCTGTAAGACAACTGTGTGTGACAGATAATGGGGACAATTTTTGCTTCGGGGAAACCAGATTAACTGCCAATGCCTTCCCCTTCAATTCGAGGGAGTTTCGTTCCGCAAGTGTAGTAGATTTTCGACTGCCAGACACCACCCCGTCAACAATTCTGCAATTGGCTGTCAGTTGGATTGTGCTCCAGGCGGGATTTCGCCAGTGGTGGCCAACACATCGACCATCAAGTCGATGAGTTTGGCGATGCGTTTCTTCAGATGCAGGGTGTTGAGCAGATCCTGTTGCTGCTCGACCTTGCCAACCACCGTGGCACCGAGGATGTCTGCGAGCTTGACGGGGTCGGACGTCGAGCGCAACACCTCCACCAGCTCAGCGTCTGTCTGGAGAATTGAACCCATCAGGCTGATGACACAGCCCTGCAATCGCAACAGCTCGAACTTGGCTTCCTCGATGTCGTCGTCGGTCGGCTGCGGCACCCATTGGGCACGAAACCGGCGATACTCTTGCTCACCCTTGAGCTCCTCGAGCAATTTGATGCGGCCGATTCCCTGCACCAATACATTGTAGCGGCCACCGAGGAGTTTTTCGCAATGGATGACGTGGCCAATGCCGGCAACAGAATGTACTTCGGGGGCATCGTCGTCCTCGGTGCCTGCCTTGATCATCGCAATGGCCATGCGCTCGTCGTCGGCCATGGTGTCTGCCATCATGGAACAATAGCGAGCCTCGAAGATGTGCAGCGGAATGACGATACCAGGAAATAGGACCGCGGCGGGCAGTGGAAACACCGGCACGCTTTCGATCAACCCACCTTCTGAGATCCCTTGGTCCACACTCTGCAACTATCAAGCCCCACGGTTTTTTGGCAAGGGGAAGAGGTGCCGATTTTTGGGTGTAGGCAAATGTGCGTGCTAGGCTGACGGACAATGGCAAACAAAAACTCACTCACCCTGTCGTTTGAAGATCGCCTGATAGCGATGGACAAAAAGCTCGACCAGCTCGTGGCCACTCGACGCAAGTCGTTGGAATGGCTATCGATGATGTCGGAACAGGTCCAATCTCTTGACGCTTTCCGAGAGGAGGTACGGGCGAGTCTCGAACCCCTGTTCAGCAAGCTCCAGAACATCGACGACTTCATCCGCATCCTCAGCCACGCAACCTCAGACGTATCCCGGCGGGTGGAAGAGATAGAGAGCTCGAAGCGGATGGCAGGCTGATCGGCTCCCACCGATCGTTAGCTCGGTTCTTCGCGACGCTCGTGTAACCCGTTTCGAGCCGTGTTCCATGATGGGACACGCCCTTTGCAAGATAGGACACCATCTTGCGCCGCATCTCTGCGTAAGCGCACAGGGTTGGATTTCCTTCTTTTTTTACGAAACCCATTTGGCACCAAAGTGGCAATGGAGCAGAGCCATGAGTCGCTGGCAGCCACCCCCGATGAATGATCAACAGCCCGCAGGCGCGAAGAAACTGATCGTCGACGAGCAGGTCGTACGCAAGATGCTTCAGGTGAATCCGGCTCTGCGCAAAGGCCGGACCACCTTTCAGGTCAAAAAGGCAATCGAACGGGGCGACGGTCTCACCAGAGAAGATTCGCGCACCGCAACCTCGGAAGCGCCCAGAACCTTTGGTCAAGCCGATGCACGGGATGTTGCCCCGCGCTCGGACGCCCAGGAGCTGGTCGAGACAATCGACTTTTTTGTGCGCGGCAAGGCCGACAAGCTCAAGGCAGGGCTCGATGAGATAGACGCAAGAAGAAGACAGCTCGATGCCGAGGAGGCTCAGGTACGGGCGAAGCACTGTGACCAGTTAATCTCTTTCTTCTCGCTCCTCGATGACGGCGCTGTCGCTCTCAATGGCAAAAAGGCTCTCGCCAAGCACTCGGATTTTCTCGCCAAGGTTGGCCTGACGTCGTCGACTCTTCTCGAACGCATCAACCGCACGCGCAAATAGGAGACACACCGTGAATGAAGCCAATATGACACCAACGAGTACGACGGCAACGTCAACACCCGGCATCTCCGCGACAACCGTTGGGCCAGGCTACGGGGTCGGTACCCTCGGCCTTGGAGTCGACTTGGGGGTCATCCCTGCCGCCGAATCGACGGTGGACAGCCCCGCCGAGTCTCGGGATGCCTTCACTCGGGAGTCCCCTCCCAAGGACGCAAACAGATCACGTGACGATGGGAACACTCGCCGCGTCGGCGACAATCCCTTCGACAAGCTCGCGCGGCAAAACGCCCACCAAACCCCGCGTCGTGTCGCAGAGACCTCGAACAAACTAGACAATGAGCTCGACCTGGATTTTGGCGTCCTCGCAAGACTCGTCGCTCTGGAGAAGAAGCTAGGCGGCAAGTTTGGTGACAGCTTTGCCAAATTGCGGCAAGGCTCGATGCTTCTCACCTGTGACGGCAACGCCCTTCGGCATAGGCAATTTCCCCTCGACAACGAAGCCATGAAACGTCTTTCCCAACTCATCGCCGACAAAGGTGCCATGGTCACCAGGGAAGAAGTCGACGCTGTGCTCAAGCTCGAGGGCCGTTTCTTTGCCGGCATGAAGATGAGCGTACAGGCTCTTGTTCAGCGAGTGCTACGGGAGTCCTACCAACTGCAGAACCAATTGCTGTGGGACTACGGTGAGCGCGTGCGCCGTCTCAACAAGCAGAAGAAGACGTTGCGCGAGGAGCTTCTCGAGCCGGCGCGGCAGACGAAGAGCGTCTGGGCGAGCCTGCAATCTCTGCTCGGCAAAGATGAAACCTATCGCGCCGATGAGCCCTTCCTCTGGCGTGAGCTCGACGACAATGGCGACATTGTTACTCTGACTCTCTCGGAAGAAGACGCCGCCTACTATCAGAGCGCCGCGGCCGACGCCGCAAGCGATAGCTCAACCGGCTCATTCTTGCAGCGGCAGTTGCAAATCCTCAATGGCCCGTCGCGTTTGACGGGAACGGACAAAGAAATCCTCGAGATGATGAAGGGGACCGCCGCTGCCGGCAACGAGGACTTCATGCGGGACCGTCTCGACGAGCTTTGCTCGGCCGTAGGCAGGATGAACAAAGACGATCTAAAGATGTATCTCAAGCCACTTCTCCACGAGCTCTTCGACGGCATTACCGATGACGAAGAGATTCTCGAGGTCTACAGGAATCTCGAACCGGCCCAGTTCATGTTTATGATTGCCCAAGGCTACGAGGAAGAGAAGCTCGACCTCGGCGGTTCAGAATCAGACGAGTTCATCATGATGGCGCGCCTTGCTGCCAATGAGCTTGCTGATGAGATCGGTCGACCGCTCTCCGATTTTGAAAAGAAGGCAACGAAGGTAGCGAGGAGTTGGCGTGGCCAACACAGGGGGATGTCGGCTGAACAGATCATTGCACACGAAAACCTCGAAATCAAAGGCGACGAAGCGAGGAAGCTTCTCAACGCCCTCGGGCCAGCGCTCGAGCTCGAAAACCAGGTCAACCTCGCCAAGCAAGAAGAGGTTGAGCAAACCAACCCCATCGCCGGTGCCCCGCGGCCCATCAATACAATGAAGCAGATGGACGAGTACATCGAGACTCTCGAGCAGAAGCTCAACTCCATCGGTGACGATGCCCAGCTCGCCAATGTCGATCTGCAGAACGCTTTGCAGAAGCAGCAGCAAACCCTGCAGATGATGTCGAACATAAGCAAGATTCTGCACGACACCTCGATGGCAATGATTCGCAAGGTTAGCGCCTAACCCAGGAGATTGTGATGACCCAGGTCAGTGACAAAAACGAGTCCATTCGTCGCGAAGTTTTGCAGCGAGAGATACACAGGCATGAGCAAGAGCCCAAGGAGGCCGCGAGGCAGGAGAAGGCCTCTGCCGCCACGGCGAGCGCGGGCGTCGATGGCATCGAGCGCGGCGTGTCCGTCAAGGCCGTCTCCCATGTGTTGGCGCAGTCGCAGGTCGCAGACGACAAAGGTCACGGGCCTAATCCGTTTGCCGGTTTGCGCGGCCATGGTGACAATCCTCCGGCACGGAGTCTTGGCTTGGCCGTGGGCATGGACAAGGACGCATCGCCATCCGCCGGAGTCTTGGCCAAGCTCGGCCAGCTCGAGCAGGCACTGCTCAAACAACAAAGCGGTCTTCGCAGCCACGGCATGGGAAACACCGACAAGGTGCGCCAGGGCATGATGCTTTGTTTGAGCGACGGCGTTGCCAAGTACACCGATGCCAAGACGAGGGTGCCCCGCGGTCTGGTTGCGAACATCAGTGAGTCCCTGGCCGAGTCCCATGGCCTCGAGCGAGCCAAAGCGGCCCTGACAAATAGCATGTATGGGGCACGGGGCAGCTTCCCCATGGGCATGGACGTCAACGCCTTTGTGCAGGCGGTGCTGCGCGAGTCCTATTTGTTACAAAATGAGATCCTCAAGGACTACGCCGACGAGGTGGAGCGCCTCAACGAGCTGCGCAAGAAGATTCGCGCCAAGATCAACCAGGTGCGCGAGTGGAAGCAGGCTATTGCCAAAGGCGAAGACCCGGGCGATCTCGATTTCGACTTGTTTCTCTCCGATGACGACTTCGCTGCTACCTGGCAAGACGGAAAAGGCAATGGCGCGGACGAAAGTGGTGACAACAGTGATGGGTTTGACGATGACCTCGATCCC
>MGST01000072.1 GCA_001798605.1 Deltaproteobacteria bacterium RIFOXYA12_FULL_58_15 | reverse complement strand
GGGTCAGTTTCCGTCGGGTTTGGCGACACCTTGGGCCGGTGGATTTGAATTGGCGCTCGTTACAATCACCGGCTCCCAACTATGGATCTTCTTCTCAATGCGATCGCCCTCTGCCAGGCCCGCGAGATGCTCTGAGTATATTTTAATGATAATTTCATCCCCCTTGTCGTCCATACGAATCAATGCGGAGCTCACACCCTCGTCTGGCGGCATGATCTCGACAACGGTGGCAGAGTATGTCTGCGCATAACGCTCAAACAGATCACGCAGAGTTCGATGGACCGCTTGCGCTGGGATAACCTCAGGGGACCAGCTCCACGCCGATTTCGCAAGGATGTCCCCAGGTGCCGCCTGGACGCCATCCTGCCACTCGGGGGGAACGTTTTCAAACCCGACCAAAACCCTTTCCCCAGAGACCTCCAAGATGATGCCTTCATAGGAGGAGAGAACCCGACTGATTGTCGGCCCAACAACGAGAACAACGAGAACGGCGACGATGAGCCACAGGTGCTGGCGAAACGGCCCTTGGAGCCGAGGCTCGGGCTCTGGGCCACCAGCGGTTTCAACGATGTGAGGTTGGTCAGACATGCCCCGGTTTGTATCACCAAAGAGCCGCGCTGACACCACCGAGAGTGACAACGTCGGTCAGGTCGATGGAGGCGTTATCTCCGGAGGCAACAAACACCCACGGAGTCAGGTGTCACAGATCCAATAGGCCAGCAAATCGTTGGTCAAATCGCAGTGAGACGACGCGAGGCTCGACGTCGTGGCCATGGGTGCGAACAACAAATGCCTCAGCCATACCCGTGGCTTGATCTGGCACACCAGCGGGATCGGTGACTTCCTCGCGGTGCAACAACACAACTGACGAGAAAGCCTCCGCCATGGCACCGACTCCTGGCAACTCGAGCCTATTGGGTGGGTGCTCCGCCTGCGGCAAGATCGCCCGAACCAACAACGCCACTTGGTGCTTGCGAGCGCTCTCGACCAACTTCTCGACTCCGGCCATGAGATCGCTGCTCTTGCGTGAGGTGGATCCCGAGGACCCTCGGGGCAATACGTCAGCGATGACCAACCACGGTCGATAGCTGAAAAGGTGGCCATCAATATCCTCGGGAACAATCTTGCGCCGCGCAACGATACTCAGAGCCGACCAGGGAATCCGCGCGCGCGCCGCGGCCAACGCCACCCGATCCTCAGCCGTGACAAAACCGGCGCGAAAGCGGTAGCCATTGACTCGCGATTCCAAAACAACGAAACGGCCACGCACCTGCTCCTCTCGCAGGCCTTCAGAAAAATACGCCACGCGCTCACCACGCTTGAGGGCGGCAAGTGCCGCACCGAGCAAGAACGAGGTGGAGCCAACCTTCGGACGCGCCGCGACCAAGGTTGCGTCCCCGACGGGCAACCCCCCACGCAAGGCTGCGTCGAGGGTTCGCAAACCGCATGACAGATACTCGGGCCGGGTCTCAACTCGAGATGGTTGCAACGATGGCGCGGGCTTGCTCATGGCCGACGCAAACAACGGCAAGGTTGTTGAGTCGACGGCTGTACGCGGCTTGCGTTTGCTCTCACCTCGGGCCATGCATGAAGTTTTGATCAAGGGTCTGACACAAAAAGTGACAATCTTATCCGTCACCTTGGCAACGCTCTGGGTGCAGAACTCGTCCCCTGCGAAACCACTATTTCTTCTATGATTTCAACAAACTACGGCGTGGCTGCCGGTGTGCCGTTTGCCCCGGTGTCGGCAAAGGCATACTTACCAGGTCCGGAGGTGTTGAAATGGACAGCTTCAAAACCAGAAAAATACTCGCGGTGGCTGGCAAAACATTTTGCATCAGCGACTTGAGCGCACTTTCCCAGCAATACCCTGCGGTCAAACGGCTGCCCATCTCCCTGAAGATTCTGCTCGAGAATCTATTGCGGCATGAAGACGGCGAAGTTGTCACGAAAGAAGATATCGAGGCGGTTATCAACTGGCAGCCGGACGCCACCCCAACAACGGAAATTGCCTTCCACCCGGCTCGGGTGTTGCTACAAGATTTCACCGGTGTGCCCGCTGTGGTTGACCTCGCAGGCATGCGCGACGCCATGGTTGCCATGGGTGGCGATGCCAACCTGGTCAATCCATTGCAGCCGGTCGACCTCGTGATCGACCACTCTGTTGTGGTCGACAGTTTTGGTCGCCATGACGCCTTTGCAACGAACACAGCACTGGAAATGCAACGCAACCTCGAGCGCTACCGTTTCCTGCGTTGGGGCCAGGCGGCTTTTGACAACTTCAGGGTTGTCCCCCCTGGAACCGGAATCGTCCACCAAGTGAATCTGGAATACCTGGGCAGAGTTGTGTTCGCCGAAAACGGTGCTGTCTACCCAGACTCTTTGGTTGGCACCGACTCCCACACAACGATGATCAACGGCCTGGGAATCGTAGGTTGGGGCGTCGGTGGAATCGAGGCCGAGGCGGCCATGCTCGGGCAACCCGTGTCGATGTTGCTCCCGCAGGTGGTCGGTTTCAAACTCGATGGCGTGCTGCCGGCGGGGACCACCGCCACCGACCTCGTGCTCACGGTCGTGCAAATGCTGCGGGAAAAAGGTGTCGTCGGTAAATTTGTGGAGTTTTACGGCGACGGCTTGTCGCGATTGTCCCTCGCCGACCGCGCCACCATCGCCAACATGGGTCCAGAGTACGGCGCGACCATCGGCTTCTTTCCTGTCGACCGGGAAACGCTCGCGTACCTGCGCTTCACCAACAGGGACCACGAGCAGGTCGAGATCATCGATACCTACTGCCGACGTCAGGGTCTCTTGCACTCTGGGCGGACCGTGGAGCCCATCTTCTCCGACAGCCTGTCCCTCGACCTCGGAGATGTGGTGCCATCGATTGCTGGTCCGAAACGACCCCAGGATCGCATTCCGCTCACTCGCGCAAAAGCCGTCACTCGCGAGATTCTCTCGGGCCGCAAAAAGGAGATTGGCTCGACGACCCAGGTTACCGCACACGGTACCACCTTCGACATGCCGAACGCCGCCGTTGTCATTGCCGCGATAACGTCGTGCACGAACACTTCCAACCCAGCTGTGATGCTTGCGGCAGGTTTGCTCGCACGGGCCGCTGTGGAAAAAGGGTTGACGACCAAGCCGTGGGTGAAGACGTCCCTCGCTCCTGGCTCCAAGGTCGTCACCGACTATCTTCGCGAGGCGGGTTTGCTCTCCCCTCTCGAGAGTCTCGGTTTTCACCTCGTTGGCTACGGTTGCACCACCTGCATCGGTAACTCGGGTCCTCTGCCAGAAGAGATCTCCCAAGCCATCCGCGAAGACGACATGGTGGTCGCCGCCGTGCTCTCGGGCAATCGAAACTTCGAAGGTCGGGTCCATCCGCAGACACGCATGAATTTCCTTGCCTCACCGCCATTGGTGGTCGCCTATGCGTTGGCTGGATCCACCGACATTGATTTCGACAATGAGCCGATCGGCGCGGACAACAACGGCAGGCCTGTGTATCTCCGGGACATCTGGCCCTCCCCAGAGCTCGTCAGCGATACCATCCGTGCCGCCGTGAAGACGAAGCAGTTTGCCAACCAATATGCCCGCGTGTTCGAGGGTGACGAGCGTTGGAGAAGCCTCGAAGCCCCGACCGGCAAGTTTTTCGTTTGGGACGAATCTTCCACCTACGTGCGAAAACCTCCCTTCTTCATCGATCTCCCCGCTGTGCCAACGTCCCTCTGCGACATCGAGAAGGCTCGAGTCTTGGCGGTACTCGGGGATTCAGTGACGACGGATCACATCTCGCCAGCAGGCGCCATCCCCAAGGAAGGACCGGCCGGCCGCTACCTGATGGAACGTGGTGTTGAGCCCGCAGACTTCAACTCTTTTGGCTCACGCCGCGGCAACCACGAAGTCATGATGCGTGGTACCTTTGCCAACATCCGATTGCGAAACCAGTTGGTCCCAGGAGTTGAGGGTGGGTACACCCGCTACCACCCGACCAGCGAACAGATGTCCATCTTCGACGCCGCCGAGAAATATCGCACCGATGGGACACCCCTGGTCGTCATCGCCGGCAGTGAATACGGCACTGGCTCCTCTCGGGATTGGGCCGCCAAAGGCACGCGACTTTTGGGCGTCAAGGCGGTATTTGCCAAGAGCTTCGAACGCATCCACCGATCGAACCTGATCGGCATGGGAGTTCTGCCGCTGCAATTTGCCGCTGACGAAGATGCTTCCTCCCTGCGACTGACCGGCGACGAGACCTTTACGATTCATGGCATCGCTGTGGGCCTTGCGCCGGGCAAGCGTCTCGCCGTGTCGATCACTTCTGCAGAGGGCAACTGCCGCGACATCGAAGTCCTCACCCGTATCGACACGCCCAATGAGGTGAGCTACTACCGCCACGGTGGTATTCTGCCATTTGTCTTACGCCAACTGTTGCAGCGCTAATGCCCGCTGCCTTTGCTCGACGGCCAGCGCCCCCTGTCCCTGCGGCTCCGGGAAGAAGTACAAGAAGTGTTGTCTGGGCCTGCCGAAGGCCACATTAATGTCAACTCCGGGGCCGGTGGCTCCGGTGGCTCCATGACGTTCATGCCACCTACGGTCTCGGTCGGATGGCGTCTTGTGGTGCCAGGGCTATCGATCCTCCGGACGTTGGACACGAGTTGGACACGAGTCTTGACGGATTGTTTAGAATACGTACAATGTACATATGCATGTCCGATTTGTGTGGGACGAGGACAAGAACCGGGAGAACCAACGCAAGCATCGCGTCTCCTTCGAGGAAGCTGTGACGATCTTTGCTGGCCTGCCATTGGAGGTGTTCTACGATCCCGACCATTCGACTGACGAGGACCGCTACATCGCAGTTGGCGTGAGTGAGAAGAGCAGAGTGTTGCTGGTCGTGCATTGTGAAAACGAGACCGGGAGCGTGGTTCGCGTCATTTCGGCCCGCAAGGCGACAAAACAAGAGCAGAACAGTGCCTTTGGGAGGACTTGGTCATGAGGAAAGAGTACGATTTCGAGACACTCAAAAAAGCTGAACCCAAGTACATGAAGCGTCTCAAGGAATCGGTCACGATGCGGCTCGATCCGCAGGTTATTGCCTATTTCAAACGGCTGGCCAAAGAGATGGGATTGCCCTACCAGCCTCTGATCAACTACGTGCTCAGGGACTACGCCAACCACGGCTTGCGACCAAGTGCCAACTGGGACGAACTGGACGCTGGCTCAACCTGAGCGACAGTTGCGGCCCCACCGGATTCGAACCCGTACTCCCCCGTGCGCCTTTGTCCACTGACGCAAACTCCCCCCGTCGTGTCGATCACCCATGGCACGTCTGCACCGGTGCGTGATCAGATCGCCAGAACTCTTCCCCTGACATTGCGGAGAACATCCGTGCGGGGTAGGGTTCTGCCACCGGGGAGCGCTCATCATGCAATCAAAATGGCCGCAACGAATTGCGTTTATCTTTGCCTTCTCAGCCATTCTCGGCGTTGTGTTGTATGTCGGCGGCGGCCTGTTTCGGTCATCGAATGCCGGCACGGTTGTCAACCTGGTAAACGGCGTTGCCAAAGGGGTGTCCCACTACGCTGGGTCCAATGGCGGGGTGATACCGCCGACCCAAGATCTGTTGAATGAGTTGGAGCAACGCAACCTGCTTGCCAGCGACTACCAAGAACGGCTCCCCGGCTACTCGCTGTCCAAGGTTCTGCGAATGGGCCCAGCACAATTCCAGATCCATCTGGACTGTCCACCGGATGAACGAGGCAGGGAGGCCTGCGACCAGATCCTCGACCTGAAAAGCGCGGAAGGTGACTCCGGAGTTCTGCGCACTGACGGACGGGGCACCGGCAAAATTACCTTCGACATGCAGCTTTAGTCAAACGGTATCCAAAAATCCAAAAATCCAAAAATCCAAGAAGCTCCACGAATTTCGCAACATTTCATCAATCCCGCCGAAAAACTGATCATGCCAAGGGAGGTCTGCTATGGGGATCAGCGGCGACAACCTCGAAATCATCAAAGACGTCACCCCATTCAAGTTCAACGCCGGTGCGTCCGGCACCGTTGCAAACGACGACCCCGCCAAACAAAGTAACATCGAAGGTAACGGGAAAAGCAACGTTGTCGAGTTGCAGGCAATGGATCGCGTCGACATGTCGCAGCTCGGAACCAAGAGCAAGGTCCGTGTCGCTCTTACTCAGACGGTCAATGCGTACCCCCACATGCCAAGCAAAAAGAGCGAGCTGCACCAGCTCATGGGCAAGATGCACGAGATTCGCCAGGCCAACGTCACGCACAACATTGGACTCATCACCGAAGCGAAGAGCGCAGGTGCCGACGTGGTCTGCCTGGGTGAAGTCTTCACCGGTCCCTACTTTGGCATGACCAAGGACGCCATGTGGTTTGACATGGCCGAAGATGCCCAGTCGGGCCCAACCGTCCTCGCTATCAAAGAAACCTCAGCGAAGCACGGCATGGTCATCATTGCCCCGATCTACGAATATGACGCTGAGCAAGACCAGCGCTTCAACACCGCCGTGGTGTTTGACAACGGCAAGATCCTCGGCAAGTTCCGCAAGATGCACATCCCCATTGGCAGCAATGAGCAGGGCGAGTTCGTCGAGCCTTTCTACTATGATCGTGGCGATGGAAATCAGAACCAAAACAACCCCCATGTCGTCTCCACCAATCCCTACTTCCCGGTGTTCAAGACATCGGCGGGCAAGATTGGCATCGGCATTTGTTACGACCGGCACTTCGAGGGCGTTGCCAGAGAGTTTTCCGAAGGCGGGGCAGAGATGGTCTTTTGTCCGTCGATCACCTTTGGCAAGAAATCAAACAAGGCATGGCACACAGAATTTCTCGTCGATGCTGCCCGCCACAACTTGTACATCGCCGGCTCCAACCGCAAAGGCCATGAGGCACCGTGGAACCAGCCGTTTTTCGGCGAGAGCTACGTGACAGGTCCCGATTACAATGTACTCGACAACCTCTCCACCAATCCTGAGCTAGTGATCGCCGACCTGGATCTCGAAAGAGTTCGCTCCGGCATGGATCCATCGGGTTGGAAGCTTCAGGCGCACGCACGTGATGATGTCTTTGAGAACCGCTCGAAGTATCGCCACCCACAAGAGGTCCCTGCCCAAAAAGATCGCGCGGCTGGTTGACGCCGAAAACCCACGCCAGAAAGCGAGAGCATCCTCCGACACTTCAAGGAGATCCCCATCTTCTTCTACGATGACGGCACGCCCTTGGACACCCGCAAGGTCCATAGCTTTGCGCACCGGTTGCTCCGGCGGACAGATCACCCCCCTGCTGCGACATCCTCGCAAAGATAGGTGCGGGCTTTCTGCAGTTGGTCGGGTCGGCAATAGACGCGAGACAGGGCGACGACATCGTCGAAACGGCGATAGAGAGGCGTATAGTCCTCGATTCGTTGCACACGGCCCACTTCGGGCTCAACCACGAGAAGAGGGAATACTTTTTGGCGTTTGTTGAAATACTTCGACAACACACCCTTGGATTGCACCCGGAAGAATTCGACGCCAGCCTCACCGAGACGCACGTCCAATGCGGCATCTTCGGGACCCTTGCCAAATGAATGGGTCTCGACGAGCAACCGATATCCCCGACGTGTGACCACCATCTGCGCCCAGGGGTCCTTTGACTTCCGCAGAGCCGTCAGCACCTGTACATCGTCGGTCTGCAAGTACGCATCTGAGTCTGCCGGCAATGCATACTCACCCGACGCCAGAAACTTGAGCAACAGATTGTCGAAGCAGATGGCGGTGTGGTGGTAATAGACCGCGAGGAACATGTGGAAGCGAGCGAGAAGGAAGTTCTCAAAGGCCCACACTCCCTTGTGCTGCAGGGCCATCAAGTATTTGCCCTCCCACTCGACAGTACGCAGGTTGTTGATCAGCCATGAACGGTCGAAGTGGCCGTAGCTCACACCACAGTAATAGGCATCACGCTGCAGATAATCCATTCGATCGGCGTCGAGCTCACTGGAGACCACCTGCGATAACAGCGGCAAAAAATCGACGCCATCCACACGAAAGGCTCCTTCATCCCCCGGGGGTGTGCGCCCAGCGACCAATGCCGCGAGTCGTGGCCCGGTGATGCCCCTGTCACCAACCTGCTGCTCTATCAGTGCCGTGAGCTCCGAATCGACGAGGAGTTTGATCGTGTAATCCTCGTGAGTTGCCTGACGATCCGAGTCGTCCCACTCGGTGAGTTTGAGATCAGCCAACGGTGGCATCACTCGCTCTGAGACGTGACCCATAGGCGGGTGACCGAGATCGTGGAAGAGAACGGCAAGGCGCAGGGTTTGCCACAGCCTCTGATGCTCGGCATCGGGCAACTCGAAATCTCCGAGCAATCGCTCGCCAATTCGTGAGGCCACATGCATTGCGCCGAGGGAATGGAGGTAACGCGTGTGGGTGGCGCCGGGGAATGCGAGCTCTGCAAAACCCAGTTGTTTGATGTGCCGAAGTCGTTGAAATGGTCGTGAGTCGATCAGTTTGATCTCGCGGGGCGAGACCTCAATCGTCCCGTGAACCGGGTCGTGAATGGCGATCATGATTGGAGTTTCTCGGGTTATGCCTGGGCAGAGTCGACACGCATGCAACACTTTTTGTACTTCTTGCCGGAGCCACACGGGCATGGCTCATTGGGGCCTACCTTCCTGCCTTCACGACGCACCGTTTCCTGTTTCGCCGCGCCCTTGCCACCTTTCATCGCGGGCCCCATGCGCATCAATTGTTTCTGCTTCTCGCGTTGTTGCTGGAGCCGTTGTTCGTAGTCGTCCTCGGTCTGGGATGTGATGACCACTCGGAAGATCTTCTGCAACACGTCCTGGCCAATCGTCGCCATCATGGTGGTGAAGAGAGTAAATCCCTCCTTCTTATACTCTTGTTTCGGGTCTTTCTGGGCGTAGCCTCTCAGTGAGACGCCTTCCCGAAGTTGATCCATCTCTCGCAGATGGTCCTTCCAAAGCGCGTCGATTGTCTGCAAATAGATGACCCGCGACACGCTGAAAAATGCATCCGAGCTGTAGATCGCTTCCTTCTCTTTGATGGTCTTCTCGATGGCGTCGAAGACCCTGTTCTCCAGCTCCTCACGCGTCAAGTCCTCGATATGTCCGAGCTTGAACTGGGTGGCAAATTGCTCTCGGATCATCTCCTCGAGCATGTCCATATCCCACTCGTCGAAATGCGTGCGCTCGGGGCAGGCTCGCTCCACCACATTGATGATCGCATCCTCAACCAAATCGAGAATCATCTCACGGGTCGCCTCACGATCCGCCCCGATGACCCCCCGGCGCAATTTGTAAACAGCGATGCGCTGGTCGTTCATGACGTCGTCATAGTCGAGCAAATGCTTGCGAATATCAAAGTTGTGGCCCTCGACACGTCGCTGCGCACTCTCCACACTCTTGTTGACCCAGGGATGCTCGATGACCTCCCCTTCCTTCATGCCGAGCCGCTCCATCAATCCCATCATCCGCTCGCCACCGAAGATGCGCATCAGGTCGTCTTCCAGCGAGAGATAGAAGCGGGAGCTGCCCGGGTCACCCTGGCGGCCAGAGCGACCGCGCAACTGATTGTCGATGCGGCGCGCCTCGTGACGCTCGGTACCGATGATATGCAGTCCTCCTGCCTTGATCACCTCCGCCTTGTTTGCAGCACAAATGACCCGGTGTTTCTCCAGCGCCGCGGCGTAGCCTTCAGGATTCTCCTCGGGATCCACCTCTGCCTTGGCGAGAAATTCCGGATTTCCACCGAGGACAATATCGGTGCCACGACCGGCCATGTTGGTAGCGATGGTGACGCAATGTTTGCTGCCGGCCTGGGCGACAAACTCGGCTTCCTGGCGGTGATACTTGGCATTGAGGACGTTGTGGGGCAAGCGCAAACGCTTGAGCATTTTCGCGAGCACTTCGCTCTTTTCAACGCTGGTGGTACCCACCAACACCGGCTGCCCGCGTGTGTGCTGATCTTGGATGTCCTCGACAATGGCGGCAAACTTTTCACGCTCTGTCTTGTAAATGACGTCGTGGTGGTCTTCGCGCACCATCACGCGGTTGGTGGGAATGACCACAACGTCGAGGTCATAGATCTTCGAGAACTCCGTCGACTCGGTCTCCGCTGTTCCGGTCATGCCCGCGAGCTTGAGAAACATGCGGAAGTAATTCTGATAGGTGATGGTCGCCAGGGTTTGGTTCTCGTTCTCGATCTTGACGCCTTCCTTCGCTTCCACCGCCTGGTGCAAGCCGTCAGACCAACGCCGCCCCTCGAGCACCCGGCCCGTGAACTCATCGACGATTTTAACTTTGGCGTCTTCGACCATGTAGTCGACATCACGCCGGAACAACGTGTGCGCGCGCAGCCCCTGATTGACGTGGTGCAAGATCTCGATGTTGTCTGGCTCGTACAGGTTGTCGATGTGCAAACGCTGCTCGACCGTCTTGATGCCAGCCTCGGTTAGGCCGACCGTCTTGGCCTTCTCGTCGATGCTGTAGTCCTGCTCCCGCCGCAGCCCCGGAATAATGGCGTTGATGCGCAGGTACTTGTCGGTCGATTCCTCGGCCGGACCGGAAATGATGAGCGGCGTGCGTGCCTCATCGATGAGGATCGAGTCGACCTCGTCGACGATGGCGAAGTGTTGGCCCCGCTGGACATAGTCGTTGAGAAACAACTTCATGTTGTCCCGCAGGTAGTCGAAACCAAACTCGCTGTTGGTGCCGTAGGTGATATGGGCCCTGTACATCTTCTGGCGCTGGGCATCGCTCAGGCCATGGACGACGACACCAACGTCTAAGCCGAGGAAGTTATGCAGACGCCCCATCCATTCGGCGTCGCGCTGTGCCAGATACTCGTTCACAGTTACGAGATGGGCCCCGCGACCAGCAAGGGCGTTGAGGTACATCGGCAAGGTTGCCACCAGGGTCTTGCCCTCGCCGGTCTTCATCTCGGCGATCTTGCCCTCGTGCAACACCATGCCACCGATGAGCTGTACATCGAAGTGACGCATATTGAGCACACGACGCCCTGCCTCACGACAGGTCGCGAACGCATCAAACATGATGGTCTCAAGAGCGGCATCAATTCGCTTTCGCTCTTTCTTCAGCTCTTCCTTGTTGCCTTCGGTGATGCGGATCTTGGGATCGCCGCCCATGTCAGTGTAGGCGCGATCAAACCGTTCGCGTAACTCTGCCGTCTTCGCCTGCAATTGGGAGTCGGGCAAGGCCTTGAGCTTGGATTCGAGGGCATTGATCTCGGGAAGCTTCGCTGAGAGGCGTCGCAACTCCCGTTCGTTTTTTGTCGGAATGATTTTTCGCCACCATGAGGGCATTGTCATTGCCTCCTGCGCCGAGCACTCAGCACTCAGCACTCAGCACTCAGCACTCAGCACTCAGCACTCAGCACTCAGCGAAAGTGAGGTCTATGCGTTTGCCGGTAATACGTCAAGCCAACGAAACCCGCCAATGTGCTTACAAATCCGCAAGTTGCACAATGCCAACGCAACGTAGTGCCCGACTGCTTTTTGGCAAGTCCGTGTGCTGGTTGTCCCCATTTGACCCGGTGACGGGCGAGCGTGATAGGGTCCTCCGCCATGACACCCGCAGCCATTATTTTCGACCTCGACGGGACTCTTCTCGATACCAGTGAAGATCTCGCAGACAGTTCTAACCGCGCCTTGCAGCGCCTCGACGCTCCGCCCCACACTGTCGCCGACTACATGACCTTCATCGGTGCCGGGGCTGTGGAGCTCGTGCGCTGCGCTCTCCCAGAAGACCGGCGGGACCCGGCGACCATCACGCGATGCCTCGAGCTTTTCCGCGAGGAATATGGCAAAGCCTGGAATGTCAAGACTCGCCCCTACCCCGGAATCCTCGACATGCTCGATGACATCGTCGATCGCGCCATCCCCATGGCCGTTCTCTCCAACAAGCCAGAGAACTTCGCGGTCCTTGCGGTCAAAGCCTATTTCGGTGAGTATCCCTTTTTGCGGGTGGCGGGGGCTGTCGATGGGGTGCCACGCAAACCCGATCCCTCTGTGGCGCTGGAAATGGCAGAGGGGTTTGGCCATCGGCCAAACAGTTGTTGGTTCGTAGGAGACTCCGGCATCGACATGGAGACCGGTAAACGCGCCGGCATGCGCTCGATTGGTGTCCTTTGGGGATTTCGCAAACAAGCGGAGCTCTTGGAACGTGGCGCCACAACTCTCGTCGGTCATCCCAGGGAGCTGGTTGCTCTGCTCGATGGCTGACTTCGCTCACCTTTTCCAACAACCAACCTAATCCAATGCAAATACAGATGATGCCATCTGTATCGTGTAGTTGCATCATGATGCATTGATTTGTACACTGATGCAATGAGAACGACAATCGACATTCCGGAGGAGATCTTGGCTGCCGCCAAGCAGACCGGCCTCGAGCGCGGATTGACGTTGAGCCGGGTAGTGGGTGAAGCTCTTGTTTTGCACCTTCAATCTGCGAAGGAGAAGGATCCACAATTTGAGTTATTGGAACACGGAGAGTTGGGTGGCAAGTGCCCATCGCGAACCCAGATCTACCAGTTGCTCGACGAACAAGAGCGGGGTGGCTGATGGTTGTCCCGGATGTGAATGTTCTCATCTATGCCCATCGACGCGAAGCGCCCGAGCATGAAAACTACGCTGCTTGGTTGATCCGCATGGTCGAATCCCCCGAACCCTTTGGCCTCTCTGAACTGGTCGGCAGTGCATTCGTGCGTATCGTCACCAATCCCAGAGCGTTTGACAAACCTACGCCCCGTTCTGACGCTATCGAGTTTCTCGATCGTCTGAGAGCGCGAAGCAATTGTCGAGTCTTGCACCCAGGGCCAAAGAACTGGGACATCTTCAAACTGCTGTGCCGAGAATCAGATGCGCGCGGCAAGCTCATTGCCGACGCCTATCATGCAGCACTGGCAGTCGAGCACGGCTGTGAGTGGATAACCTGCGATGGGGATTTCGCTCGATTCGAGACAGTTCGTTGGCGTCATCCGTTGGCGTGATGAAATCACTAGCGTTATAGTGATATCTTTCATAGGCTGTCAGCAATGACTCTCATGCCCTATTCCCCAGGCGGGATGCTGCTAGAATACGCCAATGAAATCGAGTCTTGGCGGCAACGCCTCGATCTGAAGGGGCCACTTCCGCGGACATGGGTGGGACGGTTACGTCGTGATCTCGAGGCGGAGGCCACGGCGGCCTCGGTGAGCATGGAGGGGGTGCCGGTCACGGTCGATGAGGTACGCCGGATCCTGGCTGGCGATCCGCCTCGTGAAGTGTCCGGCGAGGACCGGGGGCTGGTGTCGGGCTACCGCGATGCCATGACGTACGTCTTGCGCCGCGCCGATGACCCGGACTTCACGTGGCAACCAGAGTTACTGGTGGCACTGCACGACCGCGTCCTCGGCGGACGACACGACCTGGGTGCCGGCCACTTCCGCAGCGGCCCTGTGCAGCTCATGCACGCCAAGACGGGCCGAATCGTTTTCGAGCCCACGCCTGCGGCGGACTTGCGAAATGCGGTCGTGCAGATCTGTCAGCAGGCCACGGAGAGCCAAGCCCATCCCGCGGTGCGTGCTGCCTGGCTCCATGTCGCGGTGGCGGCCGTGCACCCGTTTCGGGATGGCAACGGTCGCGCCGCCAGGGTCGTAGCGTCTTTGGCCATGTACCGCGGAGGATTCAAGCGCCGGGAGTTTACCTCGCTCGAGGAGTGGTGGGGCCGCCACCTGGACGCCTACTATGCGCTCTTCGAGTGCCTCGGCGACCGGTACTGTGCGGACACGGACGTGACGCCGTTCGTGCTCGGGCACCTCGAAGCTCAGCTTGCGCAAGTGCGCGCCCTCGATCTACGCGAGAGGGTGGAACGACAGATCTGGTTGGCACTCGAGAACGCGCTGGTCGATGCGGCAATGCCGGCTCGCCTCGCCAACGCGCTCTGGGACGCCTTGTTCGGACGCGAGGTGACCGCCGGTTACTACCGCTCGATCGTGGACGTCAGTCCAGCAACGGTGACCAATGATCTGCGTGCGGCGGTCGCTGCCGGCCTGCTCACGAGCCACGGCCAACGTCGCGGTCGTCGCTACCTGGCCGGCGAGCGCCTGCCCGTCGTTGTTGCACGCGAGTTCGGTCTGACTCCGGAGGGGACGATCGAGCAACAGCGACGCGTCCTCATTGCCAAGCTAACTGAGCGATGCTTGAGCAGCTGACAACACCCATCCAACGGCTCCGACGCGTATCAATGTAGTTCTGCCGAGCTGGATAGGGTTCAGTCAGGAGGGCTGATTCCCATTGAGGCACCCAACCAGTCCGTCCAATTGCCCCGACCGGCACAATCGCGAAATCGGTTCAAAGCGTGACATATGTCCTCCGACATACCTCGGGCAGATGTATATGATTCCGTTTCAAAATGAGCCTGAGCAGGACAAAACAAATCCATAGGATAAAGAAGATGAAACTGTGTTGTCTATTTGCTATTTGCCTGGCACTCGCATCAGAAGCTTGTGGAAGCAAACAAGACACTGAATGCACCAGCCATCATCACCAATTCTGCTCTGAAAACCGCCTCTGGTGGCAAAATAGCTGCTCGGAGTTTGAGGAACAAATCTCAGTGTGTGCCTGTGGTTGCGCAGACGGAAATTTAGGTTGCAACAGCAATTGCAGCAACTGCACCCCCCGACACCACACCATCTGCATCAACGGAGAAATTTCCTGGGTCGACAGCTGCGGCCAGAATCCTGAACAAGCCGGCAGCTGCGAGTGCGGCTGCAACCAGGAGTTCACCGCCTGCGAAGAATCCTGTGCTTGCGAAGTGCAAAATCCAAATGCCAGCGTCATCTGCGCGAGCGACGCCGAATACTGGGTGGACAACTGCGGTGACCAGGGCGCAAAGAAGGCTGATTGCGAGTGCGGCTGCAACCAGGAGTTCACCGCCTGCAAAGAATCCTGTGATTGCGAAGTGCAAAATCCAAATGCCAGCGTCATCTGCGCGAGCGACGCCGAATACTGGGTGGACAACTGCGGTGACCAGGGCGCAAAAAAGGCTGATTGCGAGTGCGGCTGCAACCTGCAGGGCTTGAGTTGTGAGAGCAACTGCGGCGGCAGTGCACCCATCATTCTCAACTTGGGTACCAATTTGTCCAGCATAGACCGCTATGACCAACTGGTGATCTCGGCCGTGGTAACGGACCCGGATGGCATTGATGATCTGATTGGCGGCGTTCTCGCCGACTCCGAGAGCGGCTCCAACTATGGGGCCTTCGTCAGCACCGCCCAGGAAGGTTCCTACACCTTGACCCTGAACTGGGACAGTATCCAAACCACCCGACCGATCTACAGCCCGGAGGGCGGCGGTCCCCGCATGTTCAAGGCCGAGTTCTACGACCAGGCGGGCCACAAAACCAGCCAAAACGTCGAAGTCAGCCTGATTTGCAACACCAACACATCCTTTGCGGTCTGCAACGGTCAATGCGCCGATCTCAACAACGACAAGAATCACTGCGGTGCCTGCGACAATCCGGTGACGGATCCACTAGATCGCTACGCCTATTGTGCAGACCGCCAAAAGACCTGTAGCTACAGCTTCGACCTGTGTGACGGTAACACCGACTGCACCTGGGTCATGAGTGACACATACAATTGTGGGCAGTGTAACCGCAACTGCTGGGACTACAGTGCAGACGGCGCGGGCCTTGCCTCGGCCGCATGTGATGGATCTCAATACCTGGGAACCTGCACCGGCATCGCCCAAATCTC
>MGST01000071.1 GCA_001798605.1 Deltaproteobacteria bacterium RIFOXYA12_FULL_58_15 | reverse complement strand
CATCTTCCTCGTCGGCGGTTGAAACATGTCTTTTGTCGCCATTGAGATCACTTGTACCCTCATTGTCCTTTTGTATGTGCTCGTGCGGAGGCGGCAGAGCTCGGACCGCATTCGTTTCGGTATTCGTTTTGGCAGCCTAGCGGCCGCAGGGTTGGTCGTAGAGGCAACCTGTATGGGGCTCTACGGTTTCTATGGCTATGTCGACCAGTGGACTGTCACCCTTGGGCCGATGCCCTTGTTGGTGGCACTCATCTGGCCCTGCGTCATTTTCTCTGCTTGGGATCTGGGCCGCGCATTGGTTGGCAATCGACCGGCGAAGATCCCGTGGGTTACCGGAGCCATTGTTTTGGCTGATGCCTCTCTCATCGAGCCTGTCGCGGTGCGCGCGGGTTTGTGGGCCTGGAGCGAGCCGGGCCTCTTTGAGGTGCCGCCGGTGGGGATCCTCGGGTGGGCCGTTTTTGGTGCCGCCAGTGTCACATGGTTCGAATTGAACCGTGACGGTCCCAAGTGGCGTGACGTCTTGGTTGTCATCGTTGCATGGGTCATAACCCACGCCGCGTTGCTCGCGGCTTGGTGGGGAGCGCTACGGTGGTGTAACGAAACCGTCCCGGGTTGGACCGCTGTGGCAGTCATTTGGCTTGTGTCCTTGGTGCTCACCGGCTGGGCGTTGGCCACCAAGGCGCGAGAGAAGGTTCCACGCAAAGTCATGTTGATCCGCATCCCACCCGCCATCTTCTTTATGATCCTTCTCGGCCTCTACGGCCGTGACCACGGACCTTTGGTGGCTTGGACCTTGGCTTTCTCGCCTCCCTATCTCGCGTTGACACGCTTCTTCTGAGGATCGGAGCCACTCATGACACCTGGGCGTTTCGCTATTTTAGGACAACGGCTTCGATGGTGCGGACGAGCCAGGTGGCATCCGCCCTCGCCTGCGCCGCATCTTCTTCAACGTAGAAGTCACTCGGTGTAAGGTCTTCGCTGCCATAGAAGGCAATCTCGCGGTCGCGGCGTAGATTCTTGGAGATCGCCGCCATGCGATCCGCGTGTGGCCGCAAGGTTTCCGGCAGATGATTGCGATGGTCTTGGACCACGCGGCCGACATCGTGGATGCGCGGGGCATCGATGTTTACGTGTCGCAGCAATGCCTTCAGGCTCAGCTCGACAACCTCCTGCGATTCGCGAACCACGTCTGCCCACGCCCGTCGCTCGTACAGGACATCAATCGCGGCGAGCCGGTGGCCGCTGCGCTCGAGGTAATCTCGGACCAATCCCCGGTTGATCATGCGGCGTGCCTCCAATAGGGCTGGCCATGGATGACGCCTCGAACAAACTCGCCGGCGGCAATGGCTCGGCGCAGACGCACGAAAAAGCGCTGAACAACGCCCGTCCGATCGGTGAGGAGTCGGCCCTCAGTCGCCGCCTCCAACCAGAGGCTGCCTGCGGCCTCGACCGTGTCCGGGAGATGAACGAAGTGCGCGTTCACTTCGTGTGGAAGAGTGTTCCCGGCGAGGAAATCGTCCCATTGACGGTAGAGATCACGATGCAGCGATACCTGGGGAGCAACGACGAGAAGGAGATCGATGTCGGAGTCAACGCGCAGCTCACCGCGGGACGCCGAGCCGAAGAGCACCGCGCCCAAAAACTGTTCGGCGTTCGCCTCGACATGACGCCTCGCGACTGACCACCACGACGCGTACTCCTCCAGAGCATCAACCTCGCTGTTGCCACCCGAATCTATTCCGAGTCCCAACAGGCGCACACACAAGGCATTGAGCGAGATCCCGCGCTCCAAAGCCAGCCGCCGGAGCTGGCCATGAAGCTTCGGAGGAACTCGCAACACGAATCGTCCAGACGGTGCCGAACTCAACATGATACTATAGTATCACCTATTCGCAGATGACCTCAACCCTTGGATCAAACAGCCTTGGATCAAACGGCCGACAACCATTTCTCGAACGGGCTCTAGAACTTGATGGTACCGACGGTGATGGTGTCGCGCGCCTGGTTGAGCCGGAGCGTGATGGCCTTGCGCTTCTCGTTGGGTCGGCCGTAATGGGTGAACAGCTCAAGCTGCAAAGTGACGGCACCGGTAAGAGTCTGGGCGCTGGAGCCAAAGAAATTTGCTTGCACCGTGTATTCGCCTCGCATGGCCCGGTGAATCACATACTCCTCAGGGCCATAACCTTGGGTGAAGTCGCGAGACACCAGGCCGCCAATCTGCGAGCGGTTATTGCCGTAATAGGCCTTCTCGCCTGAAGGCTCGATGACCCACATGTCGATGTCGGTGAGATCGGTGTCCCATGACAGGGAGATGCGCAGATCCAGATCGAGAAGTTTGATGAGCCTCTCGTCGAGTGGAAGCTCAGTGATACCCGCTTTGCGCGCTTGCGGAACCAACGCGTTGAATTCCATCAAGGCGATGAGCTCGATCTCATCGAAGCGATCCCATTGGTTCATGACCACGTGGGCTAGCAGCTCCAACGCCCTCAGGTGGTTGCCACTTCGGCCAAGCACCAAGGCGAGGTCGCGATAGGACTGTGGCTCTTCTGGGCGCCACGACAAGACTTGTTCAAAGGCGATGGCGGCGAGATCGAGAAATTCGAGCTGGGCCAAACGGTGCGCCAACACTCGCAGCAGCGCAGCGTCCTCGAGCTCAAGCTCGGCAACGTTGGATAAGACTCGCAGTCCTAGGGAGCGTTGTTCCTTGCGAAAGAAAAAGTCGGCGCAGTCGAGATAAAAGGCGGGTGAAGCGCCGTAGGACTTCCGCTCGGCAAGATAAGCCGCGTAGGCATCGTTGGCGGCGTCGAGGTTTTTGAGATACGGGGTATCGGGTGTCCAGGGTTTGAGCTCTATGGATGGTTCGGAATCGTTCACAGCGTTAGAGTCAGATACCGTCTTGGCAGATGGTGCCTCGTCCTTCATCGAGGGGGCGTCCTCTTTTGCCGCTTCAGCTGAATCCATACGTTCCATGCTCGGTGCCGGTGGCGGAGCCGACGAAAAATCATCGCCAGCACTTTCTTCGCGACGGGACTTCTTGGACTCTCCTGCGACCCTCAAGTCGCGCGGGTATTTGAACTTCGTTTCCCACCAGGCGATGCGTTCGTTCCAAAGGCCGACGATGCGTTCGAGCTTGCGTTGATGCTCGACCTTCTCTTGGGCCACCCGACCAGCCACCTGTTCGTCGAAGGCACGACGCCACGGGAGGAGCGTGGCGGGTGGTCGGATGTCGTGCTCGATGTATTGTTCCAGGCGTTCCAGGACGATGAGCGAGGTGTAGGGGGTTACCAGACCAAACCTTTTGCCTACGTCGGTGAGCGCCTTTTCGTTTTGTTTTGGAAACGCTGCCAGTTGAGCCACCTTCTTTTGTGCCCACAACAGCGCCAAGAGGTCGCCATGGGTCTGGCCCCGGGTGAGCTCGAAACGAATGGTATCGACAGTTTCCCCAGCGACACCGAGCTCGACCTCGACGGTGGCCGATTGGGACTCGAGTCGGCCGCTCAGCGACAATTTGTCGGTGAGGGGCTGGCCAATCCCCGGAAGGACGTCTGCGACCTGACCGCCTTGGACGTTGATCGCCTTGACAACCAAGGGGGCCGACCCGGCCGCCGCAGACATCACCGACGGATCGGAGTCCGCGAGATTGAAATAGGCACCGCCACTGCGCGTTCCGAGCCAGCCCATGAACGCAGTGTTGACTTTGGTTGCGGCCGAGACGGTGAACACGGGTGCGCTGAAGGCTGCGGGTTCGCTGTGACCAAAGGTGGAAACACCATCGCTCACGAGGAAGTAGAGGCTTGCGGCTTTGCCTTGGGGCTTGATGACACCGAGTTGAGTGCCACCATCGTAGATGATGTCTGTCACTGCTTTGCGTAACGGCTCGATGTCGCCACCGCGAATGGTCAACGTAGCGGGCTCGCGCATGGCATCACTGAACGGCCAAAGCTCGACCGCGATCGAGGCAGCATCGAGGGCAGCAAAGAAGGCGGCAAAACCGCTGAGTATGCGGGCATGATCGGTCTTTTCCTGCGAGCGCGAAGCGTCCCAGAAGATGACGACCTTTTTGGCAGCGACACCATTCGCCGACGGTCTTGTCGTCAGGGGTTGATTGATCAAAAAGTACGCGCTGCCTGAAGTACCCTCGGCATTATGGTTGTGGGACTCGACGGCAACGGTGCGCGGCTTTCCAGGGACGGCGATGGTCAGCCGACCTGTGAGGGGTTTGCCGGCGGGCTTGGCCTCGCCGATCCAGACCCCGTCGCCGCCCGAGACCGACAAGGGGATTTGTCCTGCCAGCTCAATTCTTGGATTGCTCGCTAGGTCAGGGATTTCAACGCGGAGGTCATACTTCTCGAGCCCCGAGGGAAAGGCCACAGGCCATGTGTATGTCGAGCCGTCCAGGTGGAGCGCCAACTCGCGGACAGTCTCGACGGCGATGGTGCGGCTCCCCTTGGGGGGAATCGGATAGACGCGGGTGCGGAAATGATTGCCGCCGACCCATTCGACGATGCCGGGGTCGACGCCCTTGCGCACTTCCTTCTCAAAGACCACGCGGGCCTTCTCTTTGCCCACGGCGACGGCGTCGACCAGTTGCCCTTCGATGTCGAGGGCGTAGCCGGTGACGGTGGCGTCGGCTGGCAGTGGGAACACCAGGTCGCCCTCGAGAACCCGATCGTGCGGGTTGTAGAAGGTCATGGTGACTCGGGTCTTAGCCACAGGTCCGACGATGCGAACCTTGGTATTCACTTCTGTGATGGGCAGGTGCTCTCGTTCGACTGCCTCGCCTGAGTCCGTTACCTCGCCCGGTGCTCGTGTGACCTGCAACATGGGGGCATCGACTTCGTCGATGGCGGTGAGATCGGGTGCTACCGGGAGCTCCGCCTTGTGAACGCCAACCGGTTGGGTCGAGCAACCCCACACCGTGGCCAAAACAATGCCGTATAGGACAGACGTAATTCGTTCGTTGCGCAGTGTGTTGTTGCATCGATGTGGCATGATCCCTCCAAGTGTTGGGCGCGGGTAACCAAGTACAGGAAAGATTGACTACTTGATTTCGACGATGGCGTCTTCCTCGAGAATCAACAACATGTTCCCGGTGTACTTTGAACGGGACACAATGAACTTTGATTGAGATCTGTATTCTTCTTCGTCGGGTCGCAGTTTGTCGCCCTTGAACGTCAGCGTGTAAGAGCCGTCGTCGCCCGGGGCGAAGTTGCCGTAAAATCCGGTCGAGAAGCTGAATTCGAAACCGCCGTTTGATTTGCGATCAAAATTGGCAACCACGCCGTCGCTGTACTCGACCCGATATCCGGCCACGTTCTCGATTCCGAGCTCGATGCGTTGACCTTTGGTGTACACGCGCGCGATTCGCAGCGGTGGTTTTTTGAAGACGATCACTGGAGCGGAGAACTCATCTTCCCAATTGACAGAGAAGTAGTCGGCGTAGTCCATGTCGCCCAGCTTCTGCTCCTCGAGGACGACGCTGCCAAGGATGTTGAGCTTGTAAGGTACCTTCTGGTCCTTGAGAACGATGTTGATGGCGTCCGCGCCGCCCTTCGAGATGCGCATGTTTTCGTCACTCATCTCGATGGTCAAAGTGGTGTCGGCGAACTCGAGCGTGGTTGTCTGGCAACAGACCAGGGTGATCTTTTCGACCGCAGAGGGCGCGCCGGGGGCAGCCGAGGACTCAGGGGGCATCGTGTGACTCTCCATGGGTTTTTTGCATCAATTGTTTGCGCAAGCCGGTATGCGGTCGATGCCAGCGAAGAACTCGTCGACGATGAGCTTCCAGGCCTTGGCGTTCTCCGGCGGCCCGCATTTGAAGGGATGTTTGACCGTTTGCCCCGTTAAGATTGTGAGCTGCTCGCGCAGATAGTTCTGCGCCAGGTCGGCCGCGTACTCCTCGACACCGTTGCCCGGCATGAACGCGTAGTAGGTCTTGCCCCGGACCTTGAGCCATCCTTGGACATACGGTTCGAGACACTTGGCCTCGCGACCGCAGCGCTCGATGATGCTGTGGTGAATGTCTCCGAGGGCGCGGCTCGACCAGTCGCCCGCCGCTTGGTCGTTGAGGTGGAATATCTCGTGAAAGAGAAGGTTGCGGACGACTGTGGTCGAGTGATTCAAAGTTCCACGGACGTTGTAGGCGACCTGCCAATCGCCAGCATAGGCGGCTGGCGTGCGACGGCCCACCGAGCGAAAGAACCGTAGATCGAGGTCGCGCCAGCGGTAACGCGGGGCCTTGCCCGCCTCTTTTTCAAGACCCGTGAAGAAATCATCCAGAGCTGTCAGGGCGCTGGTGACGAATTGCAGATGCTTGCGATCGACACCCACGGGCAGGTGCGGCACCAGGTGCAAGGCACCGCGATATCCGCCGTCGAAGTCGCGTTCATGGAGAAGCCCAGCCAAAGAGCCGGTCTTCTGCCAAAGCTCGACGGCCAACACTGCGGCTTTGGGGTCTTTGGCATAGCGCTTCCTCAGCAAGCAAGTCACCTGATCGGCTGGTGTCGAATCGTTGCACTCGGTGTCTGCTTGGGGATCTGGCATTGCGCCAAACAAAATGACTCGAGCCTCGGCAGCGTCGATGGCCTGTGCGTGGGCCGTGCAAGGCATGGCGCAAAGAAGAGCCAACAACGGAGGGCGTCCTTTCATCATCAGCCAAGGTCAAGCAACGATGGCCTGGTCTACTGCGCCCAGCATTTCCTGGGAGAACCAGGGCTTGTCGAGAATTCGAATGATCAGGTGGACTGCCAGAGCTTGGCGCACGTCCGCATCGTCCGGATAGGCCGTTGCCATGATAGCTGGCACCGGAGTGCCAGCTAATTTGGCATGCTCCAGGAGCTCGACCCCAGTCATCCCTGGCATCTTCTGATCAACGATGAGGAGATGAACTTCTGTACTTGCAAGGATCATCAAAGCTTCCGTTGGTGAGTCGGCGGCGATGATATTGTAACGACGGCGAGGCCGCAGGGCGCGACGCACCAAATCGATGTTGTAACGCTCATCGTCGACAACCAGAATGTTCCAACTCTGCTCCACGCTTTCCTCGGGGGCATTATCAGTCGTTGCCGTTGCAAGGGCAAGGCGTTTCAAAGGGAGGCGTCACAAGGGGAGGCGTTTCGATGGGAGCAGAAGCCCCAGATAACGTCAACCTGACTTGGCTGCGGTCGAAAATCCACGTAATGAAGACTGCCAGCAGCGATCAGGCAGCCGCTGTGGAATCCACGGCGCATGGCACGAGTGAAGAATCTGCGCAGAAAGAGTAACAAAGAGGAAATGGCATGACCAACAAGGAAAGTGTTCCCCTTCTCGACCCACGACGTGCAAATGGCAAGCTTCAGGCTGAGCTCAGGGCGGCCTTCCAGCGGGTGCTTGAGGGTGGGCAGTTCATCCTCGGCAACGAGGTCGAAACATTTGAGCGCGAGTGTGCCAGATATCTTGGGGTCGAGCACGCCATCGGTGTCTCATCGGGGACTGACGCTCTGTTGGTCGCCATGATGGCTTTGGGTATTGGCCGTGGGGACGAGGTCATTTGCCCGACCTTCACCTTTTTTGCCACGGCCGGAACCATATGGCGCACGGGGGCAACGCCGGTTTTCGTTGATAGTCGGCCGCGATGTTTCAACTGTGATCCCAAAGATGTTGAGCGCAAGCTCACTTCGAGAACACGGGCCATTATTCCCGTGCATCTTTTCGGCCAGTGCGCAGAGATGAATGCGATCAACGATATCGCTCGGGCCAAGGGTGTGCCGGTCATCGAGGATGCGGCACAGGCGATTGGCGCTGAGTATCAGGGTCGAAAAGCGGGGGGGTTGGGCACATTAGGATGTTTCTCCTTCTTTCCTTCCAAGAACCTGGGTGGGTTCGGCGACGCTGGCCTGGTCACCACCCATGACGGCGAGTTGGCAAAGCGGGTACGGGCGCTGCGGGTCCATGGTGGCCAGCAGATGTACGAGCACCCTGAGGTCGGGGGAAATTTCCGCATCGATGCGATGCAGGCTGCCCTCCTCGGAGTCAAGCTTCCGCATGTTGAGGGCTATGCTCGTGCCCGTCAGGCCAACGCTGCCCGTTACAACGAGTTGTTCATCGCGGCGGGAGTCGCCAAAGTTGCATGCGATGGCGAGCCTTGCGCTGCCAATTGTGCTGATGGCACCCAAAAGCCCGCAAGTGCGCCGTTGTCATTGCCGGCAGTGTGTCAGAGCAATCACGTCTTCAATCAGTATGTCGTGCGCGTGCATGGTGCAGGTCGTCGGGATGAGCTTCTCAACGTTTTGCGCAAACAGAACATCGGCTGCGCCGTTTATTATCCAAAACCACTGCACCAACAGCCCTGCTTCGCGTCACTGACCTCTGGTGCCTTCCCTGTGGCTGAGCTTCTCGCAGAGGAGTGTCTCGCTCTGCCGATTTTCGGTGAGCTCACAAGCGACGAGTTGCAGCGGGTCGTTGATTGCATCACAGGTTTTTTCGCTTGAGCCGCCAAACCGTTCGCAACAACCGTGCGCCGCTGCGAACGATGGACGACTTGAAACGCGTGAAGAGGTGGAGATGAAGAAGACCATCGCGGTTATTGGTGCTGACGGCCAACTTGGCACAGATTTGCTCGCGGCGCTGGAGGACGCATCGGACCAACTGGTGGTGCCGCTCACGATCAGCGACATGAATGTCTGCGACTTCGAACAGACGCGTTCCACTTTAATGGTGAACAGTCCCGACATTGTCATCAACACAGCCGCGTTTCACCGTGTCGATGAGTGCGAGACACGTTCGGAGGATGCATTTCTCACCAATGCTGCGGCAGTGCACAACCTCGCGCGGGTCTGCAAAGACATGGGATCGACGTTGGTGCATTTTTCTACCGACTATGTATTCGACGGAGCGCCCGATCGCGCTTTGCCGTTTTCGGAAGATGACAGGCCCGATCCCAAAAGCGTCTATGCGATTTCCAAGCTCGCAGGGGAATATGCCGTACGGACGGCGTGGGAGCGCCACTTCGTTGTCCGAACCTGTGGGCTTTATGGCCGTGCGGGGGCATACCAATCCAATGCAAGCCGCAGCTTTGTCGAGACGATGTTGGGACTTGCCCGAAGTGGCAAGCCCCTCAAGGTCGTCAACGACCAACGGTTGACTCCCACTGCGACGGTCGATCTCGCTGCTAAGTTGGTCGAGCTGATTGGTACTTCGGCATACGGTCTCTACCACATCACCAATACAGGGAGCTGCACTTGGTATGAGTTTGCGGTGGAGTTGTTTCGCCTTGCCGGTGTGAAACCTGACCTGCAGGCTGTGACCAGCGCACAATGGAATTCGCCCGCCAAACGTCCGGCTTACTCGGTGTTACGGCACGATGCCCTCAGGCACGCAGGACTTGCGCCGCTGAGATCGTGGCAAGAGGCCCTCGCGAGTTATATAGAGGGGCGACAGGTAGATGTTTGAGGCAGCCCGGCGGGTTGTGAGGAGGAGAGCTGAGTGACGTTTTCGTTTATTCCCACGGCGCTCGAAGGAGTGCTGATTGTCGAGCACCCGCAGTTCAGAGACGAACGCGGTTTCTTCTGTGAGACCTTTCGCGAGAAGGTCTTTTCTGAGCACGGCATTGGCCCATTTGTCCAAGAGAACCACTCTCGGTCGCGGCGGGGTGCTCTGCGCGGATTACACTGGCAGAAGGAACCAGCCGCTCTGGGCAAGCTCGTGCGCTGTGTCCGCGGACGGATATTCGATGTGGCAGTTGATGTGCGCAGTGAATCTCCGACGTTTGCCCAATGGGTGGGCATCGATCTCTGCGGCGACGACAACCGCATGTTCTGGTTACCTCCGGGTTTTGCGCATGGGTTCTGCACTCTTTCGGAAGTCGCCGACATCGTCTACCGTCAGACCGACTATTACTCGCCACAACACGAGTGCATCGTGCGCTGGAATGACCCCAAGATTTGCATAAACTGGCCTTTGGCGCAGCCGATTCTCTCCGAAAAGGACGCCCGCGCGCCATTGCTCTCCGACGGGGACCTATAGATTTCGTTTTCTCGGACCGACGAAGGGGCCAGGCGGGTGCTAGCCGGGGCTGGCCGGAGCTAGCCGTTTCTGAACCAGTCGACAGTTTTCGCCAGGCCGTCGGCGATCTTGGTCTGCGGTTGCCAGTGTAGCAGCTCCGCTGCACGTTGGTTGTGGAGCACCGAGCGGCGTTGTTCGCCTGGTTTGGCCGGCCCATATTTGATCTCACCGGTGTAACCCGCCGCCTTTGCGATGTAAGAAGCGAGTGCATTCACGTCGGTCTCGATGCCGGTGCCAACATTGATGGGGCCGCGAACCTCATGGTGACGCAGTGCCAATAGGAAGGCTCGTACCACGTCGCCAACAAAAACGTAGTCACGGGTTTGCCCGCCGTCGCCGTTGATGACCGGGGGCGTCCCCTGCAGCATCATTCGGCTGAAGATGGCTACCACTCCAGCCTCACCGTGCGGATCCTGCCGGGGGCCATAGATGTTGCCCAGGCGCAGCATGACCGCTCGCATCGCGCTCAGGCGCGAGAACAGGTCGAGGTAGAGCTCGCCACACCTTTTGGCGACTCCGTATGGGCTCTCCGCGCGGGTAGGGTGCTCTTCGTCGGCCGGGAATGTCTCTTGCTCCCCATAGATCGCACCACCTGTGGAAGCGAAAAATATCGCTTGGGTGCCGGCGTCGGCGGCGGCGTGGGCGACCCGGACGGTGCCCTCGACGTTGGTACGAGCATCGAACGCCGGATCTGCCACTGAACGGCGGACATCCATTTGTGCCGCCAGGTGGAAAACGGCCTCGGGGGCGAAGTCACGGATCACCCGCTCGCATTCGGCAGTTGTGACATCGACTTCTGCGAGATCAGCCGTCTGTGGGACATTTTCCCGTTTCCCCGATGAGAGGTTGTCGACGATCAACACCTCGGACCCCAGTTCGCAGAGGGCATCGCTCAGGTGTGAACCGATGAACCCTGCGCCGCCAGTCACTATTGCTCTCATGCGGCGATTTCTAGCGCTTCTCGTGCTGCGAGAGAAGGCTCTGGCTCCCATTTCCCTTTTGGTGCTAGGGTGTGGCCATCGCCTTATTTGGGGGTATCGATGCGTGTGTTGAACGTCGCCATCTCCGTTTTGTTTGTCGCCGGTACAGTGCGCGCGGCTTCTCCTGATTCCTCCGCGCCCACCGTCGACTTGCAGTTGTTTCAACCGGCTCCAGGGGCCACTGGATTCATCACCACTGAAAGCGGTGATGTGAACAGCCATCTTGGCATCAGTGCCGGGTTGAACCTCAATTACGCTCGCAACCCGTTGGCTGTGCAGATCCTGGAGGCGGACGGCGGTGAGAGAGAAGTCGGTGCCATCGTCGGTTTCCGCGTCGATGCCAATGTCATGGCCGCATTGGGTCTGTTCGACATAGGTGAGTTCGGCGTTGTCATGCCCTTGATCCTGCAAGGTGGCCAGGATGAGGAGGCATTTGGCGAAGGTGGGGCAAACATCGATCTCGGCGGCGCGTTGTCTGGTTTCACCCAGGGTGATCTGAGGTTGGTTCCCAAGGTCAGGTTCCTCAACATCGACGATGGTGTGTTTTCCGCCGCAGTGGTCGGCACGGTCATCCTTCCAACCGCGGCTCAGGCAGCCTACGCCAGCGAAAACGGCGTGGTGATCGCGCCCTCCTTGGCGCTGTCGACGCGCACCAGTTTTTTGCGGGCCGGCGTCAATCTCGGTTACCGCATGCGTGACAAGACGCGCGTCGAGCCGGTTGAGGGCCAAGTACTGCTTACCGTCGATGATGAGGTTTTTGCCAAGGCGGCTGTCGCCTTTGACGTCAACATGGGCGAAGGCCTGCCGTTTGAGATTGTTGGCGAGCTGTTTGGCCACACCCCCGCAACCAATGCCTTTGCTTGGAATGCCGACTCGGAGTTGGCCAAGAAGAAACAGGCTGCGCGTACCTCGTTCGAGGCGGATGTCAGCATTCGCTGGGCCGCCTTCGACAATTTCGTCATCACCGCAGGTGGTGGTGCCGGCATTACGACCCAGGGTTACGGACAACCAGCGCCGCGGCTTTTTGCTGGTTTGATCTGGTACAGCGGCGAATACGGTTTGGCCGACGCCGACAAGGATGGTGTTTCCGATTCCTTTGACAAATGCCCCGACAAGCAAGAAGACCGTGACGATTTCGAAGATTCCGATGGCTGTCCGGAGCTCGACAACGACAAGGACGGTGTTGTCGACGAAGACGACCAATGTCCGAACGAACCCGAAGATAAAGACGGCCTCGCAGACACCGATGGCTGCCCCGAGACGGACGTCGACGTGGACGGCGTACTGGATGAAGCCGATCAATGTCAGGGTGACGTCGAGGACAAGGACGGTTTCAAAGATGACGATGGTTGTGCTGATCTAGACAACGATGAAGATGGCATCGCTGACAAGGTCGACAAGTGCCCCGATGAGGCCGAGGACGTCGATGGCTTCGAAGATGTCGATGGCTGTGCGGACCCTGACAACGATGGCGACGGTCTCGCCGATCTCGGTGACATGTGTCCGAACTTTGCCGAAGACAAAGACAACGTCGCCGACGACGACGGTTGTCCCGAGGACAACGATGGTGATGGTATTGCCGACGAGATCGACAAGTGCCCGAAGGAGGCAGAGATCTACAATGGCGTTGAGGATGAGGACGGCTGCCCAGAGAAGCTCAAGGTCAAGACACTGGTTGAAGTCGACCTCGATGCACAAAAGATCGTCATCAAAGACAAGGTCTTCTTCAAGTCTGGCAGTGCCAAGTTGATGAGTAAGAGCGACAAGCTGCTGGACCAGATAGTTTCGGTCCTCAAGAATTACAAGCACATCCGCAAATTGCGCATCGAAGGTCACACGGACTCACAGGGCAATCGGCGTCGCAACATCAAGCTCAGCCAGGATAGGGCTGAGTCGGTTCGCCAGTACTTCATCGCCAATGGAGTGCAAGCAGAACGCTTGATTGCCGAGGGATTCGGCCCAGAGAAGCCCATCGCCTCGAACAACTCCAATCGGGGTCGTGAGCAAAACCGTCGTGTCGAGTTTGTCATCGTTGAGCTCAGCAGCATCGGCAAAGACGTGAGTGAAGGACAGAAGGACGTCAAAGCGGGACAGCCTCCAGCCATTGAGATGGAAGGCCTCGGTGGTGAAAGTGGTGGCGGCGTCGAGATGGAGATGAATTTCGATGTGCCGGAAACCGATGCCGGTGCCGCAACAAAGCCACCCGCCCCGCCACCAGCGGCTTCTGACCAAGAGGACCTGTTTGGTGGGACGGATTTTGGTGGTGAGCCCGAGGCTGCGCCAGAAGCAGCGCCAGAAGTCGACAAGAAGAAGGGCAAAAAGAAGGGTAAGAAGGGCAAGAAGAAGAAGGAAGCGGACCCCGAGATTGAGTTCGAATTCTAGCCTTTGTTGCCAGCTCCCGCCGTTCCCAGCTCAGACGTGCGAGAGATGGTCACAGACTCAGATCAACCGACACCGTGCGTTTGGTCCGAGCGGTCTTCTCAACGACTTCTAGGTTGATCTCTGCTGAGCGGCTGTTGTGTAAGGCGTCCCGCAGCTCGCGGAAGTCACCGACGGGGGTACCGTCGACCTTGACGATGCGGTCACCTTTGTCGAGGCCAGACTTGGCTGCGGGGCTCTGGGACACAACTTCAGAGATGACGACACCGGATCGCGGTCCCATCCGCGGGAAGACCGAGACTCCCAAAGGTTGTCGTTTCGTTGTTGGATGAGAGTCGGGAGACACGGCCTGGCTCGCTGCTGCGGTGGCCTTTGCTGTCGCTGGTGAAATCATCGGTTCCGTCTTGCGCTCGTCACGCAGGGCGAAGAGCTCGTGGGTTTGGTCGTCTCCGAACAGTCCAGCGATGGTGCGAGCGTCGGAGCTCGAAACGGGGTGGCCCGTGACCTCGCGTACCCAACCGTCGGGATGGCGGCTGTTGCTACCGATGCCCCGGGGGAGATCGATTCGCATCACTTGCTGTGGCGGCACGGCAAACAATACGACTTCTCCCTCGGACGCCCAGAAGAGCTCTTCGATGAGCCAGCTGCTATCTCGGCCGAGGAAGTCGACCACGAGCTTTTTGGAGAAGCCCAAGGTTACGCGATCGCGCGATCCGCAGACAATGAGATCGCCCTGTTCAAGGCGGTCGCCGTTGTGCAACGGTACAAAACGCAGGCGTGCCAACGCAGCCCGCGCATCTGCTTGTATGGGCAAGGTCTCGAGCTTCTCACGGGGATCAGAAGAGCACGTCGCCGTCGCTGTGGCTGCGACGATGGCCATGGCGATGACAATTGATGGGGAACGGCTGCCCATGTTGGAGCTCTGTGAAAGTTTCGCCCAAGGGCCTAGGGCAAGAATGCCGCTCGGTGCTTGAGCTTGGCTGGCAGGTACTTCTCGATGACAAAGTTGAGGCCGTGTTTGGAGAGCGCTTGCTGCTCAGCGCGAACCCCCATCTTGATCATCTGTTGCAGGGCGTTGGCCCACTGCTTGTGCTGGATGAAGAATGGGTCGTTCTTGAGGGCATCGCGGGCACGCTTGATATCGATATCGGTGAGCTTGTGGGTGGCATCGGTGAGGTTCCACTCGATGATGTCCTGCGGCATCAAGCCAAGGAAACGCGCCTTGGGCACACAGAAGAAGCGATTGATGTGGGCAGCATTGCCCGAGCCGACCTTGAGGGTCCGATAAATGTTAGAGATCCCGTAGGGGTCGCAATCGGTGAAGGCGTAGACAGGTATGTTGCAGTCGTCTGACAAACGCCGAATGAATCGACGACACGAACGTGATGGTACGCCGCCCATGGAGACCAAGATGCAATGGGCTTTGCGCCAGTAGTTGTGAGACTGCAAACGTTGAAACATACCGTGGGTCTCGATGACCAAGATGAACTTTGCTTTGGTCTTGAACTGCAGATGTTCGACCCACGAGGGTACAGAGTAGGCACCAGAACCAAACTTGGTGCAATCAATGACGATGCGTTTGCCGGTATCGAGGTCGCGATCGATGACGGTCAACTCGCCAGCGACTGCACCACCATGCTCATTGGGGACGAAACGCAGGTCTTCGCGGGAGATGTTGTGGACAGCGAACATGGCCTCGACGTCGTCCATCACCGTGTCGGACTCGGGCTGTTCGGTGAACTTTGCTTCTTGCCAGTTCTTCGATTGATAGTAGGCGTCTCGTTTCGTGGCGAAATCGTTGGTTTGCACCAGCTCTTTGGAGAGCGACATCATCTTGAGAGTCTGGGCAAACGTCTTGACCGTGTTGACCGTGAGGGTGCGCACCTTTTTTGACGTGCCAATTTCGAAATATCCCTTGTTGGTGTCGTACACCACGTTTGCCAGGGAGCGGACAGGCATCACCAGGTCGGGTTTCTCACCTTTGAGAATCGTCTTCATAACGTCGTTGGCGACGCTGTCGATGGCGCGAATGGTCGTCTTGTCATTGCGACCGCCCTTTCGGGCTTTTCCACCGGTGCTGGCACCTGCTGTGCTCTTCTCGGAGGTAGTCGTCTTGCTCGATGCACCTTTGGCCGCCGCCGTTTTGGCCACGGTCTTCTTGACTGGGGCCGGTTGGGGCGCTGATTTTTCCACTGTTTGTTTTGTTACTTTCTTTGCCATCGCTGATCTCACATCTTCCGGGAGCGTTCGAGGACGTCGGTCAACTCTTTGACCACCTTGTCACGTCGGGCGTCGCTGAGGCCGAGGATGCCCTGCAATGCCAGTCCGATATGGGGGATGTATCGTTCGATGTAGCGTTGCTTCTTCTGGGCGTCGGCAACTCGGCGTCGTCGACGAATATGGCGGGAGACTCGTCGGCCGCACTCCTGCAACGCGAACTTCATTTCGGTGATGATCTCGTCGTAGTGAGCCACCGCCTCCTTTGCCTCCGAGGTGAATGGCACCCAGACGCTGGAGATGTTGACCAAGATCAACAGCGGACCCACAGGCAGAGCACCCCGGGACTGTTCGAT
>MGST01000070.1 GCA_001798605.1 Deltaproteobacteria bacterium RIFOXYA12_FULL_58_15 | reverse complement strand
GCACATCGTAACGAGCCCAGGGACAAAAATCCTGTATGCGTGGGCAAGAGATGCGGCGGGAAACATTTCCACGGGAGTGCCGAAAGAAGTCGTGGTTTCGGGTGGGATGGAAGCTCCTGTGTCGCTTGGCAACTCGGGCTCCACGCACAGTGCGCGGAGCGCTCTCTCGCTCCACCAGGAGATTGGCGTCGTTAGCTTCGTAGGTGAGAGGCGGGAACTTGCGGCCCAATTGATTGGCGTCTCCCACTCTCTCCCATACCGGTCGGACGATATGCACCATGCGCCAGTGGGCGACCCATTTGCCGCTCGCACCCTCACGCTGCTCGCGCTGTGCACCCGCGACGGCTTTCTTCATGCTGGCTGCAATCCCGGCCTCTGATCCTACGGGAATGTTTGGCTCCATGCCGCCTTGCCAAAGGGCGAAACGACCGTTTCGATCTGGGGTGTTTACCGCGCGACGCACTCGGTCTTCGTAGTTCTTCATGTAGCCGTAGGTCATGGTGATGGCGTCGATATTGGGATTCTGGAACTCTGGATCCCAAGCCACCGCGTCGGAGACACTGTTGATGTAGTCCCAACGACCGGTGTTGAAGCCGACGAAGTGTGGGCTCAATGCAGCGCGAATCTCCATGAGCTGGAATGACGCCTCCAGTTGTTCCACGAGAACGTACGCCTTGATGGTTCCCACGGTGATGCCCAGGTGACTCTCCAACCCGGTGAGCAACTCATTCCAGAGGGCAGCCTCTTCGGCTGTTTGGATCTTCGGCAAGTACAAGACGACACTGGATCCACCTTTCCGAAGCTCCTCGTGGTTGTTGACGACGTACAGGCACACGTCGACGATAGAGGCGGAAAAACCAGAGCCATCGTTCGTTTGAATGTGACGATCATCCAGGTGCAATCCACGTGCGCGAAAGATCTTCGTGGTGAAGTCTAGTTGTTTTTGCCAATCCACGATGATTTCGCGTCCGAAGAACTCTTTGGCCCACTTGTTCATCTCTTTGGCGACCGACTCGGCCACTCTCATGAACGTGGCATCCTTGGCGATGGCGAGCTTGAGATTGCGTTGATTGTCCAGGGACATGGTACTGATCTGTCCGAGGGCGTCTTCTCCATCGAACATCCAACCGTCTGCTCCGGACAGGAGCGCGTAAGCGACGTTGCGCAGGCTGCTTTCCAAGGTCGCATGGGGTTTCGCGCTCGGTCCTGTTCCCTGTATCCATTGTCGCTGTAGGTCTTCAGGGATCTTGCTGCCGTCGAAACGACCGGCGCGGGCATCGGCGACCGTGAGGCCGGTCCTGCCAATTGTCGCTTGCGGCGAGAGAAATTCGATTCGTTGTCTATTCTGGTGGCGCTGCCGCCGCCGTTCGATCCGCTGCCGCATGAGTTCAAGGCGATCGTTGTTCAGGTGCGCCAGAGCCTCGATGGCAATCAACGCCTTTTCCGTGAGGATGTCGGCATAGCTCAGGTGCAGACCCTTCCGGATGACGAGGGTTGACACATTGCCCCGTGTGCTCTCCATAGTGGCATCTCCTTAAACCGTTGGGTATGCCGCAATGTAAGTCGGCAAAAGGTTGCGTCAATGGCGTTTGGGTGTCCCGCGAAAGGTTATTGTGGGTGCGAGTCGCGCCCGAGACCAATGACAGATTTGCCATAGACGGAGACAACTGATGTTTGAGCAGTGGCGTTTGTGGGAATTGCGGTGTGGGTTCAAGCCGGAGCGGAATGTCGATCTCGAGAATGAAGAATTTGCTGGGAGGGGCACCGGCGAAGACAAACCGAAGATCCGTTGCCCCAAATGCGGCTGGCAGCCAGGCAAGGGTGACCGCTGGCAATGCATTTGCGACCATGTGTGGAACACTTTCGACACCCGCGGCGTCTGTCCTGCGTGCCATGAACAATGGGAGGTGACCGCGTGTTTGAGCTGCCAACAATTCTCGCCACATGAAGACTGGTACGAGAAACGGTCATGACGGTCTAACAATGCGCACGCAACTGCGTCGATGAGGACCCGACCTGCCCTCCCAGGGCCTTTGGCTTTCTCGGCCAGTAGACATCGTTGTTTGTCCGTGAACCGAATCCGCCCTCCCCTGCTTTTGGGCTGCTCTCTGGGAATCCGTTGCCACAGTCTAACCTCGAGCCAAATGGTATCAGACGAACAATTCGACACTGCGAATGAATGCCTAGACGGTGACAAATCGGTCGGCCACGATCATTGTTTGCATGGGGGTCGTCTTAGATGGACAACAAATCAACAGTGCGCTAAATGGACCCACACCGGCAGAGTTTGACAACGTCGCTCTCTGCCGGCGCGCTCGACCGCGTGTCTATGAAACAGTGGGAAGTCCAAAGCAGCACATCAATGGGGTAACTATGGAATATACGGGTGGCGGTCTGCACGTACCTGAGTTCTTGGGATCGGGTATGCGAACAATATCGGTCTTGGTGCCAACGCCTACTTTGCGAGTGCGGGGGAGAAGGCAACGACATTATGAATACTCATCTGACAGTGTGTTCGCTTTGGTCCCGGGCCGTGGCCGCCATCCTCTTTGTAGGCCTGCCGTTGTTGGTGGTGCCGCAACCAGTCAGAGCCGAGGAATCATTGCCCGTCGCTTGCCGACCCGGAAGTTGGGACCTGGACGGAGCTGGACACCTTGGAGGTGAGGACACGACCTTCAGCCCCGCCTGGCAGGGTACTTTAGAGGATCTCGCGGCGTGTTTGGCCCATCCGAAGATGCGCACCTACTGTTTGAACGTGGAGGGGCGCTTTGACCAAAAAGCATTCAGCCCCGAGTTGATCCAGGTTTTTGGCAGTAAACGGGGTGCGCAGGAAGCCCGGGCCAGGGCACGTGCCAGCCGGGTGATTTCGGAGCTGTTGCGACTGGGTGTGATCACCTCGAGAGTCAAAGAGACTGCGCCACCGGAGGAAACCTCTTACCGCGGGGTCCACATTTCGCTGGTGGCCGATTGCGTCGTCGACGAAAACACGGCCATTGCCAGCCAAGAAGAAGTCAAGGTCGCGGTCGCAGCAGCAGTTGAAGCCTACGCCCAAAACCACCCAGGATCCTTTGGTGACCCCGTGGCACTGCGCCAGCAGCTCTCCTCTTTGTTGGAGGAACAGCTCCGAACGGGTTCGATTCAGCCGGCCCCAATGAAGACTCGCCTGTGGGTTGATGCGTCACTGTCCCTGAATCTTTTGGCTGGTGGGCTCAACACCGTGACTGCTTCGGTCTTGATGGTGGGAGGAGGGTACGCCAACGACAATTTCTACCTGCATCTGGACGTGGGGATACAGGCAGCGGTGCAAAGAGAACAACGGGTTGGCATCGAGTTTTCGGCTTCGGTCGGCCATGCCTTCCAATCCTTGCCCTGGCTCGAAGTGGGTGTGACCGCAGGTGACCGCTTCTCTTATGTGTCGTTCTCGGACCCGTGGATTGAAGAAAGTTGGTTTGTCGGCGTTGAGTCGTCTCAATGCCTGCTCAGTATTTGGAGAGAGCACGACACGTGTTTGCAGGAAACGATAGCTCCGCTGGCGTCGAGAAACCGGCGGGGAATAATTGAGAACGACGAAATGCGCCGCATTTCTGGGCAACGAGACAGTGTTTTTCGTTTCGATCTCGCAATATTGAGTCGTCACGATTTCTTATAGGCCGTCCACGGATCGTCAACTGAAACCGGAGTTTTGCAACATGGGCAAGGTCAAATACTGTCTAGGTCTCGCTGTTTTTGTTTCATGGACATCTTTTGGCGCGCTGTCTTGCGGCAACATCGATGAGGTGCCGGAAGGAAAGTGTCAGCAAAATGGTGGGGAAGATTGCCCTTGTCACGACAACGGCGTTTGTGATGCGTTGCCGGACGGTACCCAACTTGTTTGTGAGCACAAGGTCTGCGTGGTTCCCACCTGCGATGCCCAAAATGGTTTGTCTACGGGATGCCTTTGTGGCGCAAACGGGGCTTGCCGCATAGGACTTGTCTGCATCAATGGAAACTGCGCTGCAGACAGCGGTCAAACCCTGAGTCCGCCAGCCGACCCACGGTGTTACACGCCGTGTCGTGGCGGTTACACCGACAACGAAGGACAATATGTTCCCTGTTCAGATGAAGGATTGTTGGCGGGCTGTATTGGTGAAACTATCTGTGTTGAGGGGTCCTGCTTGGCCCCCTCACCCACTGCCTTCGAATCATTTGCGCCCAGGATTAACAACAGTTGTCAGGATGACAGCGGTTGTCCCACCTTTCAAACGTGCATAGAGAACAAATGTTATTCCGATTGCGAACGCGATGCCCATTGCCGCAGTGGCCGGCAGTGCGTTTCCAAGGTCTGCCGTTTGCCCTGCCAGACGGCTACGGACGAGGGGTGCCCGTCTGGAGAATTCTGTTCTACCCAAGACGGGATCAGCGGCTTCTGTTTTGCCATTGCCAGTGGCAACGATGAACCGTTCCTGCCGCCCCTCGAGGGGAGCTATTCACTTTCTTCCGATGTCCTGGCTTTCAGCAACAACGCGTTGAGCAACTCCTTTACGATTGTCAACGACACGCCTGTCTATTTGGAATTTGTGGTGCGCAAATTGACTCACACCGAGTTCGACGCCGAAGGGAGTACGCGAGTCGATGAATACCCGTTGGCTTGGTTGACCATGGGAGACGCAATGACCGCAACGGCTCAGGTGCAAGAGCTGATTGTCGGTGTCGATGGCGACGGTGGCACTGCCGAGGTGATGTTGGCCGATGCGGCGAACCCCGTGCTCCCCCGATGGGAAGGCGTCCTCGAGGTGTCTCAGGCTCGTTTGGGCATCAAGACCATCAATCTCAGCTACACCAGCTCGCCCGAGGGTCAATGGGCCGGACAAGTGTACTACTTCGCCAATTTTGGGACGCTCGGATTGGAAGAGTGGCTGGCCGATCGCAGCAACCGTGACAAACTGTCGGTGGTTGGAAATGCCTTTATTCGGCGTTGGGGGGCATTGCGCGAAGGTCGAATCACCCTTGATGAATTTCACGCCATGCGAACCGCGACCTTGACCGGGAGCTGGAATTGGAAATCCGTCCAAGATCGATGTCCCAATGAATCTGCACCCAACCCCAATGCGGCCTGCTATTTGTATTCCAACGAATTGGGGATTTCTGTCTATTCCGACTATCTGCCCGACAATCCTATTCCCACCGGCCTCATTGAGTTTCCCATGGCCATCAACCTGCATGCGGCGGATCCACAAAACGCCCCGGGTGTGTGGTCCGGAAAGATTGACTCGCGCAGCGCGCTTCAATACGCCGGCAACCCCCAGGTCAACCTCGTTTTCGCCAGCAATCCCAACGATTGCTCCGGTGCCAATGGTGGGCCGTGCATCATCTTCATCGACGATTTTGAGTCGGAAATCTTTGTCGGTGGTCGCTACCTAGCGACACCCACCGACACAAGTTGCGCCCAGGCTGCAACCGGAACGTTTAGGCATGTTGCTTTGCCTTGGCTGGTTCCAGGATTCGCCGCCCACACAGATGTCGATTCGTCGGGCAATCGGTATCGCTATGAGTGTCGGGACAAGATCTTGCCGTTTGGCAACTTCCAGGACGTCTATTCGGTCAACGCCTCACTCGCGGCTTCCAACCCAATTCCGGACGGAACGACACGGCGACGGCGTTTGGAGCTCATCGACGGCGCGATCATTGACCAGACGACGATGCTCATTGTTTTCAAAGAGTATTTTCCTTCGTTCCTCGATCCGGCCGACACGGAAGGCTTCTCCGCATACGGTTTCATGGAGTTGGTACGAACACCGGCCACCTTGGCCGCCGACGCCTACGAAGGTTCAAACCCGACTGACGTCCGTGTGCCGCCGACCGTCGACGGTGTGACGTGCGAACAAGACATGCTGGATGACTTGTTTGCCAACCACCCGTCGTCTTCTCTGGTGGCCGGTGGTGCAACCACTGCGAATGCCGAGATGATTGCCGGAGTGGTGGTGAAGGGTATTGTTCCGTCGAGCGAGGCGCCGCCCATTATTGGCGCGACCGATGTCGAGCAGGTGCACTACGTTTGCGAAGACACGGGCCTGTTTGACGGCGGATCGAAGGACGATGGTGGAACCGCCCCCGTGAAGATCGCTTGTCCGGCGGGCAGTCGGGTTGAGTATTTCACAGTCAACAGCGACGCGCTTTCCCAAGCCGAAATCGCGGCCTTGCCGTGTCAGGCGACCGCGACATGCGTCGACGCACTGACCGCCATGAAACTCAACGGTACCTATGGCATCCGTTGGAATATTGTTTGGCGTTGCCAGAATGAGGACGAGGTCTATTGCGACAGCGACCGGTTGGACTTGCGCAACAACAAAGAATTCTTTGCCGACTTTGCGCAAGACGCTGTCGTTCAACCTTTGGACGACGAAATAGAACAAGCTTTTCGCTACAAGACCAAGTTTCGGAGTCGCACCGGAGCGAGTGTTGGTTTTGCGCCGCAGATGTGCATTGCTGACTCCGACGAGGTTCCCTACTGTTACGACCCGGCGACGATTGAATCCATTAGGCAACGCGTAGATTGTGCGGCCCACCTTTATACTCATTATTATGGAAACCTCACACCGGCCACCCGTACCTTCCTTCGGAACTTCTTGGTTCGCGATTTCTCGTATGGGGAGGAGTTTAGGCCTGGGCTGGCCACGCCCATTATCCATGACGGATTCGAGCGGTTGTACGCTGAGTTGATGGTGATGATGGGTGACGAGGCCTATGTTTCGGCCTTCAAATCGCGGTTTGATTTGGCGGGCATGAACATGGCCTCGTTCGAAGGCTCCTTGTTTGAGCCGGGCGGGATCAATCTCTCTGGTGGGGCCGGCTACGAGATGTTTTCGCTCTACCTGGCAACACAATACTACCAGCAGGCACTTGATCGGTTGTTTTCCTTGAGTCCCATCATGTGGCAATCCATTGGGGTGTTGCCTCCCGGGCAAGGCTACGTTTCACAGGCGACGGTGGTTTCTTACTTCACCCGACTCATTCGGGCGTCAGCGCAAAAGACTCGGGCGTTCTCGGAAATTTCAAAACGTTATCAGAGTTTCAATCGCCCCGATTTGGCTCGCTTCGTGATTGAACGGGCGTACACGTCGGCATATCTCGAATCGATTATCCTCTCGCGTCTGATGCTCAAAGTCGTCGACGTTGCCAATCCCGAGGACGTTGACCAAATCAAACGTGAAGTTGAGATGGGTCAGATCACCTATCGCATGGCGCTGTTGGACATGCGCAATGTCTTCAGTGATATCTCTGACCGTTTGACGTTCTTTGGTTTTGCCCCCGACTATGTGCCGTTTCCGACTTTGGACCCTGACGACACCAATGCCTTTGACAAGGTGATGGAACGGGCTGTCGAAAAATTGGCAATTGCCGCCGACAAAGAGCAGCGCGCTTTGACTGACGACCGCTCGTTTGAAACGGATTCGGCGATGTTTCAAGCGGAGCTCGCGGCTGTCACCCGCGAATATGAAGGGGAGCTCTCATCGATTTGTGGCAGCTTTGAAGTAAGGGACGGTACCGATTCGATCATCTATCCCGCCATTCCTAAATACGCCTACCTCAATGAAAGGGCGGCATTGGTTGGCGATCCCTGTGGCTTCATGGGGAACGGGGAAATCAACGACGCAATTGCCGAGTTAGAAATTGCCAAAATCGAACTTGAAGGCCTCAAGATGTCTCAGCGACATCTCAAAGAGTCTTTGGCGGACAAACTGGCCTTGGCCTCTGAGCAATGTGGGCGTATCGGGGACTACCAGCTCTACCTGGGCCTTTCCGGTGGTGCCAAAATCGCGGTGAAGGCCGTTATCGATGCCATGGATGTGGCCATCAACTTGTGTGATCGACTCAACGACTACTGTTCAAATATGGGCGACTATGCTTCTTGTTCCCTGGGCACGGCCACCAGTTGTCCGATGTCCGCCGCGGCCGGGGCGTTCTACTCGGGATTTGCTGGACCGCTGATCGGTATCAACACAGGTCTAGATGTGGCCAAGGGCGTCGCCAACGGCATCCTAGGGGGCATAGAGCTGGCCGAGGTCATTGTGCAGGCGGGTCAAGAATGCGTGGCCATCAATATCGACACAAAATATGCGGTCAAGGACCTGGTTCGCCAATCCTTAGAGCTGCAATTGCAGGCCATCGAAGCGCAGTACGGCGTGAGTCTGACGGTGTCCAAGGTGCAACGCCTGCGTCACGAGGCAACCTCTTTGATGTCGGCACAGGAGGACGCCACGTCTCTAATGTTGAATGTGGAGGCCGCCCGCAACGACCCCAATACGCGGATTTATCGCAACGATGCGATCATCAATGCTGACCGGACTTTTTCCACCGCCATTCGCGAGGCCTACAGGGCTACCAAGGTGTACGAATATTACACGTCGCAGAGTTATGCAGCCTTGGACAAATTGTTCCTGATTCGCATGGTGGAGCATGGGGATTATTCTCTCGAGGGTTATCTGGCTGACCTGCAAGAGGCCTTCGTTGAGTTCGAGGAACTATACGGATTGCCAGATACCCGGGTGGAAGTATTGTCTTTGCGTGACGACATTTTGGCGATTCCGGAGATTGACGCTGACGGTGTAGCGCTCTCTGACGAGCAGCGCACGATTCTTCTGCGGGAAGGCATTCAGAACGCCACGCTGTTGGATCCGCGTGGATATATCTCGGTCCCATTCTCGACAACGCTCGAGCGTCTTTCGCCGCTCACCCGAAATCACAAGATCCTTTACATGGAGGCAGAAATCGTCGGCGAAGACGTGGGGGATGATCTCGGCCGTGTTTACGTGCAGCAGCGGGGCACCGGTATTGTCAGAAACGTCGACGGCGAAAAGTCATTCTTTGCTTTTCCCAATCGCACCGCGGTCATCAACACGTATTTCAACGGCACCCCGGTGTTTGATGAAACCGTCTACCGCAATGAAAGGCTTCGCGACCGTCCGCTCGTCAATACGGGTTGGGAGTTGGTCTTTAATCGCAAAGACGAACACGTCAACACCGACGTCCTGTTGGATTCACTGACCGATATTCGTTTGTTCTTCTACTACACCGATTTCACGGAGCTCTAGCGATGTGCAAGACTTTCGACGTTGTCCTAGTGGGTTTGGCTGTCGCGATGGGCGCTTGCGTCGGTGATGGTGTTGCTACGTGCGAAGCCCCCTCGCTTCTAGATCCTGATACCAATGAATGTGTGCTGCCGGAACCAACGTGCGAGGTGGGAATACCCGGAAGCATTGTCGACCAATGCGCTTCAGAGAATCGAGCGTGTCAGAATCTCGCCGGAACAGCGATCTGCGGTAGTTGCATGCCTGGTTTCGTTTTGGCCGAAGGTCTGTGCGTTGAAGTGGCCACATGCCTCAGTTTGAATTGCGAAGAACAAGGCCGCAAATGCATCACCCATTTGGAGGACACCGTCAGCGCGTTCTGTGGTGGTTGCATGGAGGGTCTTGTCGACGCGGCGGGCACGTGTGTTTCTCAGACTTGTGAGATGAACGGCGATCTGAGCATACGATCGGCCTGTGACGCCGCCTTCCGCGTCTGCACAATGGATGCCAGCGGTGCCCATTGTGCCGCCTGTTTCAACGGATACACGGAACAACAAGACAAATGCCAACCCGTTAAGACGTGTGCAGACCAAGGTTGCGCCGCGGCTCATCGGTTCTGCATTGATGCTTCGGAACATATCGACGCTGTGTGTGAGAAATGCAGAACTGGCTACGTGGAAGACAATGGCGTCTGCCAGCCGGTCGCCATTGGCAACTGTGACAATGGGGCAGAAGACAGTCTGTTTGCAGGTTGTGAGGAGGAGCACCGATACTGCATTGTTGCCGACATTGCGGCGCACTGCGGTGGCTGCAAAGTCGGATATATTCAAAATCCTGACAATGGCTCTTGTGAACCGCCTACGACGTGTTCGGCATTGACGTGCTCCAACCTGAATCGCGACTGCTCAGAAACCCCGAATGGTCATTGCGTCGAGTGTTTGCCCGGATTCGTCGAGGAAGAAGCCAGCGGCCTGTGTCGTGCCGTGCGAACCTGTGAGGAATTGACTTGTCCAGCGGATCAAGAATGCGCGGCGTCCACGGAGTTCAGTGATGCTTTCTGCCGGCCGCAATGCGGTGCCAATGCACTGTGGAGTGGGAGCCGATGTGTGCAATGCCCACCCTGCAACGCTGGCGGCGAAGTTGGGCGTTGGCCATGGCCAACCCGGATCGGTTCATGCATTTGTCAAACCGAACCGGGCTATTTCTATTCCTTGAGTGCCGACGTCGGCCCGTTCAAGTGCGATGCGGATGGAGACGGTTGGTTGCGGGAGAGTGCTCGGATCTCTTTGGAATCTGGCGACCCCGCATTATTGGCCAATGCGCGCTGCGAGCTAAGAACCATTGACCGCTTTGTTTTGCAGAATGAATTCGGAGAGCGGCGCGACATCATGCTCGAACAGCCTCTACCTTTGTACGAGACCGATCGCAACGACGACGATGTTATTCTGAACGCCATTTGGGCGGCTCGTGGGTTTCCAGCGTACGGTGACCGCGTCACTGCCAAACAGCTCAATCGTTTGACGAAGATCTGCCACGACCTTCGCATGGATTACAACGACAATGGTGCCGCCGATGTGGAAGAGTGGGACCTCAAGCGGCTCGGTCCGGCCATGCGCGTTGAGCAACAGCCATTCAATCAGTTTTCGTACTTCTTGGAACTGAATCGAGGATGGTACGAGCCTTCCCCGACCGGTTCGCCGTTGGGCAGTTATGTGATCGCCGAAAAGTCCAGAGCCGTGGGTGAGGGGCTGCCGTCGGCTACGCGCGTGCCTCTGAAATATCAGCCGAATGACGGAACCCATTGGCGGGAATGCGAGCTGAGACGAGATTCCGAGTGGCAATCACAAATTCCGCCGGTCGGAATGGACTTTGCCAGATTTCAGACCGAGACCTTCTCAGGGATGAATTTCCACTCTTCGTTCAAGTGTTTGCTCGTCGATGAGGCACCCGAGGGAGTTGTTCCCACCGAGTTATCGCCGGCCACCATCGCGGCCCTTGGCTACCGGCTCAATCGATGCGAGGGGACAGGCCAAGTGGATGCCGCAGAAGACAATCCGGACGAAGCTCGGCTGCAGTGTGGTTTGGTGCCGATGGAATCCGTCCAGTCCGGGGATGTGTTGTGGGGTGCCCGCCTCTATCAGGACCATGGGCCATGGGTCTCCGAGGATTTTCGATACGGCTGTTACAACGAGTGCATTGAAGCTCTGCCACTATGCCCCGGTTACGACCTCAATCCAGCGGCCGTTGACTGCCTTTATGAGGCTGACAACTTTGGGAAGTTTGCGGAATGCCAGGCGTGGGAGTTGTGCGACGGCGAAGACAACAACGGCATCAATGGAATTGACGAAGAGAATCCAGAAGGGGGCCAACCGTGCGACACGGGCCGACCAGGCGTTTGTGGAGCAGGCACGACGCGATGCATCGGCGGAGAACTTGTCTGTGATCCAGATTCTGCTGTTGGCGCAGAAGTCTGCGACGGCCTCGACAACAATTGTGACGGCGTGGTTGATGAGGGCGATCCCGGAGGCGGGGTCATGCCGTGCACCGTGCCAAAACCAGACGGTGCGATCAGCGGGCCGGGAATTGGTGAGTGTGCTATTGGCAGATTGCATTGCAGAGATGGGCAATTGCAAGAATGTCAACAGGTGTACCAACCCACGAACGAAACCTGCAACTTCAAGGACGACAATTGCAACGGTGAGACCGATGAACCACCGCCGGGCGTTGAATGTCAAAGCCCGTGGCGACTCTACTACACGGACATGGATCGGGACAGTTATGGCGTGAAGGCCGATATTGGTACGTGTCTGTGCCGGCCGGTGGGCGACAAACTCGCCACCAACAATCGCGACTGTTGTGACAACGCTGAAGGCGGCAATTTGGTAAATCCGGACCAATCGGGTTATTCCTCTACCCGCCACGTCTGCAACAGTTATGATTGGAACTGCGACGGCATCGAAGACCAGCACTATATCGCCAATCCAGACGGTGGGTGTGGAAAGTACTGGTTCGAGTGCAAGGCCTCTGCTGTTGGCTGGAAAAACGCGGTGCCGGCGTGCGGCTCACGGGCTGCATATTACAGTGGATGCGGCTCTTGGTGGGACGGATGCCCACAACTGACAAGCAATGAGTTTCAAGAGTGCCGCTGATGAACCAAGCCAACGTGAAAGAGCTCAAAATGAAAATCTTCATTGTAATTCTTTGTGCGGCGTGCGTCAGCGCGGTCTGGGGTTGCGCGCAGGAAAACAAAGACCCCAAACCCTATCAACCAGAACTTGACCTTTGCGCGGACGTGGTTTGTAGGGCGATGGACCGTTGTCACCTGCCGGGTTTGTGTGATCCACAAACGGGCGAGTGCTCAAACCCACTCGCATCGGATTTCGCCCTCTGTGATGACGGCAATGCCTGCACCTACGGCGACCGCTGTCAGAGTGGCGTGTGCGTTGGTGGGGACAACGTGGTGTGTCGGGCCACGGATGCCTGCCATGACGTAGGTGTCTGTGACCCCGTCACGCGATGCTCAAATCCTGCCAAAGCCGACGATTCTCCGTGCGGCGACAACAATCCTTGTACCACCCCGGATCGGTGTCAAGATGGCGTATGCACGGGTTCACCGGTGGTTTGCGCTGAACCGGGGCCGTGTGAATTGCCTGGGCTCTGCAACTCAGCCACCGGTCTTTGCTCCTTTGGCAGAAAGCCAGAGGGTACGGCTTGCGAATTGGATAACCCAAACCTTTGCCTGATCGGCCGGTGTTCGGCTGGAGAATGCAACGCTACGGCGGTTGTTTGTGCGGCTGCGGACCAATGTCATGTGGCCGGTACCTGTGACCCGGCGACCGGTGCTTGTTCGAATCCACGCAAGGCCGATGGCGTCGGCTGCGAGGACGGCAACCCATGTACCCAAGACGACGAATGCCAAGCCGGTCTCTGCGAAGCGGGCCCGGCCGTCACGTGCCTTGCTTCAGACACATGCCACGATGCCGGCGTTTGCAGTCCGGCGACCGGTTGCTCGAATCCCGTGAAGGCCGACAGCTCATCGTGCGACGACGGCAACCTGTGCACACAATTGGATCAATGCAGTGCCGGCAAATGCATCGGTTCAAACCCAACGATCTGCTCTGCCATTGACCCGTGTCATCTCGCCGGAACGTGCGAACCAACGACTGGCGTGTGCAGCAATCCGCCAATTGAGAACGGTGTCTTGTGCGACGACGGCAATGCGTGCACGTCAAGGACGGCCTGTGTTGGCGGTCACTGTCAGGGTGGCACGCCGGTGAGGTGTTCGGCTTTGGACCCCTGCCACATACCAGGTATTTGTGATCCGACCACAGGATGCTCCAATCCCATTGCCGAGAACGGTACCGCCTGCCAGGACGACAATGCCTGTACCCAGGATGATCAGTGTCTCGATGGCGTCTGTTTCGGTGCCGATGTTGTTTGTCCGGCACTCAATGAATGTCACGAGGCCGGAATTTGTGATCCCGAAACCGGTTGTAGTCATGTGCACAGGCCAGACAACACGCCGTGCGATGATTTGAACGGATGCCGCTTCAACGACGTTTGTCAGAATGGTAGGTGCGAAGGCACGGTTGAAGTGGTCTGTAACGAGGCTTGTTTGGAAAGCCCCCAGCGCTGTGACCCCGGCAGCGGTACGTGTATCGGCACGCCAGTAGAGGACGGACTCCCTTGTTCGTTGAACGACCTTTGTATCTCCGACACCAGTTGTGACGGCGGACGCTGTGTCGGCAGAAGCCCTGTCGTTTGCACCGCGTTCGATGACTGCTACGACGTTGGCTTTTGCGATCCGGCCAATGGTCAATGTACCAATCCAACCCCCTACGCGGGATCGGCCTGCGATCAGGATGGTGGCTGCTTCGTTGTGGTTACGTCAGAGATGGGCATCACCTGGCAAAACCCGGAATTTGAAAGCTCCGACCTGGCCGGAAACGCCCATTTTTGGGACTACGACGGCGATGGTCAACTCGATATCCTGTTTGCCGGGATTTCGGGCTTGGCGCTCTATCGTGGCAATGGGGTAGATTTTAGCGACCGGACAGTTGACTCGGGACTACCGGTTGCGACTCCCGGCGCAGTCACGGGCGCTGCCATTGCCGACTATGACAACGACGGAGATTCAGATGTCTACCTAACTTCCAATGTTTCGAATCGCCTTTATCAGAACCAAGGCGATGGCACGTTCGTTGATGTCACGGACCTAGTGGGCTTGTTGAATGTTTCGCCGACGGCTGCTGCTGCTTTTGGCGACTACGACCGGGATGGCTATTTGGACCTCTATGTTGGCAACTATCTCAACGCCAACGGTACGGTGGCCGCAAACGAGTTGTTGCACAACAATTATGGTGACACCTTCACAGACGTGACCGGAGGAAGCGGCTTGGATACGGACGGTGCCACACTGGCCGTTTTGTGGTCTGATTATAACGGCGACGGCGAGGTGGACCTCTTTGTCTGCAATGATTTGGGTGCAACCCTCGGTTCCAACCTCCTCTTCGAGAACCAGGGCACAGGGACGCCTCGCTTCGTCGAGGTTTCGGGCGCGGTTGGCTTTGACCAGGCGCACCTATGTCAAGGGCTGACGGGTAGCGCAGATTTCGATGGCGACGCGATCGTAGACTATTACGTCAGCACGTATGGGAAGAACCTGCTACTGAAAAACGATCTCAGTGTCCTGACCGATGTGGCGACCGCAGTCACTTGGGTGGAACACGACACCTGTTCAGATCCCGCGAGCGCGGTTTCTTCGTGGGGAGCGGTCTTTTTTGACGGCGACAATGATTGTCAGATGGACTTGTTTGTCACCAACGGGCATCGTTCGACTGCGGGCACGCCAAACAATGCTCTCTTTCCACCCAACGCGTTGTTGAGACAAGACGGCGGGATTTTTGCGGACATCTCGTTGTCGAGTGGTGTCGGTGATCCTCGCCGTGGCCGCGACGTGGCCTTGGGTGATTTTGACAAAGATGGCGACCAGGACGTTTTGGTCTTGAACCTTGATGGATCCCCGATTCTGTACAGAAACGATTCCACGTCCACCAACAACTCTGTCTCGCTTCTGCTACGTGGCAGGCAGAGTAATGTCGATGGATTTGGAGCCAAGGTAAGCATGGTGGCTGATGCCTGCTCCGCAACTTTCGAAAAGGAAAACAGGCGCGACACAGCGGCTGTGCATCTAGGACTAGGGACGAATTTCTTGGCCGACGAGATTGTCGTGACCTGGCCATCGGCGTTTGAACAGCATTTGCTGTACGTCCTACAAGGCGAGGCCATCGTCGTCGAGCCTTGGTTTGGCGTACAGAACGCAGATTTGGACACGTACTTGGTGGATGAAGGCGAAACCGTTGAGGTATCGTTGACCGTTGAGAACAAGGGATCAGATAGCCGCACCGCCTTTTACCGCGCCGACGTTTGGCTTGACCGAGCATTTTTGTTCGGCTCGACCGCGGAGTTGGTCGTCGTGGCCGGAGAGGACACAGAAGATGTTGTCCTTGATCTTGCGATCCCTGATGACATTTGCGACGCGCCGATGGATGTCGACGTGGTGGTTTCCGTGTTCGACGCTGGCGACGGACTGAACCAAATGAAAGTGGCTTCAGCCTTGACGATCCGACCTTTGTAATGGAGCCCCAAGCTCTTCAAGAAGATGATTGAGGACGGTTCCGATATCCTTACCCGGTGCAATCGACCCATTGCTCGGGTTCGCCTTCTTGCTTCTATTCGTTCTGTCGACCCGGCGACGGCCTCTGTCGCAGCCGTAGATGATTTCGAACCCATCCGCCACGGAGCAAGAGTTCGCGGCCAGAAACTGTATCGGTCCACGAGCTTGGCGTTGATGTCGTTGAGACGGTGCTCGCCGAAGAAAGGCTGGAGATGGAGCTTG
>MGST01000069.1:57285-72936 GCA_001798605.1 Deltaproteobacteria bacterium RIFOXYA12_FULL_58_15 | reverse complement strand
ATCTCCTCCATGCTTGGCGTCGAATCGACAACGCGTCCGAGGGTCTCCAATCGACGGTGCACCATGAAAAGGCGAACCGCTGGCGTCTTGCACGCATCATCGATGAGGACGTCAATGGAAAGGTGATTCCTCGTCGCTCCTTCAGAAGGCACCCTCGCCACTGTCACGGTGGATTCAGAACCGGCCGCCGTTGACTTCTTCGCGAGCATTGGCACCTGGGCACCCGCATTGTTGAGCTCCGTGAGCAACTCACTGTGCGCGGGAATCGCCTGGTCATTGGCCACTGCCTCAACCTGTTGGGCAAGACCATCAACGCCGCGCAACAAAAGATCGACAATGGAGCGTTCGAAGGCGCGTTTCTCTGCGCGTCCGTGGGAAGCCACGTCCTCCATCTTGTGCGCGAGCGACGCAATCGGATCGAAACCCATGGATGCCGCCATTCCCTTAATCGAATGGAAGCGTCGGAAAATCTCTTCGATGATCGGTACGGGCTCACTCGTTGATTCGATCTGAACGAGCAACCTCGAAAGGTCAGACAAATGCTCACGGCTCTCCTCGATGAAGAGCGCCTTGTATTTCTCCATGTCCATCGGAGGCTGAACCTCAGGTGGAGCCGCGGGCCCCCAGAACCTTGAGAACCACCCGTTTGACGTCATCGGGTTTGAATGGCTTGACGATAAAGTCCGCTGCGCCAGCCTCAATAGCTTCCATGACCAGCGATTCTTGACCGAGCGCGCTGCACATGATCACCACCGCGTCTTTGTCCAACTCGACGATCTCCTTGGTGGCCTCGATACCACTCTTGAACGGCATGACGATGTCCATGGTGGTCAGGTCGGGTTTCAGCTCTCGGTACTTCTCGACCGCCTCGACGCCGTTTGCCGCTTGACCTACCACCTCGAACTCATCACCTGCGAATATGTCGATAATCATGTTGCGCATGAAGATGGCGTCGTCAACGACTAGAACTCGCGTCTTGCTCATCAATGGACTCCTTGGCGCACCTGTTGGCCAGCGCCAAATTCACGGATCAGTCTGTCGAGCAAGTGCTCAACATGAATGATATTAATCAACCGCTGGCTGTGCTGCAAAACCCATTTTACACATGGGCCGGTCGACACATCCGCACTGCTCAATTCCCCAGACGGGAGAATACTGTGGACTCGGCTTACGTACAATCCAACATTCCCCTTGGCTAACTGCCCCTGCCGCAACAACAGCACACGGGTATCTGGGCCTGGCATCGCCGGCACATTGTTGACACCCAATATAGGGGCGGGATTCACCACGGTCACTATCCTGCCATGAAAGTTCATAATTCCCAAGACAACTGTGGGTGCCAAAGGCACCGGAGAAATAGTCCCAGGTTCAGCTACTTGGAGCAGTTGGGCGACCTCGATGCCGAACACCCCGCGCCGTCCATCCAAAACAGGAGGGTCCCTATGCCCGACAGAAGGGCCCAGTTCAAACACGAGGACGGGTCCCCAGCTCTTCTGCTTCTCTGGGCTCATTGGCCGTCGCGGCCCGGCGAACGCTCAGCGGCGCCCAGGCGGAAACGGGTGACCACAGCTTCGAGCTCGTGGGATAAGTTGGTGAGCTCGACAGCGCTCGACGCCATGGCCTGCATCGAAGCCGACTGTTTGTCGATCGCCTGAGACACTTGCAGAGTGGTCGTCGCATTGGAGACTGCCACCGCCGAGATGTTCTCGATGGCCTTGACCATTTCACCGGCACCCTCGAGCTGCTCACGGGTCGCCCGGGTGATCTCGCTCACCACGTCCGCGCCCTTCTGCGCTGTGATTGAGATGTTCTCCAGCGACTGTATGATCGTATTCATGTCTTCGCGGCCTTCGGCGAGTTCCTTTGTCGACTCGCTCATTGCAACCACCGCGGAGACCGATTCGCTAAGATTCTCGTGGATGAGCGCGGAAATCTGATCGGCGCTCTTGGCGCTGTTCTCGGCGAGCTTACGAATCTCGTCGGCAACCACGGCAAAACCCCGACCATACTCACCGGCCCGGGCTGCCTCGATGGCGGCATTGAGTGCGAGGAGGTTCGTCTGTTGCGAAAGCTTGGTAATCACCTCGACGATGTTACCGATCTCCTTTGACTTCTCGCCGAAACGAACGACGCGTGTCCCTGTGGCCTCAACCTTCTCGAAGACCATGCGCAACTTGTCGACCGCGAGCTTGCCCACCTGGCTGCCGGATTGCGCCGCGGCGGCGGTCTCTCCCGACGCCACCGCCGCGTCCTCCGCAGAGCGGGCGGTACTCTCGATCCCAGCCGCAATCTGGGAAATAAGTTTCGATGCTTTCGCAACCAGTTCCGCTTGGAGCTCCGCTCCATGCCCAATTTTATCGATGGAAATGGTGACTTCTTCGGTGGAGGCGTTTACCCCTTCTGCGGTGCCAGACAGACCCTTGGCACTTTCGGCCACCGCCCGTGATGTCCGCTGTATGTGAGCCACCAACTCGCGAAGATTCTCGAGCATGTAGTTGATCGAATTGGCGAGATTGTCGACCTCCTCGGGCGCGGATTTCGGCCGTTGCAAACGTGCATGCTGCGACAGGTCACCACGGGACACGCGGCTCGCGAACTGGGCGAGGTTACGGATCTCACGGGAGAGGGGACCTGCAAGATAACCGCCCCCAACTACGCCGAGAAGCAGTGCTCCACAGCCAGCGCCAACCCAGGTTGCCCACCGACTGTCGGTCAACGCTTCAGCGCCGAGTGTCACCACTGCACTGGCCATGGAGATACCCACGAAGCCGAGTGCAAGTTTAAAACGGAGAAGTCGAACCACCGGGCAATACTGTGGCAAAAAGATCCCTAGGTCAAACCCCAACAGTCGGCGAATCGACTTGCGACGACAGGCCGCTGGTGTAACCTACCCCCCTTGGGATTGGTCGCTGGGATGCATTCGAAAAATGCACCACCCCTACACGGGATTGGACGAATGGGCCTGAAGCCATGATGACGAGCAAACAATTGATTGCCTTTGTGGTCTTGGTTCTGTGCGCAGCGTGCGAGCCGGAGAACCTGTCGAGACAACAGGCCAAAATCGCCCTGACGCCACGCCCTACGGCGACGCAGACGGCGATGAACGATCCGGCGGGCATCGATTGTGGCCAGGTAACAGTCCACGGTTTGGACATCGCGACCTTCCGCATCGATAACCTCGGCAGCGCAACGCTCGAAATTGAATCCACCAGGATAGCGTCACAGTCGGGAGGCACTTTTCGGGTGCAATCCGTGAGCGATCGGGTGACGGCGTACCACACAGACGACGAGGCTGGGGAGTTGGTGATCAGCCTCACTCCCAATGCGGATCAGGAGCCCGCAGAGGCGACGATCGAGCTCTTGACCAACAGCGGCGAAAACGGCGACGAGACGGCTCACGTCATCGTTCGGGCAGTCGGTCTCTACATCGGCGATCCCAACATTGAGGTCTGCTACGATGGCACTTGTTACCCAGGCGCCGAAGATTGCAGTGATCGTGGTGATGGAAAGAATATCTGCCAGCTGCCAACTCTCGATTGGGGCAACGTCTCCCTCGGCAAAACCTCGACCCGCGAGATTCGGCTGCGCAATGTCCCCAGAGCGGGTACGTGTCTACCGCCGCCGGGAGCCGCGGAGTGCACCCGAGTTTGCCGATTGACGTTCGACCGCGACCCGAGCCATCAGAACCTCGGATTTGGCTTTGTCCCAGACAACACCGGGTTCGAGTTCCGGGGCAACATCGAATTGCCACACGCCCTCGACGTGGCAAACCCGCAATGCGGTCTGGTCAACGAGGAACCGCTGTTGATTCGCTTCAACTCGGGAAACGAAGAAGGTATCGCGACCAGCACCCTGGTGATCGAAAACAACGACCCTGATGCCCCACTCATCGAGATCCCGTTGTCAGCCCATGCACGACAGGCCCCAGTCGCGGTGGCACAAATTCGTGCCTGCAGCGGCGAAACGGTCCCAAACTGCACTCCCGACGTCACCGACATCCGCCCCCTCGACCGCGTCTATCTCACGAGTGTTGCAAGCTTTGACACCAGCACCCCGCCGCGGGATCTCATCGCCTGGGAGTGGACTGTCGAGGAGTCCCCGCAAGGCGCGAACCCCGATGACTTCGCTCTGCAAGGCACCGATACCGAGGTCATGTCCATGTGGCTGCCCCTCGCGGGCCGCTACGTCGCCAAGCTACGAGTCACCAATGACCTCGGCATCAAGAGCGGAATCACCCCCACTGCCCTGGTCGAGTTCTACGCCATCCCCAACAGCCGGGTGCACATTCAGTTGGTGTGGGATCACCCAACAAACGATTTGGACCTGCACGTGACCTCGACCGCAATGGGTGACTTGGTCTGCGAGGCACCCAATGACTGCTTCTGGGGCAACTGCAAACGACAGTGTCTCGAGCCAGACTCAGAGTGTCGGGAACCACCGGTCTGGTTCGCGTCCGCCAATGCTCTCGAGGGCCCAAACCCGCGCCTCGACATCGACGACACCAACGGCCTTGGCCCTGAAAACACCAACATCGACGAACCATCTCCCGGCAAATTCCGCATCTATGTCCACTATTACACGCTCATCGATCGCAGCACCGATCCTACCCAGGCGATCATCCGCATCTACATCGACGGACAGGCGGCCGCAGAATACCGACGGGTGCTGCGGCCGGATGATCTCTGGCGGGTGGCTGAAGTTGAATGGACCATGGACATCGACGGCTCCGAGCAGGCACATATCAACATGGCCACGAGCGATGGCCTCGGCCAGGGAGCGCTAAAGAAGATGTACAACTGCTCCCATCCGTTTGACTTTGGTGAGGTGTTTTGATCGCAGGCACTCCGCCGGCTTCATTGCACCCCAAGGTACCGTCCTATAGAGGTGTTTGATTCTGTGGGGTTACCTGCAACCATGACAACAGCGTCGGAGGTATGGATGCGGCGTCTCCTTAGATTGACAACGGCACTGGCGGTTTTGCTCACGATCGGTTGCAGCGACGACACCTTCACAACCAGCACCGCTCGATTGGACATGCTCGCGTACACCCCGGGCCAAGGTTACGGCTGGGTCGACGATGACCAAAGAACCATCGACCTCGGTGATGTCCCCGTCCACGCCACCAAGTGGGCGATCTGGAAACTCGAAAATCCCAGCCCCATCCCTCTGTTGGTTCGTGAGGTCACCTTCAAGAACGGCGTTGGCCGACGTTGGGGTCCCGCCCGCGCCGTGGTGCTCGAACAGGCACCCGACCCATCCCGGCCCCTAAACGACAACGCCCGCGCTGATGGCAAAGGCGGAGCTGAACCACCGTTTGCCGTGCCCGCATACGCCGGCGTCGCACAAGGACAACCAACCTACCTGCTCGGCGTCGAATACTCCCCGATTGAGCTTGGTGCCCATTCGGTCACTGCGGTCATTCACACCGATGCCGAAAACGCCGGCCTCGATGGCACCATCGACGCGCTCATTCGCGCCAACGCCGTGTACACGGGAGAACCCGACATCGAAGTAGAATACGCGGGGTTTCGTGGTCCCAATCCAAGCACCGATTGCACCACGGATGGCATCTGCACCATTCCGGCGAACCAAGGCGTCGATTTTGGCAACATTGGCCTGGGTGGGAGCAGCTCGATCCGATTGCTGCTGCGCAACCAGTCGGAGTGCACACCCTACGAGGGCACCGACCCCTGCTCTCTGTGCAAACTGACCGTCGCAGCCGACCCTACCCGCCAGAACATCGGTTTCGGTTTCAAGCCCGGCACCAACGACGCGGAGGTGTTCAAGTTCGCCGGCTCGACCGCGGTGCCCTTTGAAATCCGCCAGCGCAACGTCGCCTGCGGCGAGAGCGGTGAGCAACGCATCGCCCTGGAGTTCAACGCTCCTACACATGAGGAGGAGTACAGCGCGATCGTCGTCCTCGAGTCCACCGACCCAAATGAGCCACTCATTGAAATCCCCATTCGTGGCGCAGCCCGCAACGCGCCAGTCGCCATCGCCAAGTTCCGCGAACGTGACCCCACAAACCCGAGTGCACCATTCACCGATCCCAGTGGCATCGAGCCGTTGGAGTGGGTCTACTTCGATGGGCGCGACAGTTGGGATCCCGTCAATCCGAACGATCCCGGAAGAATCGCGGGGTATCAGTGGGAAATCCTCGAGTACCCTCCCGGCGCGAACCCCGATGACTTCGACCTCCAAGGGATCTATTCGAGCGTCTTTGCCTTCTGGTTGCCGCTCGCGGGTCACTACGAGGCCCGGTTGCGGGTGTGGAATGTCGATGGCATTGAGAGCGGCGACACCCCCGCAGCGCGTAAGGAGTTCGACGTCATTCCCGGAGACGCCATACACGTGCAGTTGGTTTGGGATAACCCCACCAACGACCAGGATTTGCACCTGACCTACCTCACCCAAGACGATCGCGTGTGCAACAAGCCGTGGGATTGCTACTACGGCAACAGAAAGCCCTTGTGGTTCTCTAGCCCTGCCGGCGAAGGCCCCAATCCTTCATTGGATATCGATGACACCCAGGGCCTCGGGCCCGAGAACATCAACATCGATGACCCCGAGACTGGGGTCTATCGTGTCTATGTCCACTACTTCGGCGATTTCTCCGGTGGTGCCGACACGCCGACCCGGAACACTGTACGAATCTACCTCAACGGTCGCCAAGAGGCCGAGTATCGACGCACCCTCGATAACGAAAAAGACATTTGGGCGGTTGCAGACATCACCTGGCTACCCAATGGCACCGGTTACGCCACCCCGTATCCACCGGATGCCCAAGGGCAAATCGGCGCAACCGACGTGATGACAAGTTGCACATCGCCCGGATACACATTTCCCTGACCAACGATCGTGAGGACCCTATGGCAACTTTGACGCGTCTTTCTGTCGTGGCCGCACTGGCCCTGACATCCATCGCCTGTGAGCGCACTTCCAAACCCCGAGACGAATGCGAAGTCAACGAGGACTGCAATGGCCAGTATTGCTTGCAGGGAGTGTGCGTCGAGTGCTCGGAGGACAAGCAGTGCGATAAGCATCGCATATGCGCCACCAACACCTGTGAGCTCCTCGGCGCTGAGCGCGAGAATCAGGCCCAGAACGCCCACGGCAACTGGCGCGGCACCCCTGGGCAACCAGGCTACGATCCCATCGACACGTGCACCATAAATGAGGACTGTTCCTTTGGCGAGCTCTGCAACCCCTTCACCGCCGGTTGTATCCGCGCCGTCGATTTTACCGAGACCTGCGACGACGGTACATGCTCGGAGACCGGCCCCAATGGCGAGACCCTCGCTTGCGAGCCACAGAGCGACACCTGTTATCCAGCCCCACGCTGCACCACCGACCGGAACTGCGCCGGCTACGATGAGTTCGTCTGCGACCCTGGCAGCGGGGTGTGCCAGTTCCAACAGCGAGAGTGTACACCGCCAACGGCGAGCGAAACCCAACCATGTCCCTTCTCGCCGCGGCTAACCGACGAGTGCACGGTCCCTGGGCTTTTTTGCTCGCCCTTGGGCCGCTGCGTGCAGTGCACCTGCAACCTCGATTGTGATGCCAATGGTGGCTTGCCTGTTTGTTACGCTCCCACCGGCCGTTGTGTACGTGAGGACTTCTGCACACGCGCGGGCGAGTGTACCCCAGACAAATGTGACGGCCCGACCTGTTCCTGTGACCGACGCAACCAGATGTGCCAACCCTACTGCGATCAGGCGGACGACTGCGGCGACAACCAATACTGCGATACACTGGACAATGTCTGTCGACCCGAGGTTGAGCGCCCTTGCCTTACGGACTCCCTCGAGGGATCACCCAACAACGACCAGAGTAGCAGCGCCGCCGACTTGCCACTGCCCGCCATGGGTGAAAGCGTCGAGATCCCCGCCGATAGCGACCACGTCCTTTCCCTGTGCGACACCGATACCTACACCGATCACGACGACTGGTATGCCTTGGATCTTTCGGCCGGTGACGCCATCCGTATCATCGGTAGCAGCAACGATGGCCTCATAGCCGTCATGACCGCCTTTGCCGCCGATGGATTCACCGTCCTCGACACCGGTGCCATCAATCCTATCGTTGGAGATCTATTGCACATCACCGCCGGATTTGACGCGGTCTATTGGGTGCACATCGCCTCTGGCTACGATGTCGTCGCCGGCGTGCAGTCCACAGGCACGTATCGTTTGAGTGTGACCTTAACCCGCGGCCAGAGCTGCAGCGACGCCTTCGAGGTTAACCTTGGCCGCAACGACACCCCTGCCGTGGCCACCGTCCTCAACGACGAAACCGCAGGCATCCCCGCCGACTGCACGGGCACTCTCGGTGCTCAACAAATGATTGAATGCAAGGACGGCGTTAACATGTGTCTCGGCGACGTCGACTACTATCTCATCAACGCGAGCGCCGGTGCCACCGTGTCCGCAACCATTGACAGTTTTAGCAACAACCTCGATCTGCACTTGTATGGTCCATTCGCTCACGGCGAGGTTCCATCCTTGTCACCACAAGCCGACTATTCCACCGGACCCGGCGTAAGCAGCGAAGCCGTCATGGCAGCGACCCGCGCCGCGGGCTCATTTCTGCTCCGGGTGAGCCGCACGAGCGGCGAGGCGAGTGTTTACAGCCTCGCCGTCGAAGTACTGGCCGGACCCGTTTGCAGCGAAGACCGCTTCGATGACGAGTCGGGTGAGTCGGGCAGCACCGGCGACCCCGCCTCCATGTCGCCATTCATCGAAGACCCCGCTAGCCTAAACGACACCCTTACCACCGCGACGTTCATTGATGTCGACCCGAGTTCGGCTGCAACACTCACGGTCGCCACGGATGAAACCACGCCTCTCACACTGTGCGGCGGGGACGTCGACTGGTTCCGACTCGGTGCCCAGGGGACCGACCGCCTCGTCAATGTCGATGCCGGCCTGCGAATCACCGGACACCTGACGGTGTCGAGCCTCGAGGAGGGCGACAAAGTGTTCGTGAGCGTCGGCAGCTCGAGTGAAGCGATGCAGCTCGACGAAGACGACTCCACGGCGTTCACCATCTCGGTGACAAATGGTGGCCCCCTGTACCTGCGTGTCTACGGTGCACCGACAAACATCGGCGCGGTGGCCTACACCATTGAGATTGGGACGATCGCGCCCGAGTGCGCCCCCGACAACCGCGGCGATACCACAACATTGAGTAATGACGACCCCAACGATGCCTATGCGCTCATCGCCAGTGATGGTTGGCCCACGATCTTGGGCGACCCTGCTCACGAAGAGACCGCCTTGTCGTTGTGTACCCGCCTCGACGGCACATCGTTGGTCCGCGACATCGATTGGTACACCATCGGTGTGCCAGCGGGCTCCGAGGTCGCCGCGACCGTGCACTACGATGCCAGCGAATCGGAAGCCAACCTGACGTTGTTCGCATCCTCCGTCCTCAACGCCACAAATCTCGACTCGCCGAACGAGATCCCCAACACCGGCCTGCTTGTCGAGAGCGTCGTCAACGGGCTCGGCACGGAGCGCGCCCGAGTCAACGCCACGGGGACCATCTACATTCGCGTCGGCAACGAAAGCGGTTGGCCCATCTCCCATTACAGCCTCGAAGTGCGCCTGCTGCCCCTCGCTTGCACCGAGGACGAGCACGAACCCAACCAGTCCTGGGATCCAGGCGTTGCCATGCCGTTGTCGATGGCGAGTGTAGAGCCGCCTATCGAGACCGGCACCCTCGACGAGCTCAGCATCTGCACGGGTGCCGACCGGGATTGGTACACCGTGCCACTCGGCATTGGCGACGAGATCACCGCGACGTTGTTCTCCCATCCCACAGAGGGAGAGATCGATTTCTATCTGTACCGTCCCGGCCCCGCGGGCGTACAAGATCTGAACACCTTCATTACCCACAAGGCGGTCACATCGGAGGTCACAACCCTCAACCACAAAGTCGCCGCGAGCGGCCCCGTGGGCGACTATCTCCTGCAGGTCCGCCCCGAGGGATCCGGCCCCTTTGCCAACCGTTACGCCCTCGAAACCCGTGTCGCCCGCGAGTGCATCGATGACAGCTTTGAGGATTTCTCCCTCCTCGTGCTCGGTAACCACTACCCGGAGCTGCAATTGTGTGGGGACGAGGATTGGTTCACCTTCGTCCCAAACGGCGCCGGGGATGTCACCGTCTGCGCCCTCTTCTCCCACGCCGCGGGCAACATCGATCTGTTTGTCTACGACGAACTCGACCCGCCATCAATTATCCGTGGTGCGCAGAGCCTGACCGATGATGAGCGCGCCTCTTTCCAGGCTGTGGCAGACGTGAGCTACTACGTCCGCGTGTTCACGCCGACCCCGGTCAACACCGCCTACGAGCTGCATGTGCTGTGGGGCGACGTCCCCTGCCCATAACCCAAGGCAATGGCCTGCATGAGAGCGTGGCGAAGTTGTTTGGATCGAATCTCCCAGATTGCCCATGTCTCTCTCCGGGAATAGGCAAATCACATCTCGGACACAGGAACCCTCGTCCGCCCCATCATTGCGACACAGGGCAACCCTATTTTGATAACCGGATTGACCAGATTGATCGATGCCTGTTGCCCGTATGCGGCACGCCGTCCTATAGTCTCACCGACTCATGATTCAATTGTTCCATGTCTACAAGACCTTCAGTGGCGACCAGCAAGCGTTGGTGGACATTACGATGGAGATCGAGAAAGGTGAGTTCGTGTACCTTGCCGGTGCATCTGGAGCGGGTAAATCAACGCTGCTCAAACTGATGTTCTGCGCTCTGCGTCCCACTCGCGGTCAGCTGCTGGTCAACGGTCGCAATGTCGCCCGATTGGGAACCAAGGCCATTGCCTACCTGCGACGTAACATTGGCGTGGTCTTCCAAGACTTCAAGCTGCTCCCTCGCCTCACGGTGGAAGAGAACGTGGCCATCGCCCGCGAGATCACCGGAGCTCCCCGTCGGGATATTCGCAGACAGACGTACTCGATTCTCAAAGAGGTGGGGCTCGCGCACAAACTGCATCAGCTACCACCCCGACTTTCTGGTGGAGAGCAACAACGGGTAGCCATCGCTCGAGCTCTCGTCAATGAGCCACAGATCCTCCTCGCTGACGAACCCACGGGCAACCTCGATGAGGAACGTTCCGCAGAGATCATGGGCCTGCTGGAACAGGCAAACAATCGCGGTACAACTGTCGTCGTCGCCACCCACGATCGCAACCTTCTCGAGTCGGCGAATCGGCGAGTCATCACCCTGGAAGATGGCCGCGTGGCGGAACGATGATGCGGCGGCTTTTCTACTTCGCGGGCAAAGGTTTCCGATCTGTCCGGGATTCTCCCGGAATCAGCCTCCTCACTGCCGGAACCGTCGGGGCCACTCTATTCGTCGCGGGACTGTACGTGATGGCACTGCAGAACCTGGAAGGATTGGCGCTCATCTGGGGCCGGACAGCAACATTGACCGCCTACATCGACGACGCCGTTCCTCCAGAAGGTCGCGAACCTTTGCGGGCCAGACTCGAAGCATTCGAACAAGTCGAGCATGCAGTTCTCGTCAGCCCGATCGAGGCGCTGGAGCGCTTCAAAGCACGAGGGGCGTCTGCGGCTGCCCTCGTTGAGGGCGTCTCGGAAGAGATTCTACCCGCCTCCATTGAGCTTCAACTCGAAGGCGGGTTCGCGGATCTCACCGCCGTCGAAAAGCTCGCCTTGCAGACTCGCGAATTGCCAGGAGTAACAGACGTCGACTACGGGCAGCAGGAGCTAGAACGCCTGCAAACCCTCCTCGATCTGTTGCGAATGGGGGGACTCATTGCTGGAATCCTCATCGCGATTGCGACCGCGTTCATCGTCTCCAACACCATTCGCCTCACGGTATATGCTCGTCGCGACGAGATCATCATTCTGCGACTCGTCGGTGCCACCAACGGCTTCATTCGCACACCTTATCTTTTCGAAGGTCTGATCTGGGGACTTGCTGGTGGGGGCGCGTCTGCGTTGATGATGTGGCTCGCGGATGTTAGTCTTGCTCCGCAGATCAGCATTGCAGTCGCCAATGTCGTTGGCGGTCTCAATATTCATCTTTTCAATCTCGAGGTTGCGGGAATTCTAGTTGTTGCGGGCGTGTTCCTCGGTGTGTTTGGCAGCGGCCTGGCGGTTGGACGGTTCATTGACCAGGAGACCTCGTGACTCTCTGGCTCCTCATTCTCATCGCGGCGACGTCAAACGAGCGCTCTATCATGGGGGAGCTTGAGCACATCGACAGGACCCTTGCGAAGGCCGAGACCCGCTTGGCAGAGATTGCCGCAGAGCACGGCGGCGCCGAGAAAGAACTCGCTCATCTCGAAGCCGAGCTCGCCTCGACACGACTGCGAAAAGGCGAGGCCTTGGAACAATTTCGCCGAAGAGTACGTGCTCTCGCTCGCATGCCCGCGGGTGCCCGGCTCGCTCTGTTGGGCGGTTCTCGCTCATTGTCTGACTATCTGGAAACCACCCGAGTGCTCCGCTGGGTCGCGACTCACGATCGGGATCTGCACCAACACTACATCACGGAGGCCAACAAGCTACAGAACCTCGAGACCGCCATGCGGCGCAGACGGGACCGCCTGCAGACGCTCGAGGACGAACAACGCACAGCGCGGGATCTCCTCGCAGCCCAACGCCAACAACGTTTTGCGCTGGCCGAATCCATCATCAACCGCCATGACATAGCCGCGCGCGTGGCCGTGGAGAAGACCAAAGCCGGTCGCGAACTCGCACAATTGGTGCGCAAGCTCAATCCTGCAGGTACGCAAAGTGGAAATTTCGCAAACAACAAGAGACGCTTTCCCTGGCCGGCCGCAGGTCTCGTTGACGTGGGCTTTGGCCAAGTCGTCGACCATGGCAGCGGCTCAACCACCACTCACAACGGTCTCGACATCCGCGCCGCTGCGGGGGCACAGGTGCAAGCGATAGCCAAGGGGCGGGTGGTCTTTGCCGATTGGTTGCGTGGTTACGGCAGAGTCGTCATCATCGACCACGGCAATAAATACCATACTCTCTGTGCCCACTTGGCAGAAATCACCGTTGCCACTGGCGACGTGGTCGAAACCAGCACGCCTATCGGAACTGTGGGGGACACCGGTTCGCTTCGAGGAACTGTTCTCTACTTCGAAATTCGCCACGGCGGAACACCCATCAATCCATCCGAGTGGCTGCGGTAAACAATGGGAGCATAGGATGAAAGCTGTTTGGCGGGCGTTCCACAAGGGAGGGTGGCTTGTCGCCGGGTTGGTTTTGGGCAGCACCATCTCAACCGCGGTGGCCAATGACCGGGTGGAGACCCTGTATCGCAAGTTAGAAGTGCTCGCGGAGGTTTTGGGTCAAATCGAAAACCACTACGTCGACTCGATATCCCCACAAGATCTCGTTTATGGTGCCGCGCGCGGCGCTGTGGCGGAGCTCGACGACCACTCCGCATTCTTTACACCTGAAGAATACCGCGAGCTCATTGACGTCACCGAAGGTGAGTACGCGGGAATCGGCGTCGAGTTGTCCACCCGTGACAATGCCATCGAGGTTGTCGCCGTCTTCGACGGCTCTCCCGCACAGCGAGCAGGGATGCAAGTCGGCTCCAGAATCCTGCGTGTTGATGACGAGACCTTTGATGGCCGAAACATTGAGGCCGTTCACGCAAGCCTGCGCGGAGCGCCGGGAACCAAGGTAGTGCTCACCGTCCTCGCCCCTGATCGAGACGACCCCTGGACTTTTACCCTCGTTCGTCGCTGGATTCGAGTCGCCCCCATTGAAGCACGCCCTGTGCTCCCTGGCGTGGAGTACGTTCACATCAAGAGTTTTGCCCGGCGGATCGCCACCGATCTGGACGCGCAACTCGCGCGACGGCCCCCCAAGAGTGGCCTTGTCATCGACCTGCGCGGGAACCCCGGTGGCCTGTTCGACGAGGCCATTGCCGTGAGTGACCTCTTCCTCAGTGAAGGGCCGATTGTCTCCGTCACGGGCAAGAGCGGTCGCGTTATCGAGCAACATGCCGCCCACGAACGTGGGACTCAGCCCAACTATCCCATCGCCATACTCATCGACAACGGCAGCGCCTCAGCCGCTGAGATCGTCGCAGGTGCCTTGCACGACCGCGGTCGCGCTCGCCTATTCGGTGAACGCTCATACGGGAAAGGCTCGGTCCAAAGCATTCTCGACCTCTCGGACGGCTCAGGGCTCAAGCTCACCGTCGCCAGATATTTCACTCCATCGGGCCAGCAGATCGATAGCAAGGGTATCGAACCTGACGATGCTGTACCTGCGCAGCAGAACTCCGATACCGTCCTCGACGCTGCCCTCGACTGGCTCTCTGACTGAAGCGCCGATCAGTTTGTTCTGAAAACTGATCGCCTGTCGCTCGGCAAATCCCCCACTGCATCGTCTGCAGCCTCGACGCCACCATTGACCTGATAGAGATAGCAAGCGTTGGACAACAAAGACGACGTCGCCGTTACTCGCGCTTGCATGCCACTTGGCTCAAAGATCACGTTCGCCTGAGCTGTTGCGGTACACCCGGCTTCGTTAGGGGTGAGGCAGGACGGACTGGGCGAGCCGAGACAAGTGAGGCTGATCTCCCTGGCGGCTGCACTCGGATCAGCAACCTCATGGCTGAACGCCAACAAACCCTGCACATCTACCGAAATGGCCACGGAGCCGTTCGGCGGATAGAAGTCGACTGACATAACCTCGGGAACAGTTATGTCGGGCTCGCCACAGGCGACTCCCAGCGCCATTAATATAACAACGCAGCTCAGGGATCGTTTTGCCATAGCTGGTAGATATCCTCCGCCGCCACTGTGTTCAAGATGATTGTCGATCTCTCAGGAGTGCTCTTCGAGACTCGCCAGAATGGCCGCGGCACCGGGGTGATCCGGTGCTACCTCCAAAAGGCGCTCTATGGTTTCCTCGGTACGCCGGCGCGCAGCACGGCGTTCGTCTTCGGTGGGTGCGCCCAAGGCCAATTGAGCTTCAATCGAAGCGAGCTCGAGGAGGAGAGGGACGCTCTGGCCGGAGATGGCAACGCCTGCCTCGGCGGCCCTCCGTGCCGCGGTGGCGCGTCCCAGGCGTCGTTCGCTACGCGCCAACAACAGGTAGTGCTCTGCCACGGCAGGTTCGAGTCGAGTGAGATCCACGTACGTATCCCGGGCAGTCTGGAAATCCTGGGTCTGGGTGGATGTCGAAGCAAGCACACGTGCCACGTCGACGTCAAATGGATCACGTCGATGTGCCTCACCCAGAGCGGCGGCCGCTTCGTTGGCCCTCTCGCCCGCATGCCTTGCCATACCAAGAATTCGCCATGGTTCGGGATCGAGAGGACTCAGCTCGGCAGCCACTTCGAGTCGATTGACCGCCTCGGTCTCGAGTCCACGGTGCAATGCCACCAGCGCTGCAACTTTGAGCACCCGCGGGTGTGGTACCTCCTCCACCAAGGCTTGCGCACGTACCAGGGCCGTCGTTTCGGGGGTCCCCTTTTCCAATCCAACCAAAATGTCTTGGAGCGTGCGCTCAACGCCTGGGTTGAGCTTTGGCTCTGCACCGTCGATGGCCGTGCCCAGAATCCGGCGAGCCTTGTTGATCTCTTCAGGCGTCACATCGAGCGTGAGAATACCACGCAGCACCGCAACGGCCTCAG
>MGST01000069.1:48105-57240 GCA_001798605.1 Deltaproteobacteria bacterium RIFOXYA12_FULL_58_15 | reverse complement strand
GAGGGCAACCAGCCCACGACGGTATTCAATCTCAGCGTGATACGCCGGGGGAGACAGTTCCAGAGCGCGCGCCAGAGCAATGTCAGCATCGCGGGAGCGGCCTGCCACAGCAGCGCGCATCCCCTCGATATACAGAACGACGGGCTCCGACACTTTGCATCTCGAGACCTTTGCCGCCGGATCACCGACACCGCCGAGTTGGTGCCAGATCTCGACGAACTCTGTTGCCACCCTCACATCACGGGGGTTCTCGCACACAGCTTCGGCAAAAGCCTCGTAGGCCTCAACTGCCCGCCCTTCACGGGCGAGAACCTCTCCACGCTCGATGGCACTTGACGGCAACAAATGGCCGCATGCCGAAATGGCCAGCAAACCCATCCAAGATAGATACCGCATCGTCAGTAACTAGCAGCTCCCCTGCGCCTTGACCATCCGCTGAAAACACGGACGGAGACCAAGAAGCCTTCGGCCACGAAACCTCCCGCTGGGGGCACCGGCCAGCGCGTATGGGTCTGGCTGAATCCAGGACCCGTGTTCAGATATACCTTCCAATAGTCGCCGCCAACGTCTCTCCAGACCGTTTCGATGTGCGAGAAATCACCCGTCTGGACCAAATCGCGGAGATCATCGCCGTTGATATCCATGGTGCGCCAAAATTCGGCATTCAGCGACCACCCTACGGCAAAGACGGCAAAGAAGCCTTCGGCCACTGTGGCTTCATGCTTTCACTTCTGGGGAACGGCCATCAGTTTTAACTTCCGTTCTTCCAAGGCAGCGATCTGCGACTTGAGGCACTTCAACTCGCGATTGATCTTGGTCAGCTCTGCCTTCGTTTGCCTCTGTTGCAGGTAGTCGGCCCCGTGCTTGGCGTGGACCAGCGCCTCAACCTCCCGCCGCAGCAATCGCAGCCATGGATTCCCGTAGATTGAGTGCTCCCGGTATCGTAGCTTGCCGGCCCGGATTGCTTCGACGATCTCGTCTTGCGTCAGCCCAAACTCCTTGCGCGCCGTCTTGTCGCTGAGAGTGGCACCCTTGCAGTTCCAATCGGTTTCCACGTCGTTCATTGGTTCGATCCTGTGCAGGTCAGCATCCCGAGAGGATCAGGTTGAAGCCCAACGCGATCTCCTTGCCCTCCTCGGGGTTCAAGGTAGTCCTCGTATCTCATGGCTGCTCCGCGGTTACGCCGACCTGGCCACCGCCCCCTTCAAGGCCCGTCATGGCTGCCTCGAGCTCGGCCACGAGCCGCGGATCACCCGTGAATCCACCGATACCTTTGGGCAGCTGCTTGACCCGTTTGGAGTAGCCCTTCTTGAACGACACTCCTTCGCCGTTGTCCATCAGCCCCAGCTCGACCAGAAAATCAATGAAGCATGGAAAGCCCAGGCCGGCCGCTGCGGCGCGATAGGGCCCTGGGCAAAACATGTCGAGCTGCCCGGCCAGAAAACGGTCAGCACTCTCGGGTGAGATCAATGCGGCAAAAGGCGACGGACCCTGGTTGTCTAACGAGTCTTGCCGATGCTTGCGAGCTTTGGGCCCTCCTGCCTTGTTCTTCTCATCGTGGCGATCACACACGAAGAGACAAAGCTCGAACCGCGCCAATTCTGCGCGCAATCGTGGCCAAGAGCGACGTTCCCAGAGCCACATCGAGAACTGCACGGTCAGCAGGAAGACTCGTTGTACCCATTTCGCCACGTCACCGCCAATCACGAACTCGTGGCGCTTCCATATAGGTTGCAGTCGGCCGGTGCGGATCTCGATGTAGTCCTGCCACCAGGGGAAACCGTCTCTGAGCCTGTAGGCTTTGGTCGCAGCCAAGAACGCGGCATCGTCCTGCGCCAAGCTCGGGTTTCCTTTCACGTGTTTTTCGATCTCCAACCCGAGCGCAATGTCGGCAAGCTCCGCCTTGCCGTAGGGCATGATGTTGTTGTCCTTCTTGATGGCCGGCCACGCAGCGTTGATGGCGTCGACGAGCTCGTCCAGGTGATCGTAGAACATGACCCGATGCACGATGCGGAAGAACTCGTCGATGCCTTTGGCCGCGCTTTTTGCGAGCGCCATGAGCGGAGCTCGGAGCTCAGTCCCGGTCAGGAGAGCATTTTCGACCCGCCACGAGTCAAACCAATGGGCCTCGGCTTGGAACGCATCCGGATGGCGCTGCTCGACCAGATCAATCACAGCGCCGAAATCCGACACGCGGCCATAGTGTTGCAGCGAGCACAGACTCTCGACGAGATCGAATGCGACACCGCCGTCGAGTTCGGGCTCCGACTCAATCGCACCTTTCGCCAACCACAGCTTCTCATCCAGTGAGGCCTTCTCGTAGCGCTTCCAGAAGGATTCCCAACGCTCGCCTTCGGGATCCTTCTTGGGACGTTCGACCTTCGCCTTAATAGCCTCGTGAGGCTCCGTCAAAGTTGGCTCATCGAAGCTTGGTTCCAATTGTCGGTGTGACGCCCGCGCTGCATCAGCCGCGGCATCCTTGGTCCAGCAGCACTTCTTGTATTTCTTTCCGGAGTTACACGGACACGGCTCATTCCGCCCAATTTTCATTTGCCCACTCCGCTTTGGTGGTCTGATGCCCAATGGCACTTCTTGTATTTCTTGCCGCTGCCGCACCAGCAGCGCTCATTGCGCCCGAGCCTTCTCGAGGGCACGCCATACCCTCGGTTCGGACTGAGACTGGGTGACGCCGTCGAAAGCAACGGCATGGAGCTACGCATGTCCACCACAGGTGTGCCGCGACCTTTTGGGGCGTCGAGTTTTGGTGGCTGGGTTGGGTTGGGCGCTACTCGTCGTTGTCTGAGGCTATCGAAGTATTCATGCAGAACGTGTCGATAGCGCCCGGCAAGCTCCAGCGCTTGTCCGTACTTCTGCTGATGGCTCGGGGTCAGTCTCCCGCCCAGCTTCTGAATGGCGGCCTGCATCTCAATGACCGCGTGGTTGGCAAATGGGCTGCCGTTGTCCACGATTTCGAAAGCATCAAGCCGACGCGCAAGACATTCGAGCCCGCGGGGATCGCCGTAGTCCGCGAGCCAACCGGCGGCCCTGTCCGGGTTCTTCTCCAGCTCCCTCAGCAAGATTTGAAAAAGTCCTTCGTCACGAACCCCGAGACATGGCAGGACGGCACAAAGGCTATGTCGAAGCTCGTCATCATCGGTGGCCTGGTACGCGAGGAGCGCCGGTTCAAAGGCCACCTGGCCCATGCGTTTCATGGCTTCAATGGTTCGGTCGTGAATCCAGGAAATGCCCTCCGTCCTCTTCAAGATCTCCAGCATTGGAGCGACGGCATCGGCAGCTTGAAGATCGGCAAGAAGCCCAACCGCGTGGACTTTGGCGGTACCTGCGTCAACGTCATCTATTCGCGACGATGGCGCCTCCTTCAGAAGCGCCAACAAAGGTTGGGCCACCGCCTGCCCATGACTGAGGATGCGTTTGCGCGTCTCTTCGGGGAGTCTGTCGCCAGACCGAGCCAGTATCTCATGGAGCGATTGAACGGAAAATGGGGGCGTGGTCACGGTGGTTTCCCTCAATTCAACCCCAACGCCATAGCCGCCGCCTTGACCTCACCGTAAAAGATCGGGTCCACGTACTCCATGACGTCGGCATTCACGTCCAAGAAGTTCCGCTTGTTCTCGATGGAGATGAGCGCCCGCTTGGTGCCCGGGCTGTAGGTGACATGAACACCATGGCTCCACCGGCCCCGGAGTTTACATTTATGTTTTGTATCATACATTCCGTCCAGCACGGCCCCGCAACTCTCTTCCAGCCAGCGCGTATGGGTCTCAGGTCCAAGTAGTGACTGTTCACCCATCCCGACTTTCCATCAATGGTGTAAACTTTCCACCAGGAATACTGGCCAACCCATTGGCGCTCACCGCGATGTTCGACACAAACCGCATTTCGCGGCAGAGTCGACAAGCGCGCACAGATACCGCGTGATCTCTTGGGCCGGCAAGCATCTCACTACTGTCCGGTCCTGAGCGCGCGCAGATACCGCGTGATCTCTTGGGCCGGCAAGCCAGTGTCACTTTGCAGGACTTCTACAACGGTATTCTCGTCCTTGGAGGCTAGCATGTTCAGGACATAGTCACGCCGTTTGTCCAGAAGATGGTTCGCGAAACGCCGCGGGCTCCCGGACAACAATCCACGCAGCAAAAAGGCGAGATTGTTGAGGATGAACCCGGGTGTGATGAAAAGAGAGATGAGCCCCCACCAACCAAGGCAAAGGGTGTGCCGAGTCATTTTCACGAAGGCTTTGGCGCTACAGGATCGGCAGGAGAATACCGACAGCTCGCGCATGAGCATGACTACGACAAGCCCAGTGAGTTGGAGGTAACGCACGGGCGCGGTGGGCTTCGACGCACCACATATTGGGCATTGCGATGGCGGGATGGCCTCACGACCCTTGAACGGGCGGATGACGCGCACCGCGATTGCAATGATCGCAATCAGCCCTGTAAACGGGAAGAACAGCCAAAGAATGTCGCGGTGCTCCGGGACTGCAATGAAGCCGGCAATCCAGGCTCCAAGGACACCATACGAGAGCGTTGTCCCAGCAAGCCCGGCGGGTTGGTTGAAGTGGTCTTTGATGGGGTTTGACATGCAGCTATCGCCTCCATGGCTCCATGGCTCCATGCATCGCAACTGGATCCATTTGCCGTCCTACTTCCGAAGCTCATCCCGAAGTGCCAGGAGCACCGGCACAAGAAGTTGATCCTTGGCGCGTCCAGTCCCTGACTTGATCTCGATCAGGGTATCGAGGTCGAGCACCCGGAGGCGCATGGAACCATCTTCAAAGACGGTGGTATGCGGCGCGAGTTCATCGAAACCACGGCCATCATGGAGCCGGCAGAGCGGATCAATGGGTCCGAGGACAGTTGAAAGGTTGAGCTGGCCCCCGCCGGCAAGATGGTCCTTTGCCGGGCGCAGCCGCCGCTCTCCAGGCTCACGAAAATAGGCGTCGAGCCGTTCCAGCACTGCAAGCAACCGGTCAATGTTCTCTGGCGTACGCCGGTGAACGATATCAAGATCTTGTGTAGCCGTAGGTGCGCCGTGCAATATGGCAGCAGCCCCGCCTACGACGATGAACTCCACGCCCGCATCCACAAGAGAGTGGAGAAGGGTGTCGAGATCTGCCTCACTCGGGTGCATGACGATGGAACTTGCTCAAGGCCTTTTGTGCGCGCGTTGCGACTCGCAAGCGCTCCCGCGGCGATCGCCGAAGACTAAGCTGCAGCAGCGTACGATCAACCTCGGACGCAGCTCTCCTGAACTGCTCCAGGCTCGCCGATTGGGGTTGTGCGGGTTTTGGCGGAGGATGATCCATCTGACTACGATATCGTAACACGCCGATGAAAGGGAAGTGTTCGTTCCACGTCATCCCGCGGATCTCCTCGTTGTCGACGTAGACAACGGACTCTTCTTCGCTGGCGATAATCGCCAGGTTAGTCTCGACTTCATGGCAACATGAACTTAAAGATGTGCTAGGCTGAGTGGGTCATGGATGAGTTGTCCGCCGCATTGTTGCTGACCGCTGTCGGGGTTGCCGTCACCCATACGCTTCTGGGGCCTGATCACTACCTCCCATTTATCATGTTGGCCCGAGCCAGGCACTGGAGTTGGGCCAGGACGCTCCTCGTGACCGCTGCATGTGGTCTAGGACACGTGCTCGCTTCTGTTGCCCTCGGAGGCGTCGGTCTCGCCATCGGCGCGGGCATTGGCAGCATCGAAGCGACAGAGCTCGGACGCGGGGACTGGGCCGCATGGCTGCTCATCGCCTTTGGCGTCGCCTACGGCGTTTGGGGTGTTCGACGCGCCCTGAAAGAACGCGGTCTCGAACCCCACCCCCATGGGGGACACGTCCACGTACACACCCACGGCGCGGCCACACATCAACATGGCGAGGAACTGCCGGGCTCGAGCGTGACCTTCTGGACACTGATGATCGCTTTCGTCCTTGGGCCTTGCGAACCGCTCATCCCCCTGTTCTTGGTGCCGGCGAGTCGCGGACGCTGGGACGTGGCCATCGTCACGGCGGTCGTCTTCTCCGTGGTCACCATCGCCACCATGCTCGCGGCCACCGCTTTTGCCCTAGCCGGTCTCAAGAAACTCCCCCTCGGACCACTCGAGCGCTGGGCACACACCATGGCAGGCGGCGTGGTTGCCGCGAGTGGTCTGGCTATCATCACCTTGGGTTTGTGAGCCAATCGAAACCAGTCAACGGCGAGAGAGCAGTCTGACCTCGATGATCGTCTCGCCAGCGCCGATGAAATCGCCGCTCTTGATAACGGCACGTCTGACTCTCTGTTGGTTGAGCACAGTGCCATTGACGCCGCCAAGATCAACCAATTCAATGGCGTCGCCAGCATCAACGAGAATGAAATGGCGACGGGACATCCGCATGTCACCAGGAATCGACACCTCGACGTTTTCCCCACGGCCAAAATCGATGGACTTGCCAGCCTTAAGCCAATGCCTTTGTCCCTTTGCAGGACCGCTAACCACGATAAGCTCGGCCGCGGCCACTTCACTGGTCGATTCTCGCCCGGGAGCGTCACCAACCCAGGTTGCAGCTTCACCGCCTGGCATTGCCGCTGCGGACATGGGCGAGTGCGGGACCTTGTAATGCTGCTCGATAGCCTGACGCACCTGGGTCGCAGTGCTCACCAACGGCCGCACCACCATACCCGTTTTGAACTGCAGATTGTCGATGAGTTGAATGTTGGTGGGATCAGCCATGGCAAGAACCAATCGGCGACGATGCCCCTCGCGCTCCAGACGCACTGGTATCATCAAGCTCGCAAACGCCTCCGAGACGCTGACGGTGCGCAGTGCCTCCTGTGTGGGCGTCGTGTGAATCAGATCAATCGCCGGCAGATGCAGTGCCCTTGACAGGACATCCAGAATCACATCCTCGGTGGTCAAACCGAGCTGCAGAATCACTTCACCTAGCTTGGGACGGCGGACCGCGTGGCGCTGATGTTCCAGCGCTGCCTCGATCTGTTTGCGGGAGAGAACTCCCGCCTGCACCAACAGCTCTCCCAACCGAGCTCGCATCTCAACCACACCTCACAATGCAACCCTGCAGGGGGATGCTATCCGCATTCGCGCAAGAATCGAAGCTTTCGATGATTTCATTTCGACGAAGTTCGCTGTGAAAATCAGAATGCTCAGGCGAGGATCTCCTGGTGCTCGCCAAACACCTCACGCAGCGTGTTTGAGACCTCACCCACCGTCGCCATGGCCCGGACCGCGTCGAGGATCTTGGGCATGAGGTTGTCGCCCCCGCGTGCAGCTTTGGACAGAACACGCAAAGCATTATCGCAGGCAGTTTGGTCGCGACCGCTGCGGACGGCGGTGAGTCGCGCCTTCTGGATCGCCTCGGTTTCCGGGTTGGGACGCAACAGATCAGCAGGCGGGGCCGCCTTGCCGACAAAATCATTGACGCCGACGACAACCTGCTCACGGCTCTCTATCGCCAGCTGCGCACGGTAAGACGCGTCCTGGATTTGCCGTTGTGGGAAACCTTGCTCGATGGCGGCCACCATGCCGCCCATCTCGTCAATTCTACCAATCAGGGTTTGCGCCAATGTGTACAATTGGTCCGTCATGGCCTCGATCAGGTATGAGCCCCCCAACGGATCGGCAACGTCGGCAACGCCGGCCTCGTGGGCCAAGATCTGCTGTGTTCGAAGGGCAATCGTCGCAGACTTCTCAGAGGGCAACGCGAGCGCCTCATCCATCGAGTTTGTGTGCAAGCTCTGGGTCCCACCAAGCACCGCCGCCAACGCTTGGATGGTGACCCGCACGATGTTGTTCTCCGGTTGTTGCGCGGTGAGCGTACTTCCCGCCGTCTGAGTATGAAAACGCAGCATCAACGACCGTGGATCTTTGGCGCCAAAGCGGTCACGCATCAACGTCGCCCACAGCCTTCTCGCCGCCCGGAACTTCGAGACCTCCTCCATCAGATCGTTGTGGGCATTGAAAAAAAACGCCAAGCGCGGCGCGAACTCATCGACAGCGAGTCCAGCATCGATCGCCGCCTGCACATAGGCCATGCCGTCTGCCAAGGTGAAGGCGATCTCCTGCGCCGCTGTCGAGCCGGCTTCGCGAATGTGATAACCCGAAATCGAAATGGTGTTCCACTTGGGTACCTCACTCTTGCAGAAGGCAAAGATGTCGGTGACCAAACGCATCGACGGCCGCGGTGGAAAAATGTAGGTGCCGCGGGCAATGTACTCTTTGAGGATGTCGTTCTGAATGGTGCCGCGCAGCTTGCCAAAGGGAACCCCCTGGCGCTCAGCCACGGCCAGAACCATGCAGAGCAGAGTGCTCGCCGTCGAGTTGATCGTCATCGACACCGAAACATCGTCGAGAGGAATACCGGTGAGCAACACCTCCATGTCTGCGAGACTGTCGATCGCCACCCCGACCTTGCCCACCTCACCGAGGGCGCGCGGAGAGTCCGAATCGTAGCCCATCTGCGTCGGCAGATCGAACGCCACGGACAAACCTGTCTGGCCCTGCTCCAACAAATAACGATAGCGGCGATTCGACTCGGCCGCATCGCCAAAGCCTGCGTATTGCCGCATGGTCCACAGGCGGGAGCGGTACATCGTCGGATGCACCCCGCGTGTGTATGGGAACTGCCCGGGCAAATCGGAGTCGTCGACATCGGCGTAGACCGGATCGAGTTCGATGCCGCTGGTCGTACTGAACGGGGACCGGCGCTCCGCCTTTGCCGCCACCGCCGGACCATAGACTTCTTTGAGCCATTGTTCGTATGCGCGTGTCATGACCCGATCGTCTAGCACAAATTCGTATTGTGTCCCCCAGTTTGTGACGTATGGTGTTTGGAACCCGATGGAAAGAATATCCACCATACTGCGTGCTGCGCCGAGGCTGTGCGCGGCCCTCGCAACAGCAACTCTGGCAACCGCGGGGTTCGTGGGTTCGCACTGTCCGGCAAATCCTCTCCAGGAGTTGGAAGGATTCGACGCCGCCGTGGCATATCTCGAGCAGAGCAGCAGCACAGGGTCGTTCGTCGTCGTTTGGCCCCCGGAGCAAGCGAGCGCCCTGCAGAGGTTGCCTGTCTCCCTACGCGCAGCGGATGCCGTTCCCTTCGAAAAGACCGAC
>MGST01000069.1:37021-48096 GCA_001798605.1 Deltaproteobacteria bacterium RIFOXYA12_FULL_58_15 | reverse complement strand
TACAGTCGCATCGCCGTCATTGGGCCAGCCGGCTTTTGCACCCCACCGGAGCTCGGTGCCGCCCTGGCCGAGCCGCGCAAGCGCTTCCACGAGGTGGAGATCGGCACCTTCCTATGGGAGACCGATGACCGCGTCGTTTTTGACTTACGCGCCGATCTGGGACAGGTGCGCCTCCTCTTGGAAGGCACCGGCACAACACTCGAGTGTGACAAGCGGCGACCGGACGGCGGCTGGAGCTGCCCCGGCAGGCCACCGTGGAATCACGTCGCGCCGACCTCACTCACGGTGGAGGGACAAAACTGGCCGGCGGTTTGGGCCCATCCGGTGGCACAACACCAGCTCATCATCGACCTCGGAGAGCGGGAGTTGGCAGATCACATCGAAGTCTCCGCGGCCTTGGCCGACGCCGCCGTTTCCACGCCCAACGGTGCGACCGTGCAGGTGCTGTTGGAGGTGGATGGGATGGGCAAACAAACCCTCAACCGCATTAACAGCCGTGGCATCGCTAGCATGGCCATGCCCACACAGCCCGGCACCAAGGCCAAGGTGCGACTGACGGTGAGCGCTCTCCGTGACGGTCGCCGCCACCTCGGCATCAACCTGCGGATTGTGGAAAAACGGACGCCATGAACGACGAGTGTACACCTGCCGCCGAGGATGCGGCGCCGTCTGCACCTGCCACCGAGGATGCGGCGCCGTCTACACCTGCCGTCGAAGGCACCGCACCTGAAGCTATTTCGCACAGTGATAGACTCGCCGCCCATGCCGAGGGTCGGCCCTTACTCACCGCCGCGATTGTCTTTTTCTTCTTCTTGGTGATCGGCATTACCATCGACAACAGAGTCCCCTGGACTGACGACGCCCGCTTCTATGTTCCGGCAGCCGCCGCGTATGGCGAGTGGGCGGTAGCAGCCCTGACCTTCGATAGCAACGCCTGGTCACGCACGGGCATCGAGCATGCCTTTCGCGAAAACCACGAGCACCCTCCCGTCGGCAAGTATGCCATGGCCGCCACCTGGTTGGTGTTCCACCGCTCCACCGGCATGGTCGATGAGGTACGGGCGTGCCGCCTCGGCGTCATTCTCCTGTGGGCGATGATGGTCGCCATGGTCTTCTGGTGCATCAGTCGGATTCGCGGACTTGGGCCGGGGTTGTTCGGCGCCTTTGCCCTCGCCACAATGCCGCGGGTTCTGTTCGACGGTCAGGTCGAGACCCTCGACCTACCCGTCGCGGCTCTCACGGTCGCCACCTTTGCCCTCCTCTGGCAGTGCCTCGAGAATCCTCGCTGGCCGATCATCGCCGCCACCGTTGTCGTCTTTGGTCTCGCACTCGGCACTAAGCTCAACGCGCCATTCTTCCTGGTGGCCCTGTTTGCTTACTGGCTACTCTTATCACCGCCGAGAAGAACGCCCCAGGGCTTGCGCCTCGGCTCGGTTCCCGTCGTCATCTTGGGGATGACTCTGGTCTCACCGCTGATTGTTTGGCTCGTGTGGCCATGGATGTGGTTCGACACCCTGGCGCGATTGCAGCAGTACCTCCAATACCACCTGCACCATTATAATATCCTCTTCTACTTTCGCGGGGTCCTCTACAGCGAAGAGGTCGCCCCGTGGTACGCGCCCACCCTATTGGCTGGGGTCACCGTTCCCGTGTGCATTCTCCTGCTCGCTGCGTTCGGTGCTTGGCTTGCGGCCCGCGCCATCGCCGCCCGCATGCGCTCGTTCCGATGCCCCGGCAATGATCCGTTGGCCGACAACGCCAACGCGCGATTTGCGGTGTTGGCGGCCATCACAGGGACGGTGCAACTCGTCGCCGTCTCACTTCCAGGAGTTCCAGTCTACGGCGGCGTCAAGCTGTTTCTTCCTGCCTTTCCCTTCATCGCCATCCTCGCCGGATTGGGTTTCGCAGAGCTGCAACAAGAAATCCAGAAGGTCGTTCAGAGAATCCACCTGCGCCCGTGGTTGAGCGGGGGACTCGCCGTCGCCCTTCTCTTGCCTGGCCTGCTCGGCGTCTTCGCCTATCACGGAGCCTGGCTGTCCTACTACAACGAGCCCGCGGGCGGCCTGCGAGGCGCCGTCGCCGCCGGATACGAGCGGCAATATTATGACCTCGCCTACCCAGAGATCCCCAAAGCCCTCAACGACTTGCTGCCCAACGGTGGCTCCGTGGCGTTTCTACCCAACCCCAAGGAATACACGCCCTACCTCGCCCGGTGGCAAAAAAGCGGCGACTTGCATCGGAACATCCGGCGGGCCCCACCCGAGAACGCTGACCTCTTGGTCCTCACCCACGAGCGGCGTTGGCAAGAGTACCCCGAACTGCAAGCTCGCTACCGTACCCACCGGCTCGCCGCCCAACACAAGGTCGCTGGCGTACCTCTCTTTTCGATCTACGACTTGCGTTGAGCATGCCCATTCCGGCGTAACCTGATAGCATATTTGGGTCATCAGAAAGGACCTGACATGCGCTCGTCACCAGTGTGGGTCGCGATGTTGTGGGCCGGCTGCCAAGCGCCAGCCCCTGGTGTCCAAGAGTCACCCCTCGGCGCAATATCGTCACCCCAATCGGGCCAAGGTTCTGAGCGTCCTTTTGCTGCTACCTCCGGCAGCTTCACCGGTCATAGCAACCGCTACCAGATGACTGCTCGTTGGCAACAACAGGGCATGCTGATCGAGAGGCAAAACAGCATCCACGTCGCTGCCTTGGGTCAAAGCGGCGCACCCGCCCTCGGTCGCTGTCAGTCCGACACTCCGGATGGCGCCCACTGCGGACAGCGACTGGAGATCGAAGGGCCTGGCATGATCGAGTGGTGGGAGAATCGCAAGGACGGTCTGGCCCACGGCTTCGACGTCCACCAACCTTCGACCACAGGGCTGCTGCGTGTTTCCCTGGTGGTCTCCGGTGCACGGGTGATGCTGGCCGCCAACAGTCGTAGCGCAACCTTCGTTCCCCCGTTTGGGCACCATTTCCGTTATGCAGAGCTCGAAGCCCGGGACGCCATGGGCGACTCATTGCCAGCCTGGATGGAGCCAACCGCAGAGGGCCTGGCATTGGTCGTCGATGATGCCGCGGCTATCTATCCTGTCGTCATCGACCCACTACTCACCCCAGAGCCCTGGTCGATGAACTACCTGGCGGCATCTGTCGCTACCGCCGGAGATCTCAACGGTGACGGATTCGCCGATATCATCATCGGCGAGCCCACCTTCAATACAGGTCAAGGTAGAGTTGTCGTCTTCTACGGCTCCGCCTCGGGTTTGAGAGACACCGGCGACTGGGAGTATTTGAGCGATATGATCGCCGAGGGATTTGGCACATCCACTGCGTACGCCGGCGACGTCAACGGCGACGGATTCGGCGACATCGTCGTGGGCGCGCCATCCCTCAACGGCCCGACCGAGGCAAAAGCCTACCTCTTCTATGGCGGTCCCAACTCTCCGCAACTGGCACATGCCTGGTCCGACGCGCCCGAAGCTGGATTTGGCATCTCCGTCGCATCAGCCGGCGATGTCAACGCCGACGGCTTTGCCGATGTCATCGTCGGTGCCCATTTATACAGCGATGGGGAAGATGCCGAGGGCAGCGCCTGGGTCTACCTTGGCTCGACGGACGGATTGCAGTTCCCACAGGTGTGGACCTACCAGCCCAACGAAGCCCTTGCCGGTTTTGGCTTCGCTGTCGCCTCCGCAGGGGATGTCAATGCCGATGGGTACAGCGACATCGTTGTTGGCGCCAAACGTGGGAACGCCCATGTGGGCCGTGCCTATTTGTTCCGAGGTGCAGGCGACGGCATCTCTGCCGACCTCTCACAAATCCTCGATCTCGAAAGCGGTGCCGCCGGTTCACTCTTTGGTGCCACGGTCAGCACCGCAGGCGACCTCAACGGTGACGGCTACAGCGACCTCGTTGTCGGCGCTGCCGCCTACGCTGGTTCCGCCGGCGCAACCGTACTGTATTTTGGCAACGCGACAGGCCTGGGCGAGCCGATCATTATCCAAGGCGAAACGGGAGACACCCTAGGGGCTTCAGTTGCCTGTGCCGGCGACGTCAACGGCGATGGCTTCGCAGATGTCGTGGCCGGGTCTCCCAGCACTGCCAGTTCTGTGCCTCACATCACCATGATCTTCGGTGCTAGCGATGGCTTCCGCGAGGACACCCAGGCTGCAACGAGCAGTGGGAACTCGGAGTTCGGCACCAACGTCGCCGGTGCTGGCGACGTCAACGGCGACGGATTCGGCGATGTCTTGGTGTCAGCCCCAGGCGATAAACGGGTCTATCTCTACATGGGCGCTGCATCCGCGAGCGGAACCGACGCAACATCGGTCTCGGGAGTAACCAACGAGACGCTGGGCTTCATTGTGGCTGGGGCTGGCGACATCAATGGCGACGGTTTCGATGACGCCATTGTGGGTGCGTCAGGAAACGAGTCCGCCGGTGTGGACCCATCTGCGCAAATCTTTTTTGGTCTCTCGGGCTCTTTGCGCCATGGCCCCAACATCAATCCTGGCCTTGCGGGCGCCTGGACGGTCGCCACAGCGGGCGATACCAACGGCGATGGATACAGCGACGTCCTGGTCGGGGTGCCTGCATCAGATGCCGGGCAAGTACACATCTATTATGGCGGCTCAAACGGACTTGCCGACTCTCCCCTGACCATCGATCCGGGCGTGCCCGGATTTGGTACAGCGGTGGCTGGCGGCGAGCTCACCGGTGACGGCTTGTCCGACATCGTCGTTGGGGTGCCTTCCTCTGATGGTTCGACTGGTTTGGCACGTCTCTACCTCGGAGCCACCCTGGGAACTGGATCAGACTTGTTCGTTCCGCTCACCGCCCCAGGTGCCGGCAACCTGTTCGGAATCAGCGTCGCGTCTGTCGGGGATTTGGACAACGACGGATTCGGTGACCTCGTCATCGGCGATCCCTCGAATGATCAGAACGGCGAAGACGCTGGTGCTGTGTCCATCTACCATGGCAGTAGCGAGGGGACCGATCTCGCCCGCACCCACATGATCACCGGCCCATCCGCGGGGATCCGATTTGGCCGCAGAGTGGCGGCGGCAGGCGACGTTGACGGCGATGGCCGCGCAGATTTTCTCGTAAGCCAGGGGAACTCTGCGGGTGGCGTCTTTCTCGTGTGTGGCTCGAGCCTCGATCTAATTGGCATCGAGCCGGTGGTCACAAACGGGAGCTACTTCGGCCGATCGTTGGCATCAGCCGGCGACGTCAACGGCGATGGCCTCGGGGACGTTGTCATCGGCGATCTCAGCACATCAACAAGCGGCCGCGTGGCTCTCTACCTCGGTCAACGTGGTTGCAGCCTGGGCCACCTCCGCGACATCGAGCCGATTGTGCCCGATCCGTTCTTTGGGATCACACTCTCGAGCGGGGATTTCAATGGTGATGGATACGGCGATCTCCTCATTGGCGCACCAGAACACCCCTCTTCCCTCACCGGTGGCAGTTTCTTCGTATACTGGGGCAACGACACCAAAAACTCCGAAGCCGGCCGGCCGCTACTGGCCGTGCCATCAACCCGTCAACTGGCAACCCCGATCGCCCCCGAGGGGATCACTGACGTGAGCAATGGCTTCACCCTGCTTATGTCGGGCGCGACGCCTTTTGGACGCAGCCGTGCCGTTGTGCAAGCAGAGGTCAAAGTTCACGGTGTGCCATTTGACGGCAAGAATCTGCTCACCGGTCGGCCTTTCGCACCATCCACCGACGCCGTCGAGACAGCCATCGGTTTCCTCGAGGAAAAGACGCCCTACCATTGGCGCGCGCGGCTCCTGTATGACCCTGCCATGGGTCATCCCCAAGGTTGGTCCCATTGGGTATGGGGCGGGATCTCCGGACGAGCGAACGATGTTCACCTGCGCACCACCACCTGCACGATTTCCAGCCCTGACAGCAATGATATTAACTGCAATGGCATCGACGAGAATTGCGACGGCGCCTTTGACGAAGGTTTTGTGGGGGACGCCGTGAGCTGCGGCGTGGGTGCCTGCAAGGTGACCACTTCGCTCGTGTGCAACCTGGGCCGTATCGAAAACCCCTGTGTCCCCCTGGTGCCAGCATTCGAGGATGACACCACCTGCGACAGCGTCGACGACAACTGCAATGGCGTCACCGATGAGAATTTTAGCGAAAGCGAGACCGTCTGCGGCAAGGGGCCATGTGCCGCAACGGGCGTCCTGACCTGCACGGCTGACGGGGAGAAGGTCGACACATGTCAGCCCGCCCCGGCGCTCGCCGTAGATGATGCCACTTGCGACAGTGTGGACGATGACTGCGATGGTTTCCTCGACGAAGATGTCAATATGGATAGCTGTGCCACGGGCGCTCTGTGCGAAGTGGCGGTCTGCAATCCCTTTATCACCCCGCCGGGTTGTTCCGTTTCCTACATCACGGGTTGCTGCACCGACGTGTCCGACTGCCCGTCGACCACCTGCCTTTCCCCTTCTTGCGTTGGCAACAACTGCATGTTGGAGGCCAGAGCCGATTGTTGCAGCAGCGAGTCTGACTGCAATGACCAGAACCCATGCACAATTGATTCCTGTGTCGCAGGTGCCTGCCAGAACGAAGCCATCGCTCACTGCTGCGTCACCGACGCCGACTGTTTCGATGAAAATCCCTGTACCTTTGACCGCTGCAACGCCGAGCGCCGTTGCATGTACAGCCCAACGAGTTGCGGCACCGACGGTCCATGTGGCGACGATTCCTCATGTTGGTACAGTGGCGCTGTGGTGAGTCTCGGTGTGGAGAGCCCAGACACCGCCGTCGTCAAAGGTGCGTTACCCACGGCCGTGATGCACATCGATCTCACCACCGAGGCCATCGGCGGCACCCTCGACACCCTGCGCCTCGGCCTCACTGGGACGACCTCCCTCGAGGCATCCCTGTTCATTGATCCCGACGGTGACGGCATCGACGGTGACACTCCACTTGCCACAGCCACCGTGACCAACGCAGAGATCCTATTCGAGGTCGGCCACACTCTTCTGCCCGCCACCACGACCACTTTCGTCGTCGCCCTGCGGCGTATCGATGCCAAGACCGGAACCTCCGCCGCAATTCTACTCGCTCTGTTGTTTGCCGTTGTGGCAGTCGCGGAGCGCCACCGTTTTGCGGTGGCGCTGGTGTGTACCCTGATGGCGTTGTCTTTGATGTCCGCTTGCGCCTACACCGCGCTGAAATTGCCGCAAATCGGTATCATCACCATCGCAACCGATGACAGCGTCATGGTGACGCCGTCCCATAGTTCCCTGCGAATCGCAGTACGCGGTGCCCCTATCGAGAGCGCACCCTTTCGCGTCGAGTAGACCCCACCGCTACAGGAGGTTTGCCGCGAGCTCCGCCAGATCTGAACGTTCGCCCTTCATCAGGGTGATGTGCCCGGCAATCCGTTCCGACTTGAAGTGGTTGACGATGTGGACCAAACCATTGTTGGTGGAGTCGACGTAGGGATTGTCAATTTGGTACGGGTCGCCCGTGAGAATAAATTTCGTGTTGTCGCCCGCTCGCGAGATAATCGTTTTGACCTCGTGAGGCGTCAGGTTCTGTGCCTCATCCACAATGATCACCTGGTTGGGAATGCTGCGGCCACGGATGTAGGTGAGTGGCTCAATCTCCAAGATGCCCATGTCCATGAGTTCCTGGTAGCTGCGACCGCGGCGACGCTCCGAGCGGGAGGCACCCATCAAGAGCTCGACATTGTCGAAGATCGGCTGCATCCAGGGCATCATCTTCTCCTCAATATCGCCGGGTAGGTAACCAATGTCGCGACCGAGTGGGAAAATGGGCCGTGAAATGAGCAGCCGCTGATAGATGCTCTCTTCGGTAACCTTGTGCAAGCCTGCGGCGATTGCGAGCAAGGTCTTGCCTGTGCCCGCTTTGCCCACCAAGGTCACCAGCTTGATGTTGTCATTCATCAAGACGTCAATGGCAAAGCACTGCTCGCGATTGCGTGGACGAATTCCCCAAACGGCTTCCTTGACCTGAATTAACGGCTCAACTGTCTCCGCATCAAGATTGAGCTTGCCGAGCGCGGTGTGCGCCGGGTTTGCGATGTCTTTGAGAAATGCAAACTGGTTCGGGTAGTAGTAGGGGTCGGGCAACGAGAGCCTGCCGTCCCGATAAAACTTATCGATGCTTTCGCCGGGCAGCTCAATCTCTGCTACGCCCGAATACAACTCACTGATGTCTGTACGTTCCGAGTCAAAGTCTTCAACCCTGAGTCCCAAGGCGTCAGCACGAATGCGAAGGTTCACGTCTTTGGTGACGAAGGTCACCTCGCGCCCATCGCTGAGCTCAGCGCAATTCAGAGCGGTGGCGACGATCTTATTGTCCGCCGCATCACCATAGCAAAACTCCGGTGGAAGATCGCGATTGGTGATCGCGACCCTCACCGTGCCGCCACCGTTGGTCGCTACACCACGGGTGAGACTGCCATCGACACGCAATCCGTCGAGAATACGGGCGGCTTCGCGCGCATTGCGGCCGAGTTCGGAGAGGTCCTTTTTGAAGTGGTCAATTTCCTCGATGACGTAGATGGGTATGACGACCTCGTTGTCCTCAAAGGCAAACAACGAATTGGGGTCGTGGAGAATCACGTTGGTATCGAGAACGAAGATCTTCTTCGATTCGGCTGATTCAACCATTCACTGGCCTCCCGCAATTTTTGCTCTTGGCGCACCCGACATCACTGTTTGATTCCTTCCCGAGCTCTTTGCTTTGTACAACGCCTGATCGGCACACTCAGTGATCTTGGCCTTGTTCGGTCCATCTGCTGGGAATGTCGCGATCCCAAGTGACAACGTACACCGGAACGTGCCGTGCTCGCACCGGAAAACTTCAGCTTCGACCGATTGTCGAATCCGCTCGGCGATCTGCAATGCTCCACGTGATCCCGTCTCTTCCATCAAGACTGCGAATTCCTCGCCACCATAACGGGCGGCAATATCGGTGCGTCTAGCGCTCTCAGCGATAATCGCAGAAATGCGTTTCAGGACGACATCGCCGACGGGGTGGCCGTAGGTATCGTTGACTGATTTGAAATGGTCAATGTCAGTCAAAATCAATGATACCTGACGGGTGTATCGCTCGGCCCGCAACATCACTCCATCGAAAAGGTGTTGGAAATGCCGATGGTTGATGAGCCCGCTCAATCCATCTGTGGTCGCCATGCGCTCGACCCGTTCATTCATTTGCGCGTTGGCAATGGCGATGGCAGCGTGATCTGCAATGACTCGTAGCATATCGAGAAGGTCGGCGGTCAGAAAGCTGGCATGCGCGCTGCCGAGGACCAATGCACCCACGCCTCGGTCCTTCCACCACAGCGGCAGAACCTTGACCGCCTCTACATTCACATCGAGGTCGGGAGCAAACACCGGTTGCGATGACGCCCGGACTGTACCGTGGGGCAATGGGTGCTTGGCCTTGATGGCTGCGCCGACCAATCCACTCTCGGCGTGAAACTTCACCCCCAGCAGCTTTTTGATCTCTGGATGCCCTTCCCACTCCGCAGCTTTGATGTAGAGGATACCTTCCTCTTCGGTGGCCACGGCCACCGCCGCAAGCTCAGAATTGGCGACGCGACGGGCGGCCTTGATGGCAACCTCAGCAACCTGATCGATGGTCCGTGCTGTGTTGAAATCGCGACTCGCCTGATAGAATCGCTCTTTTTGATACTTCTCCCGATCCATCTCGGAAAAAATGCGCTCGACCTGCACCGCTCGAGTGATCTCCTCAGCGATCGTGCACATCACCGCCACATCGGAGTCGTCGAAGGCCACCCCCTCTTTGCGGTCGGCTATGAGTACCCCGCGCAGATTCTTTCCTTCGAGGACTGGCACGCCGACAAAATCCGTGATGGGCTCGCTCTTTGAATAGTAGACCAATCCGGAATGCCCAGGCTTCAAGTTGGTCAACAGTAACGGCTCACCACGTTTGGTGATCGCCCCAAGAAGTCCCTCACCCGCAGCAATCGGTTTTTCGACGATGGCATCCGACTGAGAGCGGAGCTCTTTGACCCGCATATGACGATCGCTACTGTCCAACCACAACAGCGCCACTGTGAATGGCTTCAACGCCCGCTCCGCAACTTCCAGAACGTTGTACAGAGAATCGTGGATCGCTTGCACCGATCCCACCGTACGACGACGCAGCAACTCCTCAGGTGAGAGATCGCGACTCTCGAGGCTCAGTCCAGAGGTCAGACGAAAGTCGGTGGCCTCGGCAGAGATCTCACTCAACCGAGCATCGATCTCTGTGCGCAATCGACGACGCCCCTGGGAAATCTCGGTGCGTAGAAACAAGGCGTAGAGAAAACCAAACAGGAGATTAAATGATGTATGGGATGCAAATAGACGCCAGCCATTGGGTTGCGGTTGAAGATACCAGGTCGCCGCCTCCACCCCGAGAATGAGAAGCATGAAGTAGACGCTCTGCCCCCACCCATGGAACGCCACGAGAAAAGCGACCAACGCAAAGATGAGCGGATAGAGCAACCCGGAGGGTCCGCCGGTAATCTCGATAACCACAAAGGCCGCAGACACAAACAACGTCCCGAGCTCGAGATTCGCCCAAACTGCAGACTTAGGCTGGACTTGGTTACGCTGCAAACGCTCGAACAGGCGGGCGAGCAGGAGCACTGCAAGTCCCGCAAGGGCCAACAGTTGTGGTGTGCCGGTGCGGCCCGGATCCCGAAAAACTCCGTAAGCACACAATGCCAGCGCCGAGAAACCGATACCGAACCCCGCCACTGCACGCACGGCGCCTAGCACCCCAACACCAATCCACCGCATCAATGCGCGTGTTTGCTCCTGCCCAGAAAGACGAGACCTGCGTCCGCCTGCCGAACCTGCAGTTGAAGTCCGATGAGCCACCTGTCATTCATGCACCACGGATCCACCGAGAGCAAGAGGCATCTCCAGCTCGCTGGAGATCTGCGTAATGTTCAATCGAGCGCTTCGAGGTTCTTCTGTAGCACCGCGAGTTGCGACTGCTGCTCCGTGATTCTTTGTCGCTCGAGGTCGACTATTTCCTTGGGGGCATTGTCAACAAACTTGGGGTTCTCG
>MGST01000069.1:3356-36839 GCA_001798605.1 Deltaproteobacteria bacterium RIFOXYA12_FULL_58_15 | reverse complement strand
CTGGTCGATGATGAGGTGGCGGTGTCGCTCCAACGTCTCGAGGGCAACACCGGCCGCCTTGATCACCGCCGGCAGTTCCTTGCGTGGCGGAATATCATGGCGAGAGCGCAGTTCACGCAATCGACTGATGACCGTTTGAATCTCAGTGATCTCGGCCTCCAGCGCGTTATCCTGCCAGTCTGCGTGTTGTTTTGGCCACAGCGCATTGATGCACAATTCCGAGCTCGGCAGTTCTCCGGTAATGCCGCGTCTTGGCACCTGTTCATTGAGATAGGACCAAAGAGCTTCGGTGATAAAAGGGACAAACGGATGCAACAGTCGCAGGATCTGGTCGAGAGCGACGGAGAGAACCTGCCGCGCTATCGGTGCCTGAGCATCATCACGCATGCGCGGCTTGATGAACTCGAGATACCAGTCGCACAGCTCACCCCAAAAGAACTCGCGAGCAGCGCCGATGGCAGCCGAGGGGCGATAGCTCTCGAGATGACCCGTCACCTCGCCGATTGTGCGAGTCAGGCGTGAAAGAATCCAGCGATCCTCGCCAGCAAGCTCTGTCCAGTCGAGCGGCTGATATTCATGCTCACCTAAGTTCATCAAGGCAAAGCGGGCCGCGTTCCACAACTTGTTGCAGAAATTCTTACCAACTTCGAAACGGTCGGAGATCACCTTGGCCGGTGGCACGGTTGCCATGGTACCGAGCACGTCGAACTCGGCTTTGCACGATGTACAGAGGTAAGTGTAAATGGTGCTGCCGTGCTTGGCGTCAGTGAGCTCGACCTGTTCATTGCAGGTTGGGCACGTGGCCTGCACCGGCAGGCGCACATCCTGCATACCGGTCTCCATGTCGCAGATGAGGTAGCGCATGGCGTCGGCACCGTAGCGTTCGATGATGTCGACGGGATCGATACCGTTGCCCTTGGTCTTCGACATGGTGACACCGCGCCCGTCAAGAATTTTGGCGTGCACAAAGCAGTCAGTAAATGGCACCTCGCCGTGATTGTAGAGCCCAGCAATCAACATCCGCGCCACCCACAACGTGATGATGTCGCGGGCAGTGACCAAGCACGAGCCTGGATAATAATAGGAGAACGCATCGGGGATATCGCCGTCAGTCCCTAAAGGACTTTGGCCCTCCCCTATCGGCGCGGTCTCGGGGTTTGGCCAACCGAGAGTCGAGGACGGCCACAGGGCGCTCGAGAACCAGGTGTCGAGAACGTCGGGGTCGTGCACGAGGCCCGCCTTCTCCAAGGCGGCTGCATGTTTCGCGTCACACTCGAGATTTCGCGAGCAGGCCTGCACTTCCAATGAAACTGCGCCGTTCTTAGCTAGCTGAAGGGCCTGAGCTGACTCGTATTGGTTGCCGTCGGAGTCCGCGACCCACACCCAAAGGTCGTCGTCGTTCGGCATCGCTGCGAGCATCGTCTCCAGCGCTGCCATGTTGGCAGGCTCTGCGGTCCAAACGGGAATACGGTGTCCCCACCACAGTTGCCGGCTGATGCACCAGTCCCGTTTTTCTGCCAACCAGTTGACGTAACCCATGCGGTAGCGCGCCGGATGAAAGGTCAGGCGTCTACCGCTCCTGGTGCTCCAGTCGTCTTTCACCGCATCAATGGCCGCCTGCGCCAAACCGGGGGATGTCATCTCATTGGCAGTGCCCTTGGCCAGCACGACGCCGCCCTCGACATCGCCCATGCGCACGAACCATTGCTTGGACAGATAGGGCTCAATCGCGGTCTTGGAGCGATCGGAGTAACCAATCTCGACATCCCGGTCTTCGACTGCCTCGAGGAGCCTTTGCACGTCGAGATCGGCGACAACCTTTGCACGCGCTGCGAATCTATCCATACCCGCGTAGGGGCCTGCGTTATCGTTGAGCTCGCCGTTTGATTTCAAAATGTTGATGACACCTATGTCGGGGTGGCGCCCCCAAACATCGTAGTCGTTGGGGTCGTGGGCTGGGGTGATCTTCACGCAACCTGAGCCGAGCGCAGGCTTCGCCCACTCGTCCAAAATGAGCGGCATCTCCCGACCGAGCAATGGCAGACGCACCTTTCGGCCCGCCCGCGCCATGTCACGCAGTTGCTCGAGCTTGGGCAACATTGATTTCTGTCTCTCTTGTAGCTGCCCGACCTCCGCCGCGATGGCGTCTCTGTCCTTGGCTGACGCTTGCGCGAGCTTCTCTTCTTGCTCGGCAATCGTCGCATTGAGAGCGCCCTTGGGATCGGGGTGACAAGCGACGGCTGTGTCACCCAGCATGGTCTCGGGACGCGTGGTCGCAACGATCACATACTCGGGCTCTCCCGGCTCGGGATCGATGATGGGATAACGTAAATGCCAGAAGTGCCCTTTGGTGGTCTCGTGGTAGACCTCGTCGTCGGCGACCGCCGTCTGCAACTGGCAATCCCAGTTGACCAAGCGATCACCGCGATAGATGAGCCGGTCTCGAAACAGCCGGAAAAACAACTCGCGAACAGCGGCGCTGCACACTGCGTCCATGGTGAAACGCTGGCGCTTCCAATCGCAGGAGCATCCCATCTCCTGTTGCTGGCGAACGATGCGTGCTTGGTACTCGTCCTTCCAGTGCCAGATCCGCTCGACCAGAGCCTCCCGGCCAATGTCGTGCCGCGTCTTGCCTTCGAGCTCGAACAGCCTTTTCTCGACAACGGCCTGTGTTGCAATGCCGGCATGATCCGTACCCGGTTGCCATAGGGTGTTGTGCCCTTGCATCCGATGCCATCGAACCAGAAGATCCTGCATGACATTGTCCATGGCATGCCCCATATGCAGCGCCCCAGTTACATTGGGCAGCGGCATCATGATGACGTAGCGCTCCTTCCGCTCGTCGGGCACAGCGGCAAAGGCGTTGGCGTCTATCCAGCGCTGCACCACAATAGGTTGGATTTCCTTGGGATCGTAGGTCTTGGAGAGCTCTCTGGTCATGACGGCGCTACTTAGCCTCTAGGCCGGCACTTTTCAAACAGACAATGTGCAACTCGACGATTCGCTTCTTGGGAACGGGCGACAGCCGCCGTCCCCTAAGCTATAAGCCTTCCCATGGTCGAAAAAAAGCACATCATCCTCGGAGTTTCCGGAAGCATCGCCGCTTACAAGGCCGTTTACCTCACTCGACTGTTCGTCGAAGCGAGGGCGCACGTGTGGCCCATGCTCACCGCGGCGGGGGCACGCTTTGTCGGCCCCCTCACCTTCTCGGCTCTCACCGGCAATCGAGCGGTGACCGATATGTGGTCGGCATCTGAGGCAGGTGAAATCAATCATGTCGAGCTCGCACACCGGGCCGACCTCTTGGTGCTCGCTCCAGCCACCGCGGACCTGCTCGCGCGCTTGGCTCTCGGCCGTGCCGACGATCCACTCGCCGCCGTCGCGCTTTCGACTCAAGCGCCGTGGTTGGTCGCGCCGGCTATGGAAAGCGGCATGTGGAACAATCCGGCTACACAGAAGAATGTCGAGACACTGCGCGAGCGTGGTGCCCAGTTCGTCATGCCCACGGCGGGACGCCTCGCCTCGGGCGCAACCGGTGTCGGGCGGATGGCCGAACCCGAGGACATTTTCGAGGCTGCACTGGGTCGACTCACGTCCCAAGATCTGCACGGCAAAAAGGTCGTCGTCACCGCCGGCCCCACCCGCGAGTACTTTGACCCTGTGCGTTTCATCAGCAACCCTTCATCGGGGAAAATGGGGTTCGCTGTGGCGCGGGTGGCACGACGGCGCGGTGCAGAGGTTGTGTTGATCACGGGACCGAGTAACCTCGTTCCTCCCCCAGATGTTCACGTCGATCGCATTGAGACAACTGCCGAGCTTCTCACCGCTTGCCAAAACGCCCTCCAAGATGCGGATATCTTAGTCATGGCTGCAGCGCCGGGAGATTTCTCCCCAGCTTCCAGGCAAACGACAAAGAGTAAAAAACCGACAGCAGCTTTTCAGGCCGCACTCGAGCCCACTGTTGACGTTCTCAAGACCCTCGCCCCCCGCAAGGCTGGCTGCTTCGTTGTGGGTTTCGCCGCAGAGACCCATGACGTCAATGAAAGGGCCAAAGCCAAACTGGAGGCCAAAGACCTCGACCTTGTTGTTGCGAATGACATCACGCTACCCGACGCCGGGTTCGGCACCGACACCAATGTCGTCACCATCATCTCACGCGATGGCTCGGCCGCCCGTTTGCCTGCGCTTTCGAAGGTGGCAGTGGCTGAGGAAATCCTCGATCGCGTCGTCACCGCGTTGTGACGTTGCCACATAGATCGCAAAGAACGGCACACGGGTGACGGTGGTCCCATCGAGGTTGTCGTGTCCCTCGGGTTGGCATGGCAGGATTCAAAACCGGCCTCAGGTGTGCGTTTCAGGATAACTCGGTAGCGACGTCGTTGGCGAACCTGAGGTTTGCAAATACTTGGGCCGGATTCTATGATTCGCATATTGTTAGTGTGTCTTTGATGATTTATGGTCGGCACCAGTATTGATGAGAATAGTTATGGCTGTTTCACGACTTCACGAAAGTGCAACTGGTAAGACGCTTGCAGTTGATGCGAACGACGCCACAAGAAAAGCCGGCGTCGATCTCGAGCTATGGGTCCCAGGCCCAAAATCAAGACTTTTTGACCTCTTCAGAGACATGCCCGAAGAGGTTGATTTCTATTATGTGGAGAAGATTTACGAGAGATTCATTGCGGATCTCGATGCCGGCAGAAGATTGCGGATTGACGGTGCCAGCTTCACGAGCATGTTGATGGCCGCGGCGGTACGCTGCCCAGATCGCCGGCTGCCCAAGCAGCCCCCGGTCGACATGGCTGGAAAAGCTCTAAAGGCTCTCGTCGATGGCCTCAAAATGGCTATCGAAAAGAAGGGTCTCAACTCCCAAGATTTCACCTGGCACGACATCGGTGAAAGAGTGGAGAGCGCCGTGTGGTGGGACCAAGGTCCCATGGGCGAACCTGTGATTACGGTCTATCGAATGCAGCACTCAGTCGAGGTGGCGGCGAAAGATCAAACATTATCCGCAGAGTCCGGTTTCCACATTCGACAAAGCGCGTCAACGATTGCATCGGGCGGCGTTGCACAATGCGACCATTTCGTTGTTGGTAGAAAAGCGAATCCGCCAGAGGCGATGACCGGACTACACCAACCCAATGGCAAGGCAGAGACGTCGTTCGAGAATCTGGACATTCCTGATCCGCGATACCGAGATGGTCTGCGATCGCTGGCGGCAGGAACGCGTCCGATTGGTCTCCGGGAGCTCGGCCGGGCACTCGGCTCGCTCATTGATGACGACAACGTTTTCGACAATCTCATTCCCTTCTTCAAGGCCTTCTGGAATGATCTCGACAGCAAAGTACGTGCTCTGGAGCTTCTCTTTGAAAGCTGCCAGGCGCGAGCGCGTGGGTTGCCGCCTCCATCTCCCACTCTGGTGAGCCTGGGAGACGAAGCAAAGACAAGACAAGTGCTGGCGAAGCTGATTCAGCAACCGCGTCCTATTTCGGCGATCGCGATGCGACAGGCAATTCTCGACGGTACCAACCAAGGAGATCCAAGGGCAGCCAATGCCGTCTATGATTTGTATCGCTCATTTTTCAGAGAGCACGGCAAGGATCTCGACACAAATGCCTGCGCTGCGTTTTTCGTCTATGAGCGGTTGGTGAGAGACGCGCGATGTAAGGGTCTCCTCGGAATTCAAGGCAATCTTGCCCGCGAAATCGCAGCGGCCGATTACCAGAGCACCTATGGCGCGCAACTCATAGAGCGCCTCAAAGGACACGATGACCCCGGCAGGGCGATAGCCCACGCCCTCGCAGCATCCCTGGAGGCACCAGACGCCGAACTCTCCAAGGTTGCAGCAGACTTCACGGCCTACGCCGGGGCGAATCCGAACGTGCTGGGATCTGCTGGTTTGTCCCTGACGGCTCTGTTCGCTCGAGCGGTAAACGCTCAGGGAGAAGATGCTCCACTCAAACCCGACGTGTTGTCGTTGCCTTTGGATCGAGACAAGCTGCGCAAGGCGCTGCTTGGCGAAACAGTGTACGACCCTTGCCTGCTCGACGAGCTACCGGCGCCGCGACCCAAAAGTATGAGTCGTGTCTACGGGTTAAAACGCGTCGCTGCAGATCTCATGGTCAATGGAGTCGCGGCTGTTGATGTGCAACAACGACTTCTGTTTGGCAATTGTCCCTTCTGTGCAAGCTGCGCGTCACTTGCAAATTGCCGGCCAGAATTACTCGCCAAAATGATCACCGACAACGAAGACGGAACCTACACCGTACGGTTTCGCGTGCCAGCTCCTGATGCCCCTGGCTTCTGCGAGCTACCCGTTCTCGTTGATGGCCGACTCTTCGTAACGGCGAGCGGTGATACCGTCTTCGGCCATTTATCTCCAGCGTGGGGGGAGACAACGAAGTCGTCAATGTGGTTCGCCATTGTCGAGAAGGCCTTCGCAGCAATGTCTGGAGGATACGCAGCCATCGAGGGAGGCACATCTTGGTTCGTATTGTCGTTGTTGACGGGGACTCCCTGCGACGTCGTGAAATTTGACGGCCGTGACGATGTCATTGAGCGGCTCCGACGGGTTGTTGACGCCCGTCAGCCGTGCGTCGTCAGCCAGAGTGATCCACAACATCCGATGCCAGCCGGCATTGAAGTGGAACACGCCTACTCGCTCCTCGGATACACGGAACAAGACGGCAAGCTGTATTTTATCCTCCGCAACCCCTGGGGCTTTGGGGAGCCGGCGGGTGATGGCATCAACGATGGGGTGTTTTGGATGTCAGCCAATGATCTGGCAACCGTATTCGAGGAAGCCTATTTCGCTCAGGTGCCTACCAGCGATCATCAATAGCGATTCGACGGCGTCGGATTTCAGACCATGCCTCTGCAGCACCGGTGCGGCTTCGCACCCGCCGTCGTCACTCGGAAGATCTGAGTCACGCGAGTCACCCACTCAATACGGCGTGTCAGGCGGATGTGAGAGGCAATGCACAATTTTCAGAATTGCGGGTCGTCCGGAACCAATCCTCCAAAGCAAGGAAGCTCTCGACGACCTCCGGATCGAACTGCCCTCCCGAGTGGCGAACAATCTCTTTCATTGCAGCACTGTGTGACAATCCCTGGCGATAGGGCCGATCAGAAGTCATGGCATCGTATGTGTCCGCCACCGCCATCACGCGCGCGCCAATCGGGATGTCCACCTTGCGCAAACCGTCCGGATATCCGGTACCGTCGTAACGCTCATGATGCGCTCGCACCGCCGGTGCCACGGCACCGATCTCTGAGATCTGTTGCACGATCTCTGCCCCCTTGGCGGAGTGCATCTTGATCAACGCGAACTCCTCCGACGTGAGCTTCCCAGGCTTGTGCAAAACCGTCTCGGGAACACCGATCTTGCCGACGTCGTGCAGAAGGGCCGCGAGCTCCAGATCCCGCAAATCTCGCTCCCCAAAATTCATCCTGCGAGCCAGGGCCATTGCGTACTCGGTCACGCGCACGGAATGGTTGCGGGTGTACTGATCCTTGGCTTCAAGGGCCGATATTAGACAACGCACGGTCGACAAGAACAACGACCGTTGCCTGTCCACCAAATCGTCAGCACGAGCCTTGAGATTGCGATTGAGCCGAACCAGATCGGCCTCGGCTTTGCGCATGCGTAGCAATGAACGCACCCTTGCCAGCAGCTCCGGCGGGTCGAAGGGTTTGGGGAGATAGTCGTCAGCGCCGGAGTCGATGCCCTGGGTGATCCCCTCCGGTCCTGCCCGGGCAGTTACAAGAATCACGGGAATTTGCCTGGTTTCTTCGCTCTCCTTGATGCGTTTGCACAACTCATGCCCATCCATGCCTGGCATCATGACGTCACTGATTACCAAATCGGCCACCTCGTTGCGGACCAGGGCGAGACCGCTCTCTGCCGAGGACTCGGTAACGATGTTGTATTCGTCCTGCAACAAAAAACGCATCAATTGCAAAACATCAGGGTTGTCATCGATGACCAACAGGGTGTGCTCATGAACTCGGGTGTTAGCATCGGTGCCGGAGATCGAAGATGCGGGCTCACGCCCACGTCGCTCGAAGCCAGCGAGTTGCAGTGAAGGGATTCCTCGCACGACGTCTCGGAGTTTCTCGGTTTCGCATGCCCCCTCACGCCGGTCGACGGCAACCTCGCGGTTACGACTTCGACGCTCCCGCACTTCGTCGGCAATGTGCGCCTCCCCTGCTTGGAACTGAACAATGAAGCTGGCACCTTCTCCGAGCTTGCTGTCGGCCCACACCTGACCGCCGTGGAGCTCGACAATCTCTTTGACCAAGCTAAGCCCAATGCCCGTGCCGTCGTGACGTCGGCTCTTTGATCCGTCCACCTGGGCAAACCTGTCAAAAATAATCTTCAGCATGCCCTCTGGAATGCCTTCGCCATTGTCCCTCACCTCGACCCGGGGTCCGTCCGCACTTTTCGCGACGACAACGCGCACTTCTCCCCCGGCCGGGGTGAACTTGAGGGCGTTCGAGAGGAGGTTCAAAACAACCTTGTCGAGCTGCTCGGTGTCACCAAAGACTTCGATCTCCGTTGCAGAACAATCCAAGCGCAGCGCGACCCGTCGTTCCACAGCCAACGGCCGGACCGCCTCCACGATGTTCCGACAAAACGCCACGAGGTCGAAGGGCGACACGCGAATACGGGTCTTGCCTTCCTCGAGCTTCGTCAGATCAAGAAGATCGTTAATGAGCTTGAGAAGTTTCAGACCATTGCGCTGCATCGCGGTGAGGTGCTCTCGCATCTGCGTAGACAATGCAACGCCCGTTCCGTGAAGCATGGCACCGAGCGGCGCGAGTAGAAGAGTCAGAGGTGTCCTGAGCTCGTGGTTGACATTGGCGAAGAACTGGGTCTTGAGCTCGTCGAGGCTCACCAACCGTTGATTGCTCTGCTCGAGCTCCTTGGCCGTTTCCTCGAGCCGCGTCCGAACGCGCAAGGCACGACAGCGCACATTGTACATCAGATGAGATGCGATGACGCAGACGGCGATGATGCTTCCGAGAAAGAACGTATTGTTGACGACCACCCGCCATTGCAGAACACCGCGATCTATCGCCCACACCGATGGCACAATGTAGCTCAAAAAGATCACCGCGGAGACAATGAGGGTCTCGCGAGCGCCCCAGGGCAAAACGGCGAGCATGCAAATGATGATGAGCGTAAATCCTTGGTAGTAGCTGCTCATGAATCCGCCAAGCAATTGCACCATTAGAGCAATCCCCAGCGCATCGAGAATCATCACCGCCATGCCGCAGTAGCGAGCGACTTGCTGTGTTTTGTTGAAGTGAAGCACGGCCAGAACGGCGACATTGCTGATCACTACGGCCAAACGCACCAGGAGAAACGGGCCCAACCACTCTGGCGCAATGACAGCATCAAGAATGCCAAACGACGGATAAAAGAGAATGCTCAGTTGGGTGGCGATCGTCACGCGCCCGTGCAGATCGTATTCTCGATCGAATTGACGACTGAAATCGGATGATTCGGTCATGCGCCCTCTCTTGGGGTTGCAACACAGACATAGCCTTGGGCCGGCGAGCCAAAGGAATCGACAGTGGAAATGACATCGTAGCCGGCATCATCCAACAGGGCCTGCAGGCGTGCCTGCTCAAAGAACTCGAAGGCACCGGCCTCACCAAGCTCCACCAACGCCTGCGCGTCGTTGAGAAAACTGCGAATCGACTTCAGCACGAAAGAGCGGCTCCAACCATCGGGTAGGTCATCGTCGCCCATGCCCTCAATCTTCTCCGCCAACCGAGTGAACAAACCCGACGCATCGGCATCTGGGTAGAGCGTCGACAACACCAAACGCCCGCCCGGTGCGAGAACACGACGCAACTCGATGAGAGTTTCCACCGGGTTGAAGACATAGGAGAGAACGAGGCTCATCAGAATCTTGTCGTATGCTCCTGATGCGAACGGTAACCTCAAACCACCCTCCTTGTCGGGCGAGAACCGGAGGGTTCGATATTTGCGCGGAGCTTCCCCAAGGCCTACGTAACGACTGGCAGCATTGAGATCGAGTACAGTCCGCACCGCCGAGAGCCCAAACTGCCGTTTGAGCCAGGACTCGTCCTTTGCCGTCACCGCCGCGCCCCGGATGATCGCATGCAAGCGCTGCGAGTAGTTGTCTGCGATCTCATGGATGGCGCTCACAGTGATGCCTTCAATCTTGTCGCCTAGCGACGTCACACTGTGAAGCTCACCGCACAGGAAGCGGGTGATGGGAAGGTAGCGATTCATTTCAATATCAACGCACGAGGTACTGAAGACTCCAGAATAGGACGCCGCATCCAAACGCGTGCTGAGCTTCCTTGAAGCCTGATGTAACGCCTCGGGGATCAAATCGCCGAGGCATATTTCCTGGGGCAGAACGCTGTCACCGTCGAGCAGATGGTCGACAAAATTTCCCGTTCCACCACCGAGATCCAAAAACCTGTCCGTCGGTCGCAGCTCGAGCTGCTGCTCCTGATCGCGCATCAGAATTTTGTAGTCGTCTGCGAGCATCAAGACATCGAAACCGATGAGATCCTCTTCGCCGACGAGATAGCGACGCCAGTAGTCTTCGCGCTTTCCTTCGGTGCGCACCGGTAGGCGTTCCCGTTCAGCTCGGCGTACATATTCGAGATCCTCGGGCGCGGGGATGACAGCCTCCGCTTCCGCGTTGTTGCTCGACTTGAACACGGCGGAGGCAATGGTGCCAAAGAGTTTGAGGGCTTGCTCCGATGTGCGCGCATTGTGCCCCAAGGGTAGAGAGATGAGCTCCCTGGGTGCCTTCGCATCGACCCCCATGACATCGCGAATGAAGTCGTGGCGTACCCAATGGTCGTGCTCGCCATAGATCCAGGTAATGGGAATGTCGATCAATCCCATGTCCGCGCGAGCTTGGTCGAGGGTGGCAACACGATTGGCGATGCCGTCGGCCATGTATTTGTCGACATTCACAAGGTTGCCGAGCACAGAGATCAAGCCCATTTGCATGCCCAGTTGGTGCTGCTCCAACAGGTCGAGACCGCAGTTGACACGACTGAGCAAATACCGAAGCTCGGGTGTCCCCATGCAAGGAATCCAATAATCGATCCGTTGCCGTTGTTGCTCATTGCGAAGCATCAATCGCGACTCCAATGACGACAAGGAAAACGAAACCAAAGTCACGTGGCTCGCTTTCAACCGCGGATTCGCGTCAAGCCAATCCAATGTCGCTATGGTGTCGTCGGCACCCTGGCTGATGCATGCGTGGATCATCTCGTAGGGAGGCTCGGCAGCATCGGCCTCCTTGAAAGACTCCCCTTTTCGGCGCACACCGTCCCACCGAAGCACGGCAACCGGTTTACCCATGCGCGCAAAGGTGGACACCACAGTCATCGCGAGAGCAAAAAGGGTTTCTTTTGTTTTGCCAAAGGCTGGCGGCACGAGAACGACCGGAACAGCCTCATCTCCCAGCGGCATCGAGGTGTTGAGAAGTGCGACAATCTCCTCTCCGCGGTTGTTTTCAAAGCGGACAACGTCTGGCTCCTTGCGGACAGAATCACCGGCAGGCGCGCCATTGGCCAACGATCGCTGCCGCGGTTTCTCCGTGGCGGCCGCCATGACGAACCGCGGTGGCTCAATGATTCGCAGACTCCTGCGCCCTAGGCCGAATTGCACCCCGACCCGCAGGCCGCCTTTAACCTTTGCCACGTGTCGCACTTCACCCCGGTCCTCGTGTACCAATTCTTCACCACGCATGATGCGAATCGATTCGAGAGGGGTCCCAGCAAGCAACAACGGCCCATCCCCCGCCGTGATGAACCCAACGCCCCGCTCAGTCCTATCGATGACGTCGCCATGCAACTCGACGCAGAATGGCTCAGGCAAGGGAATTCGCACCTGCAGCTCGGTCTCGTCCGGGCCGCGCTGGGCTGCCCGCTTCTCCGAGTAGAACATAACGCGGGGATAGAGACACACCATGCTCGTGCCGTCCTCAGCGATGCGAACGACCATGGTCTCGAAATTGTAGGTGGTGTGGCCCATGTTGAAAGAGATGAAGACTGTCTCGGAAGTCAGAAACTCGATGGACAGAGCTTCACCAGCAAGAATGACTTCGTTGTCGACAATGAGGTCTATCAATGCCAATGGGACAGCAGAGCGCGACTCCGAATGCAGCGCCGCGGCTTCAATCCGTTTGGAGGCGACCTCGCGCAACAACTCGGAGATTCGCGTAGGATCTGAGAATGCTATCATCTCCGAAGTCTTGAGAAACGGATAGCGCCTTTGTAGCTCCACCAAATCACGCAGAGTGACATGATCGGCCAAGAACCGGGTGATCGCGGTGCGTGTGTCGTCGCCGATGGTCTCGAAACGAATTCCCACACCGCCGTTTCGCGTGTCCACCCGCGCCACGCTCCCCATGATTGAGAAGTGTTTGCCATCGGGAAGAGAGAGTTCAAAGGGCACGGTGGAGCCCTCACGTAGATAAGCTGGGGTCTGCAGGAACAGACCGTCAGGGCTCATGTTGGTGATTCGGCCGCCCGCGACCCGAGCACCGGTGATCTTGAGATCATTGATGCCCGGCAGCTCAACCCGCATATTGGTACGTTTGTCGGCGAGTTTGCGCGCAAGAAGTACATTCACGCGATGTAGCAAATCGCCGGGCACAAAGGGTTTGGTGTAGAAGTAATCGATTCGCCCGACATTGATGGACGAAATGACGTCCTCGGGGTCGGTGAATGCTGTCAACAGTATTTTGACAATACGTTCGGCATCGTCCCGAGTTTCGTGGACAGCACGCAAGAACTCGATACCACTCATGCGCGGCATTCGCTGATCTGCAATGATGACGTCGACGCGAGGGAGCTCCCCTAGCTTTTCCAACGCCTCCAAACCATCGGCAGCGCGGTGAAACTCAAACTCGCGATGAAACAGCCGCTGCAATGCATCCAGGTTGTCGCCTTCGTCATCCACTGCGAGAATGACGCCTCTTTTGTCCTGTTGAGCAGAAATCGTGATTCCTCCGGTTAAGGTGAACGGTGCAAGACTCCAAACGGTCTGACATCAGCATCACCCCGCAATCCTATGCCGAAAATTGATCGCTTGAAAATTTGATGCAAGGTTTGCGGATCGGACAAAAACCCAGATATTCTGGAAGGATGCTTTGCCAGACCGATACGAATTCGATACCATACTAGGTTACTGTGTGGCGCAAATTGTTCATCATAGCGGCAATCATCTGCTGCATAGTCGCGGGAGCCGTCATTGCTCTCAAGAGTCGACGAGTCGCCGACAACCTCAAGGCCTACCTCGTCCGCCAGGCACACGACCAATTTGGCGTCACCTTGGCGATGGCAGATCTCGAGGTGGAGCTACTGCCCCCCGGCATCAGCGTGAACCAAGTCATTGTCCAGCAAGCCGATTCTGTTGAGCCGTGGATTACCTTGCATCGGGGGCGTTTGCTCGTGCGTCCTTGGCCTTCGGCTGCTGGCGCTTTTGTCATACACAATCTCGAGCTCGACGGATTGCGTGGCGACATTGACCTGCGGGGTAGGGATGACCTCCTCCGACCCGGCGGTAACGCCCGATCTCACATGGCAGTCGACATACGCGAGCTCTCGGTGTGGAACACATTTGCAAGCCTGCGCACGGACGACTTTGACATCACTATCGAACGGGGAGACTGCCGGATGCGCCCCTCATTGGCGGGGCGGCAGATCGAGGTTCGGGTTGGCAACGCCATTCTCAGACGTGATGATCACCCCGTCAGCTTCGAGCTACAGACCCGTGGCCTGCTGCGCGGCTCCGTCGATCGGCCCGAACGACTGGAGATTGTACGAGGTCTCTTGGCCCTCAGAGGTGTAACGCTAAGCGCCACAGGCGGTGTTTCCCTCACAGGTTCCCAATCCCTTGACGCGGTTATCGAAGCCCACGCACCTCTGGGATTGGTCAACCAGCTCACCACCGAAGCCCCGCAGATGGGTGGCAACGCCGAGATAAGGATCGAGGTGAGCGGATCGACATCTGCCCCCAAGAGTCGCGTACACCTTCTGCTGACCGATCTGGTGGTTGAGCGCAAACCCCTTGGCACCGTGGAGATTGACGCCACCCACACCCCGGAGCGAATCGCCTTCGATTCCGTTCGTGTCAGCCACCCCATTGCCGGATCTGTTACCGGCAGCGGTGTTCTTAACCTCGATGAGAGTCTGTCGCTCGAGCTCAACGCTCGCCTTCACAGCGCGTCGTTGCCCCACGTCCTCGACCTCGCGGATATGCCCGATACCTGGGTGCCGGTGTACCTCAACGCTGACGTTCAGGGCAGCGGCAGCTTCAATCCATTTCGGTTGAATCTCGAGTTGGGTGGCACGGTCGAACGCTTCGCGGTTCTCAACGACAGCTATCGCAATCCTGACGCTGTGCGCCTGATGTCGATCCCTGAGGTCGGCATCGAAGGAAGTTTTTACATCACTCGGCGGGCCATAACTTTCGATCACATAGCGCTCTCCCGCAATGAGAGCATCCTACACGTAGAAGGTCCTATCTACTTTGACGCGTCCAAAGGCATTGATTTGCGCGCCTGGACCGAACACATCCAAATGGCCGACATTGGCGCCATCGCGTCGGTGGAGTACGAAGGAAAGGGAGCGCTGGCCGCCACAATCCAAGGTCCGCTCATCGGTGCCCCCATCATCTCGGCGACGCTTGAGCTCGACGACTTCGCTGTTCAAGGTTTTTTCCTCGGTGATATTAAGAGCACCCTGGTATTTAGCGATCCCAACCTCACCATCGGTCGAGCCACTGTCAAACGCAACGAGGGCACCGTAGAAGCCTCCGGTGCCTTCAATTTCGCAACCGAGATGCCCCGTGTCCACGGTGAATTTGCAATCAAGAACATCAACATCAGCGACGTTCTTGAAACCCTGGAGGTCGACGAGAGCATCTCGCAACGCTTTCACGCGCGCGTGGACGGCTCAGTCTCACTCTCAGGGCCCGTGACTCGACCGGCGGGACTGGTGGCCGTGTCTGGTCCCGACCTGCGCATCAACAACATTCATCTCGGCCGCCTTGCCGTGCATGGTGGATTCTTTCGCGGCAATGAAAACATTTGGAGTGAGTTTCAAATCGAGCCCAAAAAGGGCAAGCTCGACGGGCGCGTCGCCTGGCTAAACGACGATACCCTGGAAATCAGCGGCGATGCCGTCTCTGTCCCACTGGCACTTGCCCAACCATTCTTTGGCAACCCGGAAATAGAGGGTCGTCTAACCGGCAAGGTGAGCTTGCACGGCCCCAACACTGCGCTCTCGGGCACCATTGATGCCAACGTCGCAGGTTTGGTCGTCTCTGGGGTGCGCCTCGAAACCGCAAGCCTCGGTGCTACACTCGAGCGGGGCAAGATGAAGGTGACTGGCACAACCCTGGGCAACACATCCCGCGTCGATGCCACCATCGCACTTGGTGAGAAGCTGCCCTTCACCGCCACCGCAACCTATCAACGCCTCGAGCTCGGCCGCCTCATCGACTTGCCTGCAAATCTCAACATCGTGACCACTGGCACCATGTTCGCCCAAGGAGACATGACCGATCCGGAGAACGTCATCGCCGATCTTCACGTCGAGGCCGCCGTGTTTGAATACGATGATCTCGAGCTGCGCTCCTTGCGACCGATCCGGCTCGAATACGCTGGCGGCCTCGTCCGTATCGAAGACATGATCATTTCCGGCAACGGCCTGCAGCTAAGCGCTGCTGGGCACCTCTATTCAAAGGAAGGTGTCAACCTGCAGATTCTAGGCGTGGGTGACCTCAGGCCCTCGATTCGTAGATCTGCCAACCTCGATTGGTTGCGCGGCCGATTTGACGTCGGTGGCCGCATCACCGGACAATACTCATCCCCAAAGGTAACAGGTAACGCCAGTCTGTCGGATGCCGCTTTGCGACTGCCGGGAACTGGGCAGATTCTCGAGAAGATCAACACGAAGTTGGTTTTCTCGGGACGCACCGTCACCGTCGAAACCGGCTCGGCGATACTCGGTGGTGGAACTGTGCGCTTCGCGGGCAGCGGCCTTTTGCCGGTTGATGGCGAGAGTCAGCTAAACCTGCGTGCCGATCTCGACTCAGTCACCTTGTACCCGATGTTGGAAGTCCAGACGGTGGTGTCGGGCAACCTGAACCTCATCGGGCCCCTAGACGGGCTCGCCCTGCGCGGTCGATTGAAGCTCGACTCCCTGCGCTATTCCGCAAACTTCGACCTCAACACGCTGGTTCCCAAGAGCAAAGCGCCGCTGCGTGTGACCACCCTCAATCCGAGCTCAGCCATCGAGCTCGGTGTCGCCATTTATGCCCCAAACAACATCATCATTTCCAACAACGTAGTGGACGCGGAGCTCCGAGCTGACCTCACCATCACCGGCACAACCGAGCGGGTCGGCTTGGTCGGCAGCATCACACCCATCCGAGCCAAAGCCCGACATGGCGACAATGAGTTTGTGGTCCATCGAGGCACTATCGATTTCACGGAGGAGTTCCGTATCTTCACTCAATTCGATCTGCACGCCACCACCGAGGCCTGCAAGATGAAGATCGGCGTCAACGTGCACGGCGATTCTGATCATGTCGCTGTGAGCTACCGCGGCGAGGATGACAACGGCAGGGCTGTCGACCAAAATGAGGTATCAACCTGTATCCTTGTGGGCATGCGCCAGCAGGACATTGACCGCCTTACCGCTGCAACCAGTCAAAACGACGCAGCCAACGCACTCAGCAATCCATTGGTGCAGGGCGGACTCGACGTCCTGTGGACCGTTTCTGGCATGGACGCCAAGGTTCGCAAGCTTCTGCCGATCAAGTTGGATCGCGTACGCCTGGAGAGCGCCTGGTCGCCGCAGTTTCGGCGCACCACCACTCGTGTATTGGTCGGCAAAGATCTCGGTTCCGACGTACAACTCGAATACGCTCGATCCATCGAGGAGGTGGACGACCAAGCACTGCGCATCGAGTATCAACTCTCCGGCGTTGCGGCTCTCGAGGGGAACTGGCTGAGCGCTGGAGACGTCTCGGTCGAGGACTTTGGCCTCGATCTCAGACTCAGGTGGGAGTTCGAATAGCGTGTCAGCTCTGGTCCTCCTGGCTGTGATTGCCGCCGGCCAAGTCTCGGGCGACGCTCTGGCACCCTATCGTGGCCAGACCGTTTTGTCTGTGGATGTATCCGCATCAGAGGACATCGATGTCGACGAGCTGCGTTCACTCATCGACATCCAACCTGGCTATCTCCTCTCATCCGACGTCGTGGGCGACGCACTCAAACGTCTGTATGCCCTGGGACGTTTCTCCGATGTCGGAGTGACGGCGGAGCGTCTGTCTGGAACCGTGAGTTTGCACTTCTATGTCCGACCGATCCGACGCCTTGACGAGCTGGAGATCAAAGGCCTCGAGAACGCGAGCGAAACTGAATTGCGCCGGGCGCTCGCCACCAAATCCGGTTCGGAGGTGGACAGTCGCACGGCGCAGCGACTCGATAACGCGGCAACTGACTATTTGCGCTCAGCGGGATTCCCAGCGGCCAAGGTCGACGTGAGTCTGGCATCTGCGCCAGACGCGGCCATGGTTTCGTACGTCGTCACCGTGGTCGAGGGAACACCCACTCGAGTGCATAGGGTCCGGTTCACTGGCCGACCTCGGCTGGCCCCATCCATCTTGTCAAATCTGGTAGAAACTGAAGAGGGAGGCATCCTGCACCAGGGTACCGTTGAGACTGATGCCAAACGGCTACGTGATGCGTACCGCGCCCACGGTTTTCTCGAAGCGGAAGTCTCTACACCACGGATGACGACCGAGGGCAGCCAAGCCGTGGTCAATTTTCCAATTCAGGCTGGAGACCACATCGTCATTGAGGTCGAGGGGAGCACCGTTCTCACCCGCGGGGATGTGGTTGCCCTATGGCCAACATCGGACAACAAGCCGCAACCGGCTGACCTTGAGCTCTTCGCTCAGCGACTCGAGGCACACTATCGACAAATCGGGTTTCTTGACGCCCAGGTGACCCTCAGGTCGAAGCGCGATGCTGCCAAGGAAGAAACAATCTATCGTCTCCGAATTCGCGAAGGCCCCATTGTCCGAGTCACCCGTATCGTGTTTCCCGGTGCCAATGCCATCCGACCAAAACTACTAGAGGCACAGATTCGTTCGTACCTCAGTCGGGAGCTCGAAACAGGGGAGTTTTTTCAGCGAATCCGTGCTGCCCACAAATGCCTCGCCTGGCCAAGAAGTATGGACGGTGGCAAGCAGGGCTGCGCCGTGCCCATTCCCGATCCGGAGGATCGCTGGATCACCGACACCTACAAAGACGCCCTCGACGAAATCACAGCAGCATACCATGCAATAGGTTTTCGCAACGTCAAGGTTGGCCCCGTGGAGTCTCGGCGGCGCGAGAATGACATCTCAGTGACAGTCCCTGTCGTCGAGGGTACGCAAACGACCATTGCCGCCATTGCCTTCAGCGGCAATGAAGCCTTCACGGCCGCTGAACTCCTGGAAACCGTGGAGGCGGCGGGCTCCGAGGATGGTGTCGCACAACGGCTGAATGCCCCGTATTCTGCTGCCGACATCGAAGACGCCCGCATCGCGATACTCCGTCGCTATCGTGATCTCGGTTATCTTTATTGCCACGCGTTCACGACGGAGAAATTCTCCCATGACGGCCGCGACGCCGAAGTAACCTTCCGCTTCGAAGAAGGACCACAGGTGCACATCGAGCGCATCCTGGTACGCGGTAACCGTTATACAAACGACAGCGTCATTCGCAGTCGCATTTCCACGAAGCCTGGAGACCTCTATCGACTCGACCGAGCCCTCGCCGACCAACGCTCCATCGCCGAGCTCGGAGTCTTCTCTAATGTCCGGGTGAAGATTATCGACGAGGAGAAGCCCGCGGAGCGAAAAGACATGGTAGCCGAGGTAACTGAGCGAGGCCGCCACTCTATTGAGGGAAGGTTCGGCCTCTCCTCAGCCGAAGGGCCCAGGGTTTCTGCCTCCTACTCCCACAACAATGTATTGGGAACGGCGTCGACCTTTTCTACCTCCCTGCGCTTGAATCGCCAATTGTTTTTCGGCCTTTACGGCGAGCATTCGGAGCTGATGGCCAACCGCTACGAGACGCTCAGCGCTATCGATCAATTGGAGCGTGCACTCCGTATCGGGTTGCAGTCGCCCAAACAAAAAGGATTGCCCTTCGATCCGTTGGCCCGCATCGATCTCGTGCACGAACGGGAAAACGCCATCTCCTATTTGAGTGATTCCTATTCAGCTATCCTTGGCGTCGACTTCACGCCGACGAACTCTTTGACTTTCTCTATTGAGCCACAGATCTCCTACACCAACATTGCTTGCGAGGAGTTGTTGGGCACCAAGAAGTGCACAGAGGAGCTGCTCACTCAACGCCTCAGTGGCCGCCGCGCCATCGACTTGGGAGCACGCCAGGCGGTACAGCTGAGTCCCAGCATCACTTTGGATAAACGAGACAACGCGTTCAATCCGACCCGGGGTTTCTATGCCAGCATCAAGGGCGTCTACGCCATTGGACGTGCACAACCCCCCGCGGCCACCAGCGCGTCGAGTCAAAACACCGTCAGTCGGGAATTCGAACCCACCTCGCTGCCCGCGGCTCCCTCCCCCCCTCCTCCCGCAGAACGAACGTTCTCGTATACCCGCGTCGAAGCTCGGGTCTCCGCATATGTGCCCACCAATGGGCTCGTCCTCGCCGTTTCCGCAAGAACCGGCATCGTTGGCATCATCGATGGAGACGTACCCATCGACGAGCGTTTCTTCATTGGCGGGCGGAGCACGCTGCGGGGGTTTCCCGAAGGCGGAACAGTCATCCCGGAAGATGCTTGTGTTTATGACTCGAGTATCGACGGAGATGAGGAGTTCACCTGTGGTGGCGTTCCAGAGCGCAAGAAGCTGGGACGGACGGCAGACGAGGCACCGCTGAGCACCGGGGGTGAGTTCTTTCTACTCTTCAAAGTCGAAGCCCGCATTCCCATGGCGCTGTTTAGCGACAATGTGTCGTTGGGCTTCTTTATGGACTTTGGCAATCTTTGGATCGAGCCCCCAACGATCAAGGACCTATCCTTCCGCGTTGGCACAGGTGTTGGCATCCGGTGGGCGTCACCGGTTGGACCTTTGGCGCTCGACATAGGCGTCAATACAAATCCCAAATCCATTAATGGCGAGCCTTCGGCACCCCTGCCACATTTCTCGGTGACGGTCTTTTAGCCCGCTCTCTCGTGACCAATGTCAGATCGGCGTCGAAGGTGCCTCCTCGGACAGGCCCTGTTCGAGCACGATCCCCACCGTGTCCGCTAGAGCCTGCAACAGCCGCAGGGTGTCGGCATCCAGGGGCCGCTCGAGCCGTAGCCACAGGGCGCCGATGGTATCGTTTAGGCCACGGATCGGAATGAGCACACACTTCCCGACCACCAACAACTTGCCTGTGGTGGAAACTTCCGCGCGTTGTTGCTCTGCGGGCAAGGGAGAAACGTCCCCGACTGAGATAAGGGGCCAAGCCGTCGGCCGCTCCAGAAGCAAACAGCAACCCGTGCCGCCGACTGCGTCGCAAATTCGGGTAACCAGATCCAATCCCAATTCAGGAGCAGCACGCGCCCCAATGAGGTCCCGAGCAATGGCACCGAGCCGTGTACGTCGCTTTTCGGGGTCTTGAACGGCGCGATCGAGACAGGCCCGCATCTCCTCGAGTCCCTCGAAGAACGTATCGATGAACGAACGGCCACACAGCTCCGCATGATCCGCGGCGACGGATGGCAGAATGCTTTCCTCAGATGGCTTGACCCTGCGAGACACCAAACCTATATACCGCCATTGTTGCTATGCGAACAGCGATCATCATCCCAGCTCGACTCGCAGCAACGCGACTCCCCAACAAGTTATTGCAGGCTCTTGGTGACCGACCTCTGATAGCATGTACTGCGGCCCAAGCGCGCAAGTGCAAGAACGTCGATGAAGTGGTCGTCGCCACCGATGACGAGAGCATCAAGAGGGTTGTCGAAGCCCATGGGGGCCATGCTGTGATGACCGACGTCGGCCATGCGAGTGGCACAGACCGAGTGGCTGAGGCGGCTGCGATCGTCGGCGCCGATCTGGTGGTCAATCTCCAGGGCGATGAGCCCTTCATCCATCCACTTGATCTGGAGGATCTATTTCAGATCCTCCGGCAACAGAGGACAAACCTGGCTACCCTGGCTACCCCGATCACCGAGATGTGGGATTGGGAAAACCCCAATGTTGTCAAGGTTGTTTGTCGTGACGATGGTCAAGCACTTTATTTTTCGCGCGCAAAGATTCCGTTTGATCGCGACAGCCGGCATGGACTAAAGGGCACCATGCGTCACATCGGTGTCTACGGCTATCAACGCGATGCCCTCAACCGACTCAGCCGGACGCCGCCACATCCCTTGGAGCAACGCGAGTGCCTGGAACAGCTGCGCGCCTTGGCGCTGGGCATGTCGATAGCTGTTGTTCCCTCTCGCTCGGTTACGCTGGGCATCGACACCGCAGAAGATCTCGCTCGAGCGCGCGCTCGAGTGCAACAATTGGGGGAAACAGCTTTTCCGTGAGGAAACCATGACACGCCGCCAGCCAAAGTTCGTATTCATCACCGGGGGAGTTGTTTCGTCGTTGGGCAAAGGACTCGCGGCAGCATCCATTGGTGCGCTGATGGAGAACCGCGGCCTCAAGGTCCAGATTCTCAAGCTCGACCCCTACCTGAACGTAGATCCGGGCACCATGAGCCCATTCCAACATGGTGAAGTCTTTGTAACCGACGATGGAGCGGAGACCGACCTCGACCTCGGTCACTACGAACGATTCACCAATGCGCAGATGTCGCAACGCAACAACGCGACTTCGGGACGCATCTATTCGCGAGTCATCGAGAAGGAGCGCCGCGGAGACTACCTAGGTGGCACCGTCCAAGTGATCCCCCACGTCACCGATGAGATCAAAGAGGTCATTCATGCGGCCGCAGAGGGTTGTGACATCTGCATAGTGGAAATCGGCGGCACCGTTGGCGACATCGAGTCGTTGCCCTTCCTCGAAGCCCTGAGGCAAATGCCGTACGACGTGGGTCGCGAAAACGTCATCTACGTCCATCTCACGTTGGTGCCCTATTTGCGAATGGCGGCAGAGGTGAAAACCAAACCGACGCAACACTCGGTCAAAGAGCTGCGGGAAATCGGTATCTCTGCTGACATCGTCCTTTGTCGTTGTGAGGAAGCTATCGAGCCTGGCGTGAAGAAGAAGATCGCCATGTTCTGCAATGTGGCCGACGATTGTGTCTTCTCTGCCGCTGACGTTCCAATCATCTACCAGTTGCCCCTCGAGCTGCATCGGGAAGGCCTGGATGACAAGGTGGCTGAGATCCTTAACATCTGGTCCAGGGCCCCGGCACTCGATCGTTGGAAACGTATTGTCGATCGCATTCGCGATCCCAAGGACGAGGTAAGCATCGTCGTCGCCGGCAAGTACGTCGACCTGGTCGATTCCTACAAGAGTTTGCACGAAGCGCTCAAACACGGCGGCATCGCCAACAGCTGTCGCGTCAATTTGGACTACGTCGACAGCGAGCAGCTTGAAACCGACCCGAACATCCTCGAGCGCATCGCCCAAGCGGATGGATTGCTCATTCCCGGCGGATTTGGGGAACGTGGAGTCGAGGGGAAGATCAGTGCGGTTCGCTACGCCCGGGAGAATAAAAAGCCGTTTTTCGGTATCTGCCTCGGTCTGCATGCGGCGACCATCGAATTCGCTCGAAACGTCGTCGGCCTCCAGGGCGCAAACTCCCAGGAGCTCAATCCAAAAACGCCCCACCCCGTGATTGCGTTGATGGAACATCAAAAGGCAATCACGGACAAGGGCGGCACCATGCGGCTCGGTGCATATCCCTGCAAGCTTCGCAGCGATACCCTAGCGCACAGAACCTACAAGACGGAAGAGATCAGCGAGCGGCACCGCCACCGCTTTGAGGTCAACAACGACTACCGCCAACGTTTGGCCGAAGCCGGCTTGATCTTTTCGGGCACCTCACCAGACGACCACCTGGTGGAAATGATCGAGCTCAGAGACCATCCTTGGTTTCTTGCATGCCAGTTTCACCCCGAGTTTAAGAGCAAACCCTTTGCGCCACATCCACTGTTTGCCGGATTCATTGGCGCAGCGCTGAAACACCACCGAGACCGCGAGAGCAACGGGTGACAACCGACGTGACCGACCTCTTTGATGCACGGCGACTGACACTGATCGCTGGGCCCTGTGTCATCGAGTCCTTCGAGATGTGTCGCGATCTGGCCGCCAAGGTCGCCGAGATGGCCGCCCGGCACAACGTCGGTTACATATTCAAGGCATCATTTGACAAAGCCAACCGCACGTCCCTCACCTCCTTTCGCGGTCCCGGTCTAGAACGGGGTCTCGAGATCCTGGCGAAGGTAAAAGAGGAAGTGGGCGTGCCGGTGCTCACGGACATCCACCAACCCGCGCAAGCGGCTCGCGCCGCCGAGGTCGTCGACGTACTGCAAATCCCAGCGTTTCTATGCCGACAGACCGACCTGTTGGTCGCTGCAGCGAAGACGGGCTTGCCCACCAACATTAAAAAGGGACAGTTCCTCGCCCCCGAGGACATGCGCCACGCGGTGGCCAAGCACCAAGACAGCGGCGGCGGCCCCGTCTCTGTGACCGAACGTGGCTCTAGCTTCGGCTATCACAACCTCGTGGTAGACATGCGCTCGCTCGTGTTGGTCCGCCGGGCCACCGGAGCACCTATCATCTTCGATGCAACCCATTCGATACAACGTCCCGGCAGCGGCGACGGTACAACCGGTGGCGATCGCGAGTTTGCACCACTGTTGGCCCGCGCCGCAGCAGCGGTCGGCGTGGATGGTCTGTTTTGCGAGGTGCACCCGAACCCCGATGAGGCACTCTCCGACGGGCCCAACTCTCTCACCCTCGACATGCTTGAGCACATGCTCAGCGAGGTGGTAGCCATCGATGCCGCGCGCAAACAAACCCGATAAAACAAACAAGCGACCAAACCCGAATCCACGATCGAAGACGCGGCCTCAAGACTCCAGGAAGGTCCGACCTGGGGTGGTACCCTGGCCCCTGTTGCGCGGATTGAAAGGTTTGGTCCTCGACTGCGACGGCGTCCTGACTCCTGGCGATCTCATCTACGACGTCCAAGGCAATCGCCTCTTGCGCTTCAACGCTCGCGACGGCCTCGGTCTCGCTGTCCTTCGTCGCTCGGGTTTTCCCGTCGCCATCCTCTCCGGCCGCCCCGCCGACATCGCCGAACAACGGTTTCGCGAGCTCGGCGTCAATCCATTCGTTGGCAAATGCAAAGACAAGAATCAGGGGCTGCTCGACATCTGCGCACAGATAGGCATCCCACCGCGGAAATGCGCCTTCGTAGGTGACGATGTCGCAGACCTCCCTGCCTTTGCGGCCTGCGGTCTGCGCATCGCCGTTGCCGACGCCGTCTCGGAGGTCCTCCGAGATGCCGATTGGATCACCGAAGCCGCTGGCGGCCGTGGCGCCGTGCGTGAGGTGTGCGAGGCGATCCTCAAGGCCCGTGGCGAGTGGGAGCCGTTGATCGAGCGCTTGCGCAAGTCCTAATGCCGCCGCCTGCAATGTCCTACAGCGGGCGGAAGATCGACGCCATGCGGTCGAGGTTTTGCCGTGCGCGTTTGGCCACGACATCGAGCACCTTCATGCGCACCTCGGGCCTGGAATTGAGGATGGCGTGAAAGTCGGAGGCCGGAAGGCAAAGGGTCTCGAGTTTGGTGATCGCCTCCACGGAGGCGGTTCTGGGAATGCCCCGCAGAGCCGCAACCTCCCCAAACAGCGTGCACGGACCCAGAGTCGACAACCGATTGCGGCCGCCCCCATGTTCGGTGAACACCTCGGCGGTGCCTTCTTTGACCAAGTAGATCTGATCTGAAAGCTCGCCTTCACGGATGACCATTTGACCCGGCTCAAACGCCTGCAGATCAAATTTGTCGACAATGGCGCGCCGATCTTCATTGGGAAGCAAACAAAACACCGGTGACTTGGCAAGCACCGTCTCGACGATCCGCTCCTTGTAGAACTTGAGCAAGATCCCGGTGGTTGCACTGTTGCCAGCCATGACCTGGTCAAAAATTGTTCGATCAATAACGAACGCATCAACAGGATACAGGGCTTCAACAGTGGCGCTGCGCGGAGCGTTGGTAAAAAAGCTATTCTCGCCAACAAAGTCGCCGGCACTCAACGATGACAAATAAGTGCGCTCCCCTCCTTCTCCTGTGGCGTGCACGAGCACTCGTCCGCGGGCAATCAGATACATGGCGCGATCTGTGGCTCCTTGCTCCACGACTCGCGTATCGGCATCAAAATGAACAAGCGGCGCGAGCTGTGCGAGCTGGGCAAACGCGTGGCCATCGAGATTCGACAACAGCGGAGTGCCCACTGCAGCTTGACCATGCACGATCTCTGTGTCGCCGAGCAGCTCAACAATGACTTCTTCGACCGGACCATCACCTTTCACCAGATACTCTTGAATCTCAGAGTTCCAACGATTGACGAGCTCTGGCATGCGAGAGATTTCACTGATGAGATCCTCCCATGAGCTGTGCTGCTTCATCTTCCTGCAGCACAACATGCACTGGGCGAGCAATCCCTGCTGAGCGAACTTAACGGCCGCGGCACGAAAGAACGCCGCCGCTGCATCAAACTGTTCTTGTTCGGCACAAAGATCACCCATGTCAACAAGACGCCACAGGCTCGGTGACTCACGAAAAACATCGATTGTTTGAAGGAGGTCCTTGGTCCAACCAAATCCGGTCCCGATGGAAACCCCGGCGCCCGATTCATGGGTAAGCGGCGCACCGTCGGTGGGGGTATTCTCCATTTCCATCGCCAACAAGGTGGGAGCATCGGGCTGCGTCGATTCGTCTGCCATTCGGGCCTCAGCCAGCAACGACGCGAATCGTCCCTCAGGAGCCGTAGGGCGTGTGACTTCGGGCAATTGGGCCTGGAGGGGCGCATCAAACTCGAGCTCAGAAAACCCGACAACACCCAGAGACGACCGCTTCTCCTCCATGTACGCCTGTATGTCGTAGCTGGAGAAATCGGGATAAAGGCTGGTCAGGATCTTGTGGATGTCAGCTCCGAGCTCGCGAGCTGTTTGGTATCTCTCGTCGGGATTCGCGGCCACAGCACGCAACACGGTTTGATCGATCAAGGGGTCGATCCCCCGTCTCGCTGAGGATGGAGGTCTGATATTGGCAGTACGAATGCGCTGAAACAGATTGGTCCCCTCATCCGCTCCATAAACCCCGTGCCCCACCAACATCTCCCAGAGCACAACGCCACATGAGAAAACGTCGGCGCGCGGGTCGACGACTGCCCTTGTCGCCTGTTCAGGCGACATGTAGGAGAGCTTGCCCATCACCACCCCAGGCTGGGTGTGGGAGAGGCTGCCCTTGGTTTTTGCAATACCAAAGTCGGCAATCTTCACCCCACCATCAAACGACAGCATGATGTTCTGCGGGCTGATGTCCCGATGAATGATGTTAAGGGGATTACCGAAGCGATCCTTTTTCTGGTGAGCGTACTCGAGCCCACGGCAGACCGCCTCAATGACATACAAGGCGATAGGCGGCGCCAGCCCTACTCCTTCGATGCCGGGAAGCGCTAACAACTCGTCGATTGCGCAACCATCGACGTGCTCCATCGCCAGGTAATAGGCACCGTTGCTCTGTCCAAAGTCAAAAACTTGGATGATGTTCTGATGATTGAGTGAAATGGAGATCTTCGCTTCGTTGATGAACATCGAAGAGAACGTCGGGTCGTCACCGAGCTCGGGGCGTATGCGTTTGATCACCAGATCTTTGTCAAAACCGTCAAGGCTGGCTGAGCGGGCAAGAAAAATCTCGGCCATTCCGCCGACCGCAAAACGACCCAAGAGCCGATAGCGACCGAAGACCTCCATGACTGATTAACTACTGCAGCTCAGGGCTGGTTGCAAAACACGAGAACTCTTTGCAACCGCCAAAGCTGCGCTCTTGCGGCAATCGTTCCAAATCGTTCCCACCAATCTGGTCCTGAACGAATCGGGAGGGTAGAATTCCCCGTTCCCAAAGGTGGGTTCAATCTTTGGCCCAGTAGAGGTGTTCCAGTGCGTAGCAAGATCGTTAGAGAGGGCGCGGGCGAGCTCAGATATGTGATTCGAGAAATCGTCGAGCACGCTAATCGCATTCAATCCCTCGGCGTCGACATGGCGTGGGAGAATATCGGCGATCCCGTGCATAAGGGAGAGCAGCTCCCCGACTGGATCAAAGACATCGTTGCTGAGCTAGCCCATGACAACAGCTCTTATGCCTACTCGGCCACCAAGGGGATTCTAAAGACCCGTGAGTTTCTAGCCCAGCGCACCAATTCCCGCGGTGGCGTGCAAATCAACGCTGAGGACATCATCTTTTACAACGGCCTCGGGGATGCTGTGGCCAAGGTCTATGGGCAGCTCGCACCAACGGCCCGGGTGATTGTCCCGACCCCGGTGTACACAACCCACTCATCAGGCGAGGGTGGCCATGCCGGCACCAAGACCCTTACCTACGAGCTCGATCCTGCCCGTGGCTGGGAGCCCGATCTGGACGCGCTTCGCAAGAGCGTGGCAGACAACCCCGCCATTGCTGGAATCTTGGTCATTAACCCGGGTAACCCAACCGGCACTGTCCATTCCAAAGAAACCTTGGAGGGAATCGTTGCGATTGCTCGAGAATTCGATCTCTTTCTCATCTTCGATGAGATCTACATCAACTTGGTGTACGGCGGTGCGCCAAGTGTCCGTCTCGGCGACATCATTGGCGATGTGTGTGGCATCTCTATGCAGGGCATCTCAAAAGAGGTGCCGTGGCCTGGATCGCGATGTGGTTGGCTAGAGATCTACAACCAGAAGAAAGACCCAGCGTTTGTACGCTACGCCACCAGTCTCTTCGAAGCCAAGATGCTCGAGGTCTGTTCCACAACGCTGCCTCAGAAGGCAATCCCCCTGATCATGTCAGACCCGCGCTACAAAGAACACGTGCAGAGGCGCTGCGCTATTTTCGCGTCGAGGGCCAAAGAGATCGCCAGCAAGCTAAGCAGCATCACAGGCGTCACGGTCAACGAACCACGAGGTGCGTTCTATTTGACCGGAGTCTTCGACCCTGGTTTGCTCGACAACACCATGACGCTGCCACTTCCCAGCAAGGAGGTCCGCCAGGTCATCGAAGATCTGGTCAAGCCCAATCCTCCCGCCGATCACCGTTTCATCTACTATCTTCTCGGTTCCACCGGTATCGTCGCAGTGCCGTTGACGTCCTTCGACTGCAAACGACAAGGTTTCAGGGTCACTCTGTTGGAGGGCGATGACATCCGCAGACAAAATACCTTCGACCGTTTGGCCAACGCGATTCCACAATACATCGCGTCCAGCACTCTGAAGCACTGAAAACCCCGGCTACAGTGGATGGGCTTCGAGCCACGCGGCAATACGTGGCCAGACTTCATCGGGCGCAGAGCGACCGATGAGCAGATCCCAATGCTTGTAGTCTGTTTCGCAGTTCTGCAGCCGCCCGAATACGGCCGTCTCCACAGTTCCACCCAACATGGACGCGGTCTTCTCAACCGAAGCCACCGGTGCCTGGCTATCGAGGCTCGCCGCTTGCAGAAGCGTCGGAATCGTGTATTTGCCGGCCTGCTCGACAAAGTGAACAGTGCCATCTCGTTTGCGAAGACCACCTGGCTCAAAGACGCTGGCAAGGTTTCGCAGCAATGACATCGGGATGGTATGAAAGCCCAACGCGTAGGCACGACGGGCCATCTCCGGCTCAATGTTGCCGTGAGCGAAGTTGAAAGCGGTCAGAGGATCAGCAATGCGACCGAGAAGCGGGGCCAACAAATGGGTCACCGTACCGTAGGGGACCACGGGCAAATAATCGAGCAGGGGACGCAGAGAAGCCAGGGTGGCAAAAGCGTTGCTTTCCTGGTCGTAGTCAAGGGTGCTCCCCATGGTCACGCCACTTGCAATGGGCGCTTTGGAGTTCAGGATGCCGTAGCAAAACAACAGCATCCCACCCATGCTGTGCCCGACCCAATGTAGCTGCTCCTGACCACTCGTCTTCAAGACTGCATCGACGATCGCAGGTAGATCGGCTTCGAGATAGTCATCCAGGTCCCAATCGAAGGCACGACGCTCACTGTCGCCGTGTCCGCGCAGATTGGGCAGGTAACAGTCAAACCCCCGGGCGGCGAGCCACTCTGCCAGCGACCGGCCGGGGAAGTTGAAGCTGTGGTGATTGGCCGCCAAACCATGAAGCAACAGCACCGCCGGTCCGCTCCCGGGGTGGCGAATTCGACGAACAACAAGGTTCAATCCATCGCGGGCTTTCACCTCGATCCGCTCAACCGGACGGGCGGGAGTTACAAACCAACGACGCCAAGGCCGCGACCAACTCGGAGATGTTGCAATGGACATGACGGCGCTTTAGCACGCTGACGGGGCCTCAAGCAAAACCAAAACCACGGTGAACGCGGCCAATGCCAGAATCTCAGGGCAAAGGGGGGAGCATCTGCAACGCCGCCGCAAGCACCGCGGTGCCCACATCTCGCGCGCGTCCCTCAAACAAATGCCCTACCCCAGGCAGAATGGAGAGCTGCGCTGCGGGCAAGATGTTTCGCAGCAATTGTTCCACCTCTGCTTTAGGCCCGAGCTCATCCTCACTTCCTTGCACGACGGCGAGCGGACTTCCGAGTTGACCCATGCCTTCAAATTTGTAGAGGCCGGTGGGAAGACCAATAGCAATGAGGCCCTGTGCGCGCGGAGCGTCCCCCCGCTCCGCGTGACGGAGCATGCACCAACTCCCGAAGGAGTAGCCCACCGCCAACAACGGCAAACCGACTGCCACCCCTGTCAACCAACGCATCGCAGCAGCGAAATCCTCGACTTCAGCTCGACCGTCGAAGACACCGTCACTGTGGCCGACACCGCGGAAATTGAAACGCAGAGTCGTGAATCCATTGTTATGCAGAGTCCGCTCGGTGTGAAAGACCACGGGATTGTCCATGGTGCCGCCGTACTGCGGGTGCGGGTGCGCAACAACTGCAGCGGCCCGCGCTGGGCAGGCCATCCGCAACAAACCCTCTAGCTTGCCAACAGGACCCTCAAACCAAAACCTGCGCAAATAGCTCATGACTTACGTTCGAGGACGCGCACACCCAGGCCGCGAGCAACAACAACTGACGACGCCATGCCAAGGAACAAACCGTGTGCTGTGACGTCTGGGTGCCCATCGAGTTCCACCGCCACGCTGTTTGCATCCGAAATGCCGTCGGCAAAGCGACAGTCGACAATCGCGTTGCCATTGTCGGTGATGTACGGTGCCTCCGCACCGCCGCGCAATTGCGGCTCGCAACCCAGGCCCTCGAGCCAAGGCAGCAGAGTTTTCCAGGCCGCCACCGTCACCTCCACGGGAAGTGGCGACTTCTGGCCAAGGCGTTCAACCAGTTTGCCTTCGTCGACAATGATGATCAGGCGGTCGGCAGCGCTCTCGACACGCTTCTCCCACAGCAGCGCGCCACCAAGGCCTTTGATGAGATCGAGCTCGGGATCAACCTCATCGGCACCGTCGATCGCGAGATCGAGGCGCGGATGGCTTTCAATTGACCCAAGGGGCAGCCCGAGCCCACCGGCCAGCGCTGCGGTTTGCCTCGATGTCGGGACACACACCAGGTCGACGAGGGAACCACGCCGCCACAGCTCGCCAATCCGTTGGATGGCGTATGTCGCTGTGCTGCCGGTGCCGAGGCCCAGCACCATGCCGCTCTGCACTTCTTCCACAGCTCGGTGCGCAGCCATTCGCTTCAGCTCATCTTGGGTTCTGACCATGCGTCGCCCCTCCCTCAATCGGCCTTCTACTCTGCGAGATGTTCCTGCAACGACTTGCGCGCACGGTGGAGTCGGGACTTGACTGCGGGCTCTGACAATTCCAATCGCTCGGCCACTTCCTTGGTAGAGAGCTCGTGGCCATCACGCAACATCAAGACCGCTCGGTCAACTGCCGGCAATGACTCCATGGCGGACTGCAGAGGCATCAACCGCGCCTCAAGCATTGCCTCCACGGCGCGGCCCATCTCTTCTGCCGTTGTCGCCTGGCCGTCCTCAAACCCTTCGTGAAGCTTTGGATCGTTTTTGCGGCCCCGGCGCATCCGCGTGCAAGCACTCCCTGCCAATCGGTACAACCAGTTCTTCAAAGTGGTTTCGCCTCTGTAGGTCTCCAGATATCGCGCCGCCGACAAGAATGCGTCCTGGACCGCATCGTCGGCGTCGCCCGGATTGCCGCAACGCTGGCGCAAGAATGCGAGCAGGTCACCTCGAAAACATGTGAACAGGTCCTCGAGAAGCTCCGGATCGCCCCGAGCGGCTCGCTCTTTCAGATCATCGGCATGGCAGGCTTGTTTCGACACCAATGCACACTACAACACCATCGGGCCGTTGGGTAGTCATGTTGCCAGTCCAGGCCACACTTGCCTCTTGACCTAGCCGCCCAGCCCGGGCACCTCTACTCATGATCGCCCATGCGGAGTGTTTAATGGTGAATTGCAAAACACGAGTGCCGGGAGGAAGAGGGCCATCATGCCCGAAAAAATAGCGTTATATTTTTCACCGCTGCAGCAGACGTTCGCTGATCTGTGCACAACCATAGACCGACAAGACTGGCTGCACCTGGATCAACGAGAGACAGCGTGCTGCTGGCGCGGCACCAATCTCACTTTGTGCTTGCACCTGGCTCGAACCATCGAAGATGTGCAGAAGCTTATGCGCAGCACCTACTACAGTGCCATCCTCGTCGATTGTCGACATCTCGCCGACTATCTCGAAGCGGCTCCCAAGCAAGAGAAGGCATTGGAGGACTTTTTCAATCTCCTCGGGACCGAGACTGATCGCGAACGGCGTTATCCATTTCGGAGAGTTGCTGTACTCGTTGGTGATGCTGACCGGGAACGGGTCGACAAGCTCATCTTTCGCCTCGGGCAACGCCACATTGGCGCTTGCTTGAGAGACCGCTCCCTCAACGACGGCTTGCACGGAGAACAAGACGTCGCGGCAAGTGACCGACTGATAGAGCAGCTATGGCAGTTCTGTTCGGAGATCCTCGTGGACCGGCCCAAGGGCAAAAAGGCGTTCAACCTCGCCGGCGGCGGAATCAGTGGCATTTACTACGAGCTCGGAGTCCTCAAGTGTCTCAATGATGCCTTCAGCGGACTCGACGTTCGTGACTTCGATATGTACTTCGGCATCGGCGCTGGTGCCTTTGTCGGCAGCTTCGCCGCCAACGGCTTTCACGTCGACAAGCTCATCGCCACAATTGGTGACATCAAGAGGAAATGGCCCTACAGCCTGCGTCTGCGCATGCGCCATCTCAACCTGCGCGAGATCCCAAAACGCATGAACGCCTTGCGCAGAAATACGGTAAAGCATCTTGGCGACCTCGTGAGTCGCCAAGAAGATCTGAGCGTTGCGTCTTTGCTCGACAACTACGCGTTGTCCCTCGGCCCGCTCTTCTCCCACAACGAACTCGAGAGAGCGCTGCGCGAACAGTTCGACACAGTCAAGCACACCAACGACTTCCGCAAATTGCCACGCAAGCTCTTTGTCGGGGTCACCGATCAAGATCGGCGAGAGCATGTGCTCCTAGGTGACGATGGCTATGACGATGTTCCCATCAGCCTCGCGGTACAAGCGAGCACCGCCATCCACCCGTTTTTCCAAGCGGTGCCGATCCACGGCCGTTACTATGCAGACGGTGCCATCACCCGCACCAGCAATATCACGGCTTCCATTGCCAAAGGTGCAGATCTGATCTTTGTCATCGATCCCTTTGTGCCGCTGATCTCCGATGAAGCTGGTTTCAACATCAAGCACAGCAATCTCTGGATTCAACAACAGGACATCAAGACCCTCGCCTACACCCGTTTTGCCCAGATGAGCGAGGAAATCCTGCGACAGAATCCGCAAGTCAGCTGTTATACGTTTGTTCCGAGCAACCGCATGCGTGCCCTGATGACCCAAAGCCCCCTTTCGGTAGACAACTTCCATCCGATCATCACGGAGGCATACGCAGGGACCTACCGCAGATTGACCCAATTGGAATACAAGATCGCCGGAGAGCTCGCCGAGCACGGCATCCAACTCGAGCTCAAACCTGTGGCGGCGCGCGTTGAAGAGCTGTCCCGCAGCCGCAAACCCGACGCCAACATACTCATCAAATGACACGGTGAACCCATGGAAAAGCTGGTCGAGTGTGTGCCCAACTTCAGTGAGGGTCGCGATCTCAAAATCATCGAGGAAATATCCTCGGCTATCAAGAACGTACCTGGCGTCACCCTGCTCGACGTCGACCCGGGGG
>MGST01000069.1:0-3309 GCA_001798605.1 Deltaproteobacteria bacterium RIFOXYA12_FULL_58_15 | reverse complement strand
ACTGTCGAGGCCGCCTTTGTTGCAATCAAGCGCGCCAGCGAGCTCATCGATATGCGCAAACATACCGGTGCCCACCCGCGTCAAGGTGCGACCGATGTCTGTCCGTTCGTACCAGTGGCCAACATCAGCGTCGAAGAATGCATCGAGCTCGCACGGCAACTCGGCGCGCGCGTTGGCAATGAGCTCCATATTCCGGTTTATCTCTATGAGCACGCCGCCACGCGGGATGACCGCCGCAGCCTGGCAGACATTCGCGTGGGCGAGTACGAAGCCCTCGCCGAAAAGCTGAAAAGACCCGAGTGGAAACCCGACTTCGGTCCAGCGACGTTCCACGCAACGGCAGGCGCTACGGTCATAGGCTGTCGCGAGTTCCTCATCGCCTTGAACGCCAACCTCAACACCCGCAATCACCGCAAAGCCAATGCTGTCGCATTCGACGTGCGCTCCAAGGGCCGCGCGAAAAACGACGATGCGGGTAACGCTATCGCGGAGCCGGGCTCGCTCAAAGAAGTACGCGCCATCGGCTGGTACATCGACGAATACGATATGGCGCAGATCTCGATGAACCTAACCAATTATAAGGTAACTCCAGTGCACGTGGCGGTTGAGGAGGTGCGAGAGAAAGCGCGCAAGCGCGGATTGATCGTCACCGGCTCAGAGCTCGTCGGCCTCATCCCTCGCCAGGCCATGCTCGACGCCGGGCGTTACTACCTCGAGCTCTGCGAAAGCTCACCGGGTCAGCCAGAGGAAGAACGGGTGCGCCTTGCCGTGCAATCCATGGGATTGTCGGAACTGAAGCCCTTCGACCCCAACGACAAGATCGTCGAATACCGCGCCGGCTTTCAGCTCGCGGGTCCCCTGATGAAGCTCAGTTGCCGCGGTTTCCTCAATGAGCTGTCCATCGATTCTCCAGCGCCGGGTGGCGGGTCCGTTGCCGCCCTCGCGGGCTCTCTCGCCGCGAGTCTCGCCACCATGGTCGCCAATTTGACCGTCCGCAACAAGAAGTACGCCGCCGTCAAGAACGAAATGTGCGAGCTTGCACTCGCTGGCCAGGACGTCAAAGATCGGTTGTGTCGCCTGGTCGATGAGGACACGGCGGCCTTCAATCGCCTGCTCAAGGCCATGCGGCTGCCTTCGGAGAGCGCAGATGAAAAGAAGGCACGGCACGAGGCGGTGCAGAAGGCGACTCAGGAGGCAACCCTCATCCCATTCGAGGTCATGGAGCGTTCCCTCGCGGCGCTCGAGTTGGCCAAGACCGTGGCAAACAAAGGAATGACCGCCTCAGCCTCAGATGCTGGGGTGGCAGCGTTGATGGCACGTGCGGCGGTGGAGGGTGCGTATCTCAACGTGAAGATCAATATTCCAAACATTGAGGACCAGGCCTGGGTAGCCGATCATCGAGAACGCGCGAGGGCGATGCTGGACCAGGCCGAGCGGAGCGCGAAGGAAGTACTGGAAACCGTCTACGGCAATATCGCCGATTGACAGACACGGGCCCAGCGGCCACGCTCGATTACAAAATTGATTTCTGCGATCTCAAGACCAGCCTCCATCGATGGCCAAGCTCAAGGCCGAGTGGTCGGTGCCCTCGCTCCGGGGGAAGACCTGTCTACCATTCAGGCGGCGCTGCTCAATGCACCCGCGCTCGTCCTCTGTGGCAAGGCGCAACTCTTGTCACACGCTGATCTCGACAGGAGGGCGACGGCCAGCGAGCGGGAGAACGAGAGACGTTCCCGAATGGCCAAGCTCGACGCACTGAAGCGCTATGTGCTGCTTTGCGAAACCGACGCGGGTGCGCGAATCATCAAGATCGCAGCGGTGACGAACTTGGGCAACAGTCTCTTGGGTCTTCTCGGCAGCTCAGTACCGCGCAAGGAACACAGGTTTCACACCCATGCCGAGACATTGGGACTCGCGGCGACTCGGTCCTTGGGTTATTTGGAGTGGCGTGCGGGGCCTTGCCTGCGACGGGCTTGTCAGGTCCAGTCGCTTCTCGAACTGGACGCGGTATCCCTCGACACATTTTTGGCAGTCGAGATCGAACGCCATGGTGACTGTGCACTGGAGCCCCTCGCTCGCGCCCTGGCGCACAGCCACGCGAAGGGCTTCTTCCACGCTGACCTGAAGGGCTTCCACGCATTTGTCGATAACGTCAAGGTAGAGAAAGACCAACCCGCAACCTATGACCTGCGATGGATCGATCTCGCACGGGTAGGCTTCCGCCTTTCTGAGCGCCAGCGTGTCATCAATCTCTACCAGACGTTACGGTTCGTCGTGCCCAATCGCCCAGAGGCCCAGAGACGATTTGTCCACGCTTACTGCCGAAGCAGTGGTTGGCTCACCGATCAACCGGATCGGGCGTTGGCCAAGGTGCAGAAGTTCCTCGCACACAAATACAGGACCCACCCCCTACCATGACGACTCTCCCGCAACGTACCCGAGCGTTCATCATGGCGCACCCCCTGGCGACCGCGCTCTTCGCGGGTGCCATCGCGCGAATCGTTGCAGCAACGATCGCTCTGGGCTTCTTTGCCCGGGACGACTATTTCCACGTCCTCGACCCGGCGCTGCGTTGGGTAGCCGATCCGAGTTTCAACTGGGATGCCACAGGCTTGCCTGGTGCGGGGATTCGCTCACATTTGGTGCCTCGACTCGTGTGGATGCTCGTCCATGGTTGCCACAAACTTGGTGTGACTGAACCGGACTCCGTACTGCGTGTTATCTACCTCGTGGTCGGAACCTACTCACTATGGGTCATCCCTGGCGTGTACCTCGCGGCCCGACGACTTCTCGACGAAAGGGGGGTGTTGCTCGCCACCTGGCTCGCGGCCCTACACTTCGCCATGCCCTATGCGGGCACGCGGTTGCTTATCGAAGCCATGGCGATGCCACCTTTGGCCATAGGCATTTGGCTCGCAACCTATCGTTCCACCGCTCGCATCTTTGCCGCAGGATTGGCTGTCGGATTTGCTTGCTGGTTGCGTTACCAAGTTGGCGCCGCCGCCATTGGGCTCGCCATTGCACTCGCCATCATGGGCTATCGAGAGGCGGGCAGCCGCGAAGCCGCCCGCAGGGTCGCAGCTCTCGCTGTTGGCGGCGTGCTCGCCATGCTGGCCCAAGGACTCTTTGATATTTGGACCACGGGTGATTTTCTCGGGCCGCTGGTTCGCAACATCGCCATCAACCTCGATCCCAAACCAGGTTTGTCCCGCTCGACACCCTTTGCCTATGTCGGCGTATGGCTGCTGTTGACGGTTCCCCCGGCGACCGTCGTCACCCTCCCGGCGATCGTTCGCGCTGCCCGCAAGC
>MGST01000068.1 GCA_001798605.1 Deltaproteobacteria bacterium RIFOXYA12_FULL_58_15 | reverse complement strand
ATCTGGTTCCGAAGATCGGTCTCACGAATGCGGTGTGCGGCAACTACATCGTCATCGATCATGGTAACGGCGAGTACAGCGCGTATGCGCACCTCAAGGAGGGGTCAATCACGAAGAAGTCGGGTGACAAGGTGAAGCGCGGCGAGGCGATTGCCAAGCTCGGCAACACGGGGCATTCCACGGCACCCCACCTGCACTTTCAGCTCATGGACGGCACCGATTTCTTCACGTCAAATGGTCTGCCTGTCACGTTCAGCAACGTGAAGGTCCAAGAGATGAACTCGAATCTCGCAGAGTCCAACGCGCTCCTCTTCTCCGACTTCCTGGTGATGGATGATCCGCCGGCGAAACCGAACTGACGGTTGAACTGGTCGCAACGCCACCGCAACTGCCTGACCGCAACCATCGGCTGTGCGCGCTGCGCCGCCATCAGCACTTCCGGGCAGGCGGTTCCAAGGCTGTGAATACTTCATCTGAGGGGAGCGCCCGTGGGCACCAAGGCATTGACTGGCGACCACATCACGCAAGCCATCCACATCGTTCACGGGCACAAGGTCATGCTCGACGCCGACCTCGCCAAGCTCTACAACGTCGCCACCAAGGCGCTGAACCAGGCAGTGAAGCGCAACCTCACCCGCTTCCCCGAGGACTTCATGTTCCAGCTCACGAGCGACGAGGCTCAGGCTTTAAGGTCACAATCTGTGACCTTAACCGCAGGGCAAGCCGGCGACGGTGCCTCGCGTCGGGGCAAGCACCTCAAGTACAGCCCCTACGTCTTCACAGAGCAGGGCGTCGCCATGCTGTCGAGCGTGCTGCGCGTCGAGCGCGCCGTGCAGGTCAACATCGAGATCATGCGCGCCTTCGTGCGGCTGCGGGCGTACTTGAACGAGCTAGCCCGCTACAACGAGAACGGTAGCCTTGACACAAGCTTCGGATCGAGTGGCACCGTAACCACGGACATCGGACCCAACTTCGATTTCGCCGCCGACGTGGTGGTCCAGACGGACGGCAGAATCGTAACCGCCGGCCGTTCTGACAAGGACGGAACCTTTATGGGAGGTGCTTTTGCGTTGGTTCGCTACCTGACCGATGGCACCCCCGACACAACCTTTGGTACAGCGGGCATCGTAACTACGACCTTCGGCAATGGTTTCGGCGCTGCGGCAGCGATTGCAATTCAGGGGGATGGCAGGATCATTGCCGCCGGTATTTCCCGCGGCTCCGACGGAACCGACCAAGACATTGTCTTGATTCGCTATGAGACCAACGGCACCCTCGATTCTTCTTTCGGTACCGATGGAAGAGTTGTCACCGACTTTGGAACCGACCGCAATGGCAATGCGCGGACCGTTCTACTCCAGTCAGATGGGAAGATCATTGTTGTGGGCACCTCCAGTCTTGTTTCAGGGACTGGTAAGGATTTCGTTTTGGTACGGTACTTGACGAACGGTGACATTGACCCGAGCTTTGGCGTCGATGGCATGGTGACAACCGATTTTGGCGCTGGCTATAATATCGCAGATGACGGAGTTCTTGATGCAGCAGGCAAGGTCATTGCCGTGGGTTATACGAAAAATGGCGACAATCAAGACATTGCCATAGCCAGGTACTGGCGCTAGCCCAACTTCCGGACGACACGTCGACCAGTCCACATCCGCTTCGGCGAGAAGGACGTTCATCTCGTGGTGTCGGGGGTGACCGACGAGGTAAACGCGTTGCATTCTTTCTATGGAACTTGACGTCTGTCGCGATAGTGGTTAACTTAAGTTAACCATGACTAAGACGATAAATGCAAAGGAGCTGCGAACCGGACTTCCCGAGGTTGTCCGTCGCGTTCGAGAAGGTGAAAGCTTCACGGTCCTATATCGAAGTCGTCCGGCATTTCGCGTTGTGCCGATCACCCAGGGGAGGGATGAGATCTCAACACCTGTGGAAGAGGACACGCTCTACCGAGCCGGACCCGTGGGGGTATCTTCCGATGGTCTCTCGTCCGATGACCACGACGCCGTGCTTTATGGGACCGACCGGTGAACACCCTGTTCGTGGATACGGCGGGTTGGATGATGCTTGCGGATGGCGCGGATCCAAATCACGAGCGAGCGCGGGCGGTACGCGACAAGTGTTTGGAGAAGAAAGGTCTTTTGGTCACAACCGACTTCGTCATGGATGAAACGCTCACGTTGATCAGAATGCGTTTGGGGCTCGAGGCGGCGGAACTCTGGTGGGAGCAAGTCTCAGCGAGTCAACGCATCGCTTGGGAGTGGGTCGATTCAATGCGCGCCGAGAAAGCAAGGGCATGGTTCTTCCGGTGGCGGGATAAGACCTTCTCGTTCACTGACTGTACGAGCTTTGTTGTTATGCAAGAGCGGCGCCTGAAGACGGCGCTGACCAGCGACCGTCATTTCACACAGGCGGGTTTTGGAATCTCACCAGAAGTGTGAATCCGTGGGAAAAACCGGCCTGCGAATAGGAGCTTGAGCCCAAGGAAGAGCCGAATGATTGGCGCACCCGAGAGGATTCGAACCTCTGACCTTCGGATTCGTAGTCCGACGTTCTATCCGGGCTGAACTACGAGTGCGCGGCGGCATTACTACCAGGAGGCGCTGGGTCTGTCCAGACGTGATCGAGACAGCTCGTCCTGTTTTTTCCAAAACCCCGGCAGATTAAATCGCAATGATCCATTGCCCAGGGTTGCCCAATTGGGGACCCGTGGGGCAAGGTGTGCTGGACGCAGCCTGTGAATGGGAGTTTGGGATGAGAAAGTGTCCGTGGTTGTCGCTGTGGCTGTGGCTGTGGCTGCTCGGGACCTTGGCGGCAGGGATGCTGGTCGCTTGTGATGTTGGCGACGGCGATCCTCAGCCTGGCGACGCGGCCAACGGGGGCGACACCGACGATGGCGGTGGCGATGCTCTCAACGGTTGTGCGGCGCGGCCCGAATCCTGTGGTGTCGACGACCACTGGAGCACCCGTGTGACTGGGACGGTAGTTGATGAAGTGGGCTCAGGCATCGACAGCGCCCGGTTAACTTTGTGTTTGAACGGGGACGTGTGTCTGCCGTCGATCTCCGAGGCCGACGGCAGCTTTGCCATCACTGTTCCCGAAAGGAACGCCTGTTTCCAAACGGCAGACATGCATGCGAGGCTTCCGAACAGTCATCGGACCGCAACCTATTGCCGGATGGACCTCGAGGGCGGGGCATGTCCGCTCTTCGCCGCTCGGCCGTTTGTGCTTTTTCCAACGACACCGGCGACGACGCTGCCACCCCTTGGCAACGCAGACGCGGTGCGCACCGTCGTATTCGCCGACGGGTTGGAGATCGATCTTGTACCGAGTGGGATTTACCCCAGCGGACGTTATGAGGACCTCGCCGTCGCCAAGATTGCGACAGACGCGGCTGGTCTCTGCTTTCTCGAGGGTGCGCCTGTTGTCCTTGCGTTGTACGGGTTTTCGCCGGAGGGCGACGTCAAAGATACGAACTTTCCCGTCCGCATCCCCAACGGTGCTGGTCTCGATGCCGATACGGAAGTCGATCTCTGGGTGCTCGGTGCCCTCAATTGCACGGTCGCGGGTACCAGTGTCGGTGAGGGCGTCTGGATGAATTTCGCCACTGCCGCGGTCGACGCGAGTGGCACGTTGATCGAAGCGGAAATCCCATGTTTGAGTTGGTTTGGCTACTCTCTTCGCTGAATCTGGGCGGCGTTGACGAATAGGCGAGAGCGGGCTACGGGAGTTTGATGCGAATCATTATGGCCATCTTCATCCTTGGCCTCATCGGTTGTGGTGAGGATGGTGCAAACAACACCTGTGCGGCAGGAGGTCCGCGGCACGGTTATCTCGCGGGGCCGTTTGGCACCGATGTCGGGGCGGTGATCGAAAACCTAGCGCTCGTGGCTGCGGACGGGTCTCTGTTTGCGCTCGAGCGCATTCATCACGATGGCAACAATCGACTGCTCTTGATCATGACCGCGGCTGGGTGGTGCGGGGCGTGCATCGAAGAGCAGCCAACGCTGCAGGGTCTCTACGAAATGTACGGTGCCAACGGTCTCGCCGTGCTGGTGGCGTTGTTTGAGGACGATCAATTCAACCCCGCTGACGCGGCCTTGGCTGCGGCATGGACCCAGCAATATCATGTGACCTTTCCGGTGCTGGCAGATCCCCACTTCGTATTTGACGCCTACTACGATTCGACTTTGACGCCGATGCAGATGTTCGTCGATGTTTGCTCGATGGAGATCCTCAAGATTGGTACCGGCTCCGATGCCAGTGCTATCGAAGCGATCATCGAGGCGCGATTGTGATGTCTGGGCGCTCTTTGGCAGCCTCGTTGTTTCCATGGGTGATCGTCGTAACGGCGGCGTCGGGGTCGGGGTCGGCGTCGGCCGCCTCTGTCACTCCTGTTGCTGAACGTGGTGCCCTCGGTCGTTTTGACCTCAGGACCCTCGAGGGCAAACCCATCGGTTCGTCCCTTCTCAAGGGCAAGGTCGCGGTGCTGAGCTTTTGGGCCACCTGGTGCTCACCGTGCAAACGGGAGCTCGATGCCCTCTCTGAGATCGCTGCCAATCACCAAGGCGATGATCTGTTGATTTTGGCCATCGCCACAGACGGGCCCGAGACTCTCGCCACCGTGCGCAGCACAGCCCGTCGCAAGCGGTGGAAGTTTGCGGTGGCCACCGACAGTGAGGGCAGGGTGAGCGCCGTACTCAACCCCCGCGGGGCGGTTCCCTTCACCCTTTTCGTCGACAAAAATGGCAGGGTGGCGCACGTTCACACCGGTTTCAGCGTTGATGACGACAAGATATACAACGAGCTGATCGCGACTCTGGCTGCGGAAGGTGGTTAGAGATCTGCGTCCCTCTGTGTGGTAGCACCGCCCCATGAGATACGTTGCTTTGATTTGTTGCGCTGCGCCTCTGGTCGTCGTTGGTGAGGTGGGCGCCGCTGCGGTCGGCGCGGCTGAGGTCGGGCTGGGCGACGTCAGCCTCACCAACACCTTCATCGCCGAGGGCAGGGTCGACAACAAAAATCAGAGCAGCGACGACGACAACTATGGGGGTGTCATCAATCGGCTCAACATCAATGGCACCTCAGGTGACTTGCGCGCAGATCTGCGGCTCGACGGCGTTGGCTTTGTCGAGGTGCCGACTCCTGCCTACGTGAGCGAACTGCGTTTGGAACGGATCACTGTCGGCTATCGGATCAAAGACTTGGAGATCACCGGCGGTGATTTCTACCGTCAACTCGGCCGTGGTCTCGCCCTTTCGATTCGCAAGCAAGATGAGATAGGTCTCGATGTGGCGTTGCGCGGCGGTGAGCTCAGGTATGAAAGCGATTGGCATCAGGCGACCGCGTTTGCCGGTTACGTCAATCCCACAAACCTCGATGCGGTCTCACAGAAGCACCTGCGAAACCCTGGTGATGCGATCGTCGGTGCCTCCTATGAGCTGCGCGGGTTTGACCGACTCACCGCCGGCGTCTTTGGTGTTTACCTTCAACCCAAGGAACGACTGCTCGATGAGAGGGATTCAACCGCAGCGGCTGGCGGATGGGTGGAGATCCCCTCCATCGCCGATGTTGGGGCTGTCTATGTGGAGGGCGACGCGCAGCGAAAGACTTTGGTGGGACTCGGCAGTTGGGGCTACGCTGCCTACGGCACCGCGGACTTGCAGCTCGGGGGTACGGTCATTTTGCTCGAGGGAATATTCTTACGTGACTATGAAATGCGCGGATCCACCAACACGGCGCTGCAAACCCGCTTTGTTTACAACCGCGCGCCCACTTTGCAGCGGATCGAGGAAGAAACCATCGCGAGCCCTAACGTCCTTGGCGGGCGCTTGAAGATCGAGCACTACTTCGCGGCCCTCGACCTGGTGGTTTCGGCCAATGGTTTGTTCAATCTCGCCGAGTTTGGTGAGCCAGCCGAGGTCCGCCAGTTGCACGGGTGGGGTGCGGGTGAATGGACATTGAGCGATGGGGGACGCCTGGCTCTCGGCGGCGGGTTTCGCGATGAGAGTCAAGCCGGCGAGTTGGTGCGTCGCATGGTGCATGGTGAAGTCGATTATGTGCAACCGGTGGCCGCTCGTGTCGCTCTGCACCTGGCATCCAACACCGAGAGTCGTGAGGTGCCCGAGGTGACCGGCGTGGCAGGTGACACACGCCGCTACGTACGAGGCAGCACCTTTTTGGGCGTCGAGCGGGCTGGGCTCGGCAGTCTCACCTTCGAGATTGGTTACGACACCCAGGATCCGTCGGCTGGGGTGCGGGATGTGTTTGCCGCCGGGATCATTGCCTGGGAGTTGGCTGGGGCGCTGAGTCTGGCCATCACCGCTGGCACCCAACGCGGTGGAATCAAATGTCTCAGCGGTGTCTGTCGTGAATACCCTGCATTTGCCGGAGGTCGGCTCGAGGTCATCGGCAGGCTCTGAGCTGACTGTCCGGCGGTTATGGCCGGTTCAACAGTGAGTTGACGGCCCCGTCTAGGGTACCGGGGCCAACCGAGTCGTTGTAAACGTACTGCAGGTTGCGGCCGTCGAGCACGGCGAACCAGGGAACGCCGAAGGAGTCTCCGATATAAGGGTAGATCTCGGCGAAGAAAGTCTCCCAGGGGTAGTTCTCTCCGTAATCGACAAACATACGGCTGGGGTCGACGCCGTGATTCTGCGCGTACTCTTGGCAAAAACTGAGGGTGGGTCTGGCTTCGTTGTCATCTTCACCCATGATGTAGAGGACCTCGAGCCCCTCTGCGTCGTGGAGATTGCGGTTGGTCTCGATTTCCGGCACGAGTTGGTGGCATGCAGAACACCAGCCGGAGATCAACATCAACATGATGGCTTTGTCATTTCCACAGTAGTCGTGCAGCTCGACCCATTCGCCCGCGCAGTTTTGCAGCGAGAAGTTGGCGATGTTGTCGCCAAGCAAGCTTCCACTGCCGCGTTCAACGCAGGATGCTGACGCTACTTTCTCTTCGATGGTCAAATCAAAGCTGAACTGGTGTCCGCACCACGCGTGGTCCTCTCCGATGCCGACGTACTCATATTTGCCGTCGCTAGCATTCCACTCGATCTCTCTGAACAGCACGTTGTCCAATCGTCCTTCGAATTTCTCGCCGATGTCGCCGACGTCGGCAACGATGAGAGCGCCGCTGCCGCCATAAAACATCTGCTCACAGCTACCGTCTTGGCAGTTTTTGAACGACAGGACGCAGGTGCCGCAATCTTCCATAGTGGATCCCAACAGTTCGTAGCGACCAGGCATTTGAATGCCGGTTGGGTCTGACGCATAGGAGTAGATGGATATGCGGTCGTAGGGCTCAGTCTCCGAGGTCTTGGCGCTATAAATGAGTCTGTCGTTCCAGGCGTCGAACAGAGCAGATTCAGTGACCTTGGCGAACGGCCCTGGGGTGCAATAGGTGAGATCGGGAACGATTTTTTCATCGTCCGCACCATCATCGGTGCATGCGCCGAGGCCCAACGCAATCGGGACAACCAGCAACGCACGCAAGACAAAAACGCAACGATGAGCTCTCATACAATGTTCCTCGCCGAGAATGGCAGCGGGCAGGCCAGCCGCAGGCTAAAGGTCGATCGATGACATCGACACGGCAAACGGTGTGCACTAGCGGTCCGAATTAGACCTGTCAAGTGTACCGACGCCCCCTGTGCCCCCGTGTACCGACGCCCCCCGAATCACCATCTGCGCCATTATCTCTTCGTCGCAGCTTCGGATTTGCTGCTCGCCGTACGTCAAAGTACGACTGCGCGCAAATCCTCGCTGCTCCTCGACCTAATGGCGCATCTGGCGATTCGGACAGTAATTGATGGTGGATTGGGGTGCAGCGGGTGTGGGGTTCTTGTAGTAGTCGATTCCATCGGCTAAGTTCGGCGCGTGCTACTCCTTCGCGAAATCGCGGCACTGGTCCGTTATGTCTTCCGCACGCCTAACAGCGACAAGACCATCGTCTTCTACGCAGAACAGCAGAGTTATTGGGCGTTCCTCGAGGGAGTGGTTGGGCAACTCCAGTCGCTGAGCCCAACGCCCTTCTGTTATGTGACCTCGGATCCTAACGACTCGATCCTCAAGCGCAAGGACCTGCGGATCCATGCGTTCTACCTCAACAAGCTGTTGCCGTTCTTCATGTTGTTTGTGGGCTGCAGGGCCTTCGTGATGACACTGACAGACCTCAACCAGTTCCATCTGAAACGCTCGATCAATGAGAGCGTGCATTATGTCTACGTCTTCCACGCGCTCAACAGCACTCACATGGCGTACCGCAACGGTGCTTTCGACCATTACGACTCGATCCTGTGCGCCGGTCCCTTTATGGTCGAGGAGATCCGCAAGCGTGAAGAGCAACAGAAGTTGAAACCCAAACAGCTGATCGAAGCCGGCTATTATCGCCTGGAACGCATCCACGCCCGCTACACGAGAGAAGGTGTGGCCGAACACGAAGGCAGAAAGCGAGTGCTCGTGGCCCCGTCGTGGGCGGCCCATAACGTGGTGGAGGCCCATGGTGCCGCATTGATCCGGTCCCTCGCTGACGCAAATTACGACGTCATCGTCAGGCTGCACCCAGAGACGATGAAGCGCACTCCGGGGCTTGTTGCGAGTCTCGAAGCCGAGCTCGCCGATCGGTCCAACGTCGTCTTTGAAAAGACTGTGGGTTCGGACGACTCGATTTTGGCGGCGGATGTTCTCATCACCGACTGGTCAGGCATCGCACTCGAGTTCGCGTTCGGCACCGAGCGCCCGGTGCTTTACCTCGACGTTCCGCGAAAGGTTCAGAACGACAGATATCAAGAGCTCGGGATTGAGCCGTTCGAGGCTACCATGCGTGAACGGGTGGGCATGGTGGTTCCGGTCGAGGAGATCCCGACAATCCATGAGCGCGTCAATCGCTTGATTGAAGAACGCTCGAGCTACAAGGCCAGAATCGCGGAGTTACGATCACAGAACCTGTTCGCCTTCGGGCGGTCCAGTGAAATCGGCGCGCGGCACATCCTCAACGTGACGCAGAAGCACGCGTCATGACCGCGGGAGCTTGACCATGGCAGAGCCAAAGTCCGTCTATGTCGGCATGAGTGCCGATCTTGTCCATCCCGGACATCTCAACATCATCAAGACCGCGCGCGCTCTCGGCACCGTCACCCTTGGGTTGCTCACCGACGAGGCCATCGCCAGCTACAAACGCCTGCCCTACATGTCGTACGAGCAACGCAAGATCGTCGCCGAGAACATCAAGGGCGTCGACCGAGTTGTGCCGCAGAAGACCCTCGATTACCGCCCCAACCTGCGTGAGTACAAACCCGACTTCGTCGTTCACGGCACCGATTGGACCACCGGCGTGCAACGGGAAGTTCGTCAGGCGGTCATTGATACGCTCGCAGAATGGGGCGGCAAACTGGTCGAGCCCGAGTACACGCCCGGCATCTCCTCGACAGCGTTGAACGTGAGTCAAAGGGAGCTGGGCACGACCCCAGGCATCCGACTCCGGCAGCTCAAGCGCTTGCTCTCGGCCAAGCCGCTGGTGCGAGTCATGGAGGCGCACAGTGGTTTGACTGGACTGTTGGTGGAGAAGACTCGAGTTCTAGTCAACGACCGACCCCGTGAGTTCGACGCCTTGTGGTTGAGCAGTCTGACATCGTCGGTGGTCAAGGGAAAACCGGATATCGAATTCGTCGACCTGACCTCACGCATGGGTACGGCCAACGAAATCCTCGAGACCACCACCAAGCCGATCATCTACGATGGTGACACCGGCGGATACCCGGAACATTTTGCGCTTATGGTTCGAACGCTTGAGCGTCTCGGCGTTTCGGCGGTCATTATCGAGGACAAAACGGGACTCAAGAAGAACTCTCTGTACGGAACCAGCGCGGGCCAGGCGAGCGAGAGCATCGCCGCTTTCTGCGACAAGATCAGGATAGGCCGGGAAGCGCGGGTCACCGACGACTTCATGGTCTTCGCCCGTATCGAGAGCCTGATTCTGGAAAAAGGTCTCGACGATGCCCTGGAGCGGGCGAAAGCGTATGTGAACGCTGGTGCCGATGGCATCATGATCCACAGCAAAGCCAAGCAACCGGACGAGATCCTGGCGTTCTGCGCGCAGTACGCCAAGTTCGACGCCAAGGCGCCACTCACCGTGGTGCCCACCACCTACTGCTCTATCACCGAAGAGGAGCTCATCGGTGCCGGGGTGAGCATCGTGATCTACGCAAACCATTTGCTTCGCAGCGCCTTTCCCGCCATGCAGCGTGTTGCAGAATCGATCCTGACCCACGGTCGGGCCGAGGAGGCATCCGAGTATTGCATGTCGATCAAAGAGATCCTCAAACTGATACCAGGCGGCACTTGATCGCAGGGGGAGAGCTCGAGAGTGGGGCAACTCGTCATCCTTGAATTCGGCGCCCTGCGTCAGATCGAATCCATCCTTCGACATCGGTCGCCGCGCCGAATTTTTCTTGTCGCCGACAGGACGGCTTACGTGGCCACCGGAGCCGAGAAGGTGCTCGCGCCAATCCTCGAAGCGTATGAGGTGACCCGCTTCACCGAGTTCGAGCCCAATCCAAAGAAAGGGGACGTCGACCGGGGAGTCGAGCTGTTTCGCGCCAACCCAGCCGACTTGATTGTCGCGGTCGGCGGCGGAACCGCGATAGACGTGGGCAAGCTCATCAACGTCTTTGCGGCGCAGGAGCATGCCTCCGCTGAGTACATCGAAGGGCGACAAAATCTCCGTGCTCCTGCCTGCCCTCTCGTCGCCGTACCCACGACGGCAGGGACCGGCAGCGAAGCCACCCATTTTGCGGTGATCTACGTTGACAAGACCAAATACTCAATGGTCCAGCCCCAGATGCAACCCGAAGTTGCGCTCGTGGATCCCGAACTGTTGAAGGCAGCCCCAACTCGCCTGATGGCTTCCACCGGCATGGACGCCCTCGCCCAGGGCATCGAATCGTACTGGAGCATTTACTCCACCGACGAATCCAGGCGCTTCGCCGCCGAGGCGATTAACCTGGCATGGGAGCATGTCGCCGCCGCCACCAACCAACCGACGCCAGCAGCTCTATTCGGCATGGCACGCGCAGCCCACCTGGCTGGCCGAGCGATCAATCTTACCAAGACCACGGCACCCCACGCGATCTCATATCCGATCACTTCCTTTTTCGGTGTACCGCATGGACACGCCGTCGCTTTGACTCTGCCCGCAGTCCTCTTCTTCAATTCTCAGGTTACGGATGATGACGTACTCGACCCACGTGGTGCGGGGTTCGTGCGCAAGACCATTGAAGAGATTGCATGGATGCTAGGGGTTGAGAACGCGGGCGACAGCGTACAGGTGCTCGACGAGCTCATGGACCGGGTTGGACTGAGCCGCAACTTCGAAACGCTCGGCATCCGGACGCACGACGACATCGAGCTGATTATTGCAAATGGATTTAACCCCCAACGAGTCAACAACAATCCACGTCGGCTGACCGAGGCGGCATTGCGAACGATCCTCGGGGAGTTGCGTGGTGAATAGGATGGCACTCGGGCTTCTGGCGTGGACCGCTCTCCTGGCGGCGCCTGCCTGGGCCCAGGACAGTTCCGCTCTAGTGATCACCGAGTCGATGAGCATCCGGTTCTCAACGATCGGTGCCGTGCCCATCTCCTGGGACGTTATTGACCCACGTTACACGGCGGATCCGCAACAACTGTTTGATCTAAAGCTCGGTTCCAAGGGACGGCCGCTTGAGGTGGTCGTCGGAGCGCCGGGGCTCGAGGAGTTCTTCAACTCAGCAATGTTCAAGATGACTCGCAGCCGAGATGGGGAGGACGACATATTGCGTTTCGAGTCGCCGGGGTCGTCGGACGGCCTCGTGCTGATCAAGACCTACCGCATCCCTGCGCGTGGATTCGCTCTCTCGATTGGCGTGGAGCTCAAGAATATGGGGACGCGGCCGACAACCGCGGAAGTTGTTCCGGCCCTTGGCCTGCGGCTGGGACCAGGACTTGGGCCAATCCAGGTCCTGGAAAGCGGTCTCTTTGCCAACTTCTACAAGTACGTGTGGCCGATCTACCAGGTCGACGGCAAAACCCAAACCCTCGGCGGCCTAGAGCCCGAGGACGGGGATGCATTGTTCCCAGGCGAGGACAAGCGGTTGGATTGGCTCGGCATACACAATCGTTTTTTTATGATGGCCGTCTCCCGCGCCGACGAGTCGGCATACACCGGGCGTGCCTACCTGGCCGAAGGCCTGACGGATCTGGACCTCGTCGATGTCGACCTGTTGCCGTACCTGCCCACGGTCGAGCTTTCGACTCCCCTCATGCCCCTTGAGCCCCACCAGAGTCGACGGATCGACTTTGTGTTGTACGCAGGGCCCAAAATTCCACGCGAGTTGGGCAACCTGGATGTGATGTTTGTCGGATCGTGGCTGCCGATGCGCTGGATTTGCCATGGAATCACCCGAATACTCGACATTCTCCATGCGCTGTTGCGTAGCTGGGGCCTTGCGATTATTGCCTTGGCTCTGGTCATCCGAATGGTCTTGTTGCCGCTCTACTGGATCAGCCTCAAATCTCAGGCAAAGACCGCCGCGGCCATGGCAATCATGAAGCCCAAGTTTGCCGAGGCTAAACAAAGGCTAGCGGCCGACCCGCTCCAGAGGGACGAGGCGATCCTCCTGATCTACAAGGAGCACGGCATCAGTCCGTTTGGCTCTCTGTTTGGCAACATCTCTTTGGTCATCCAGATCCCGATCTTCATCGCCCTATTTAAAGTCGTGGGCGATGCGTATGCCCTGCAGGGGGCAAGCTTTTTGTGGATCTCGGACCTGAGCCAGACCGAGAAGCTGTTTGGTTTCGGATTCGACGTGCCGCTGCTTGGTTCGCATTTCAATCTGTTGCCCGTCTTGATGACCGCGACCCAGCTGGTTTCCTCTGCACTGTCTGCTCCGCCAAGTGCCGATCGCAAACAGGTGCTGCGACACAAGCTGACCATGGTTGGAATCGGGTTGGGTTTCTTTGTCCTGTTTTACTCGTTCCCCTCCGGCCTGGTCCTCTACTGGTGGATGGCAACACTGTTCGCATCCATCCAACAGCGGTGGATCACAAAGCGCTTGGGTCGAACACAGACGACTTGACTACTCGTTGAAGGTAACCGGCGCGAAGTCATAGGGCCGCAGGTACTCGGACCGGAAATAGTGGTTGTCGAGGATTTCGAAGCCGGCATCAAAATACTCGTTGAGGATGGTGCGGTAAACGTTGACCAGGGTGATGTCAGGGGGGATGAGACTCTCGTTCGCGCCTGGCAGGTAGAACGTTGCAAGGTTGGCATATCGCGCACGATTGTAATCCCGACCCTCGGTGCGCTCCTCACCCTCGAGGATCTGCGGCCCGTGGTCGGAGTGCAGAACGATGATCGGGGGATTCTCCGACGTCGCGAGGATCGCTTCGATGACTCCGCGGATGCGGGTATTCATGTAGTGCATCTGTCCGAGGTACAGGTCTCGGTCACCCCAGAGTCTCTTCTGCCATTCAAACTGATTCGAAACCGTTGCTTGGCGTAGGACATTGCCATCACGATCGAACACATAGGGGTGATGCGGTGGAACGAAATGCACGAAGACAAACTTAGGACCTTGGGTGGGTCCGATCTTCTCGAGAGTCGCTAGATTGTTGAGATGGCACTCGGCGAGCCCCACGCCGACCGACGGCTCCCACATCTTGAGCGCACTGGAATTGAGGAGAACGCGATAGAAATCTTCCTGAAATACGCCACCACGGCACGAGATCTGCTCATCGGCATAGGGGTTCATCATCGTCGAGCCCCACGACGACTGTAAATGCACGAAGCGATAACCATGGGTGCCGAGGAAGCGCGCAATGGCATTGTCACGGGTCATCACAAACGGCCGAGCCCGGTTTCGACTATCGATGCCGACATCCTCGGTGAGCTCGTTGATGTACTTCATGTTGAGAAACGACGCGAGAGAGAGCATGGTCCAGTTGTAGTTGGCGCGGCTGTTCGGAGCGATGACAAACCCCTTCTCCTCGAGGAACGTCAGGAACTCCTGGTTGTCGAAGCTGTAAAACTCTTTGAGGGTATCTTTGCGCCCATAACCATCGAGGACGATGTTGTAGATGTCGGGTTTGTATCCCAGCCGCGCAACCAATCCTGACTCCGTCGTGACCTGTGCAGCCCGAACAGAGGCCGACTCTGCGTCCCGCGTGAATGATGCGAACACGAGGGTCAAGATCGGCATCGCCAGGAGCACCAGTGCCATGACGTTGGCCGCGACGGTGAGCACGCTTGTCGTCTCGGCCCGGGCCTTGAAAAGTCGCCACGCGGCCAAACCCAGCAGAACGACACTGATGAAGACGAGACCGAGACTGATGCGCCCCTTGAGGATGAATTCGGCGTGCTCCTTTTTGCCGAAGTAAAATCCCATGTCGAGCACCCACCTGTGCACGTAGGTGTGCAGGTGGCCAAAAGCGAAAAATAGAAATACGAACAGCGACACGAACAGCGCGCTCTTCGCGGCATTGCGCGATGCTAGATAGGCCAACAACCACAGCACCGCCCCTCCTGCCAAGGCGATCACCAGGGGCCACGCAGCAACTTCAAACGAAGTGATGTCGGTGTTTCGCGAGTAGAGGAAAAGAACGGGGTAGAACGCGAATATGACCGGGTGAAATGCGCGTCCCATGACCGAGGAAGACCTGCTGTTCAAGGCCGTAAGTCCTAAGGTTCCGTGGTGTCTTTGGACTCGCTTGCGCCCGTCGTAGGAGGCGCCTGCGCAGTGCGCTTGCCGATGCCGAAAAACACGAGAATTTTGCGCCAGAACAACCGCATGGTGACGGCCAAGGCAGCAATGACGCCGAGCAGGACCTGCAGAATGACACTTCCGGTGCCGGGGTCGATGTATGCGAAGGCAGTTTCCGGTGCGACGAACAGGATCATGAACAGGACACCGACGAAGACGTGGCCAAGCCGTTTACCCTCGAGATCGGTCATTCAATACCCCTAAAATCTTGAGTCTGTTGGGCTCCCTAATCATACAGAGTCCAAGGAATCAATTGCCGTGTCTGCCTATTAAGCGGCCGGCGCGCATGCTAGCTTCATCAGGTGTTGGTGTCGAGTCAAACCCAACGGGCCCCTCTCAGGAGGCAACATGTTAAACATGCGAACGAATCTCCTCTTCTTCCTCGTTACGTCCTCGGGAAGCATTGCCGCAGCGGACTCCCGTATGGGGGTTGGCGCTAGCGCCCTCACCGTTTCGGTCGGTCACAGTCCCGCGGGCGCCGTTACGTTCACATACGATACGGGCGGGGAGATCTATTGGGATGGCAATATTGTCTTTCTCACTGATTTCGAGTTGGCCAGCGTCACGCTTGGGGCCAATGCACGCTTCAACTACATCATGAGCAAAGGAGAAGCTGCTGATTTTGCTCTGGGCGTGGGGGTTGGCTTCCTACTGCCCGACATAGAGGCCGGCGGTTTTCTCATTCCTTTCGATGTAGGCGGCAAGATTCGTGCATTTCTAACACCAGACGTCTCTTTGAATTTCGTCCTGGGGTTTGGGGGCGTTCTGGATCCGGAGATCCTAGATGGGTGGTTGATTCTCGGTAGTGGTCTCATCGGCAGTGCTGGCGTGACGTACTACTTCTAACCTTGTCGAGTTGACTGACAGACGGCCTCCATCTCCATGAGCGCGACGTCTGCTTCGTCGTGCCACTGAACTGACGGGCCATTCGTTTCAGAGTTTCTTCACCACTTGTGGAGACCCGGGGCGCTTTCCGAGATCAGGTCTTCTCATAGGATTACAAAAACGAGGCCAAAGAGTCGAGTCATTGTCGAAACTTGTGCCGAGTCGTTTCGTGTTGCCGACGGGGCCATAGAGCTCGGACACGAGGTGCGTGTCGTCCCAGCAACTCTTGTCCGGCAGCTCGGTGTCGGGCACCGCGGTATCAAGACCGACCAGCGCGACGCCCAGGCGCTCAGCGAAGTTTC
>MGST01000067.1:51489-72192 GCA_001798605.1 Deltaproteobacteria bacterium RIFOXYA12_FULL_58_15 | reverse complement strand
GTCAGTTCTGAACGTACAGTGTGTGCTGCCCAGCTCGCAGGTGCGGTGGCTGCTCCTCTTCGTGTCGGCCCTCGTCGGGTGGCATGGCCTGCTCGTGTTTGCCCATCAGTATTTTGGCAATAGCACCTTCATTCTTGCCATGGTGCCTGCCATCCTTGTCGGACTCGTTTGCGGTTACCCCCGGGTGTGGCTCGCCCTGCCGGTCAACTCTCTCGCGTTCATAGGCACCTGGTGTTTTGTCCATGAATCGGTCGGCGAGTTTTTTCCAGGCTCGGCCATGGGACTCACACTCTCCGCTGCAGTGGCCTTGGCGGGAGGGCGTTTGCACGGGCTCGTTGTCAAGGCCACGATGGCCGTCAAACGGCTCGAAACGGAAATCGCGATCCGAAAACAAAGGGAGACCGAATTGCAGGCTGCCCGCGACGAGGTGGATACGCTGCACACGCTCATCCCCATTTGCATGCATTGTCGCAAGGTTCGCGATGATGGGCAGATTTGGTCGCGCCTGGAGGACTATCTCGTCGCGCATACCAGCTCCAAACTCAGTCATGGTTTGTGTCCCGAATGTCTTGCCAAGCATTATCCTGAATAGAACGGACGGCTGCGACCCACCCAGGACTCGCAACAACTACGGCACAACGAGACGGATCACACACTCGCCGACCACGCTGGCACGCGCTGTGCATTTCTCATGGTTGAACGCGAAACAGGGAGACACAGCGATGTGCAAAACAAGAGAGATGGCTGTTGGAATGACCACCGTGGTGGGTTGTCTCATAATGATTGGCTGCGGGACCATGGGGTTCGGCGAGAAACTCTACGAGGCACAACAACTCAGGGTTGCAGCAACCCAGACCACCCTCCTCCGAATCGTCAGCGCATACGCCACGAGTCAGGGCTGGCATCTTGTGAACACCTCGGCCGAAGCAGGTGATGTGGTCGAGGCAATGTCACCCGCGATTGAGGTTTCCGGCATGCAGATGCGTAATCGATGGTTCTTCTGGTTGGCAGACAACAAGTTGTTGATCGAGAAACGACTCGAGGTGAAGTTCGATCCCAATGAGGAAGTCTGGCAGTCGTCGACGGCGGTGTGTGACACCTACGCCTATGAAAACGAGCTCCTCCACCTTGGGGAGATCGCCGTGTTGGCACAGGATCCACCCAGCCAAATCGCCTTGAACAAGTAATCGTTTTCCACACGCGAGGACGCTCCATGGTGACTGCGATGGAACCAGAACACGACAAACGCTGGAGCATACCAGCCCCCCGCAACGACAACAGGATGGAATCGCTGGAGGGCGAGATCGAGCTACAGAACTGTGTGCAATTCGCTATCGGCATGGGGACGAAGATTCATGAGAGGTTGAGCTCTGTTGACTTGTTGCCCTGTGAATCAATGGCTGCAGAGCAGGCGGTGACGCGGATGATTGCAGGCGGCGCGCGAGAGATCTTGCGTGCAACAGGGGACACAATCCGACTCTTGGCAGGACTGCCTGATCTCGTGCTCGACCCAGGTGCGGCACCGCGGCATGTCCATGCTGTCAACGAGGAGCTCGATGATTTCTGCTTCGATATGGCTCAGCCTGCCTGCGAAGGAACCCCTGATTTGTCCTTTGGCCATTTCGCCGACGATATTGACGACACCCTTGCACGGCTCACCACGGGCCCAAATCTCACCGCGAACCAGAAGCCCGAGGAGTTGTTGGCGATTTGGCGGATGCTGACGGATGAGCTGCTTCTTGCCCAGGAACGGCTGCGCGAGGTCATGCAAAAACGCACCAAGTGGGCCATCATCAGCCAAGGGGAAGAGACCAAACGCAAGGTCCTCAAGGCCTTGCAATACGGCTTGACTGCCGCCGCTCGAGCGATCGATCCAACATCTACCGGGCAGGCGCTGCCCGGCGCACAATCTTTGCTCGCGACTTCCTTGGCCGTTCGTGAGGCACTGCTCGCATTCCGACAACGAATTCTCAAGCAGACTGCTTGTGTCGATGAGGAGGATCTATCGCGTGTAAGGGCAGCGGCCCGAAACGTGAATGTCTGCTTCATCGAGCTGTTGTATGACAACACCTACAAAGACCTTCGCGCCAATGATCGCTACGACCTGCGAGGTTTGCACCAACGAGTCGCCGACTGGCTGGGCAATCGTAAAGGGTCACTCAGTGAGGGCTTCCAGATTCTTCTGGATGTAGGTGCTCACGCACAGCTCTTGGTGGCAGTCAACCAGCGCGCGGTTCTCAAGGATTTCGATGTCCGCCTCAAGCAGCAATGTGAGAACGGTTTGAAAGATATCCGCGCCATTGCCGAACTGGGACTTCAGCAAGCATGGTTGCAGTATTGCGATTTGTTGGTCGATCTGGAACGGCTCAAATGGCGCGACAACCGGATCGAGACTTTCGTTCGCGACGAGCTGCGCTCCGCCATGCCCTCCCCAGACCAACTGGTCGCACGAACCAACCATGCCATCGAGTTATTGGCGCAAATTCAGGTGTGAGCCGCACCAAGACCCCCGGTTTTTTCTCCGATTGCGTGTGCAGCGCCTTGTTTCCTTGTGCCATCACGGCTAGTGCCTCTGGGGCAGTTCTACCCAGGGTCTGGTAACCGGCAGGTCGGCTGCAGAAACGCACATTTGCTGCACGATTTCCAACGGAAATCCGACATGGAAGTTGGCCCGCGGATTGCATTCTCTTGAACACAACAGGAGGCTGAACATGCTCGCCGAAAAGATCTTGTGTGTGGACGACGAAAAACTGGTTCTTAGCGCGCTATCTCGCACTCTCAAACGCCACGGATTTGACGTCGACACTGCCGAGAGTCCTGCTGCGGCCCTGAGTCTGGCGGCTGAGAATGACTATGCGGTTGTTGCCACAGATTATTGGATGCCTGAGGTGCATGGCCTCGAGCTCATCGACCAACTGCGCTCGCATTTGCCCAACGCCACGTTCATGGTCATCAGCGGCCAATGCAATCTGGATGTGGCCATGGAGGCCATCAATGAACACGGCATCAGCAATCTCATCTCCAAGCCTTGGGACTCGGACGAGCTGGCTTCGATGATGCGAAGGGGCATCGAGACCCATTGGGAGAAAGTTACCCAAAGCCAGGTCACCACGAATGCCATCGAACACACCCGCAACCTGGATGAACAGAAATCGGCCCTCGAAAAGGCTCTTGCCCGAAGTGAGGCGCTGATGGCGGAGGCGTTGCTCAACGCCCTCGACCTGCGTACCCGTGAGACTCGAGCTCACTGCCGGCGGGTCGCCGCTTACTCGCAGATCATCGCCGACGAAATGGGTCTCAAGGGTAGGATCGTCTCCACCCTCGAGCACGGGGCATTGCTCCATGACGTCGGCAAAATTGGCGTGCCCGATGCCATCCTGTGCAAACCGGGTCCCCTGACCGAAGACGAGTGGAAGGTCATGCACCAACACAGTGCTATGGGTGCGCGCGTCCTCGAGGGCTTTGAGACTCTGCGTTCCGCTCGCTCGATTGTCATGCAGCATCACGAGCGTTGGGACGGCACCGGTTATCCTCTGCGACTGTCTGGTCCGGAAATTCAAATCGAAGCCCGGATCGTCGCTGTGGCCGACACCTTTGACGCCATTCTCTCAAATAGGCCCTATCGTTCGGCTGGCACCCACGCCGATGCTGTCTCCGAGATTTACGGCGGCAAGGGCACCCAGTTCGATCCCGAAGTCGTGCAAGCCTTCATGCGGGTTGATCAGGAGGTATGGAACACCGTTCAGGAACGCTATCCTGACGAAGCCGAGAAGATTGGGCACCTGCAAATGCGAGCTGTCTAAACAGCTCCCGATGGCATCAGAGAGCCGAGTCCTTGAAGCTGTCTAAACAGCTCCCGATGGCATCAGAGAGCCGAGTCTTTGAAGTCCTCTGCCTTGATGTTGTGACGTTTCAGCAGGCGGCGCAGGTTGGCCCGATCGATACCGGAGCGACGGGAAGACTCGGAGAGATTCCCGGTGGTGTGGGTAAGCAGATCTGTCAGATAACGTTTTTCAAAAGTATCGAGAACTTGCGCACGACCTTCAGCATAGGGAACGGCCAAAGTAGTGCCTGGTTCAGAAGCGCTGTTGCGCGCACGGGAGCGTGCTCGGGTTGTGACGAAAGTAGGGAAGTGGGAGAGCTCAATCGGACCGGTGTTGCACAACGCAAGAGCATGCTCGATGGCGTTGTTGAGCTCGCGTACGTTGCCTGGCCAATCATAGGAGACCAAGGCTGCCAAGGCATCGTCGGCAAAAGAGGGCGTCTTACGATTGTAGCGGCGGGTTGCTTTGGCGAGGAGGTATTGAGCAATCGCAGGAATATCCTCAGTGCGTTGGCGCAGCGGCGGCATATCCACATGAAAAGTGCTGATACGATAATAGAGATCCTCACGAAACCCGCCGGTGCGCATGGCCTTCTCCAGATCGGCATTCGTCGCAGCAATCACGCGAACATCGACGTGACGATTGCGACTCGAGCCCACGGGACGCACCTCACCCTCTTGAATGGCGCGTAACAGCCGCACCTGGGTCTGTTGTGGGACCTCCCCCAGCTCGTCGAGGAACAACACGCCGCCGTCAGCGGCCTCGAACAAACCCGTGTGCGCCGACATCGCCCCGGTGAAGGCACCTTTCTCGTGACCAAACAGCTCACTGTCGATGAGGGTGTCCGTGACCGCTGCACAATTGACCGCGATAAAGGGCTTGCTTGCCCGGTTGCTGCTCGAGTGCAGGAGCCTCGCTGCCAGCTCTTTGCCTGTGCCGCTCTCCCCGCGAATGAGCACGGGCGCATTGGAATCCGCAATCTGATGGATGAGGCTGCGAATCTTTTCCAAGAGGCGGCTGTTCCCGACGAGGTCGGTATTGGGTCCATAGGCTTCGAGCTGTGATGAGAGATTGGCGTTGAGATCCCGCAGTCGCTTGCGTTCCAATGCATTCTCAATCCTGCGAACGGCAGCATTGAGGTCCTCCACCGGTTTGCACATGAAGTCGAAGGCCCCGTGTTGCAGAGCCTGCACCGCCATTTGGATGGTGCCGTGTCCCGTCACCAAGATCGCTTCGGCATTCGGTTGCGCTGCCTTGAGATGCTCGAGGAGGGTCAGGCCGTCCATGTTTGGCATACACACGTCCAACAGGGCGACGTCGACGTCGTGGCTCTCAAAGAACCGGTTGGCGGCAAGGGAATCGGTGAAGGTGCGCACCTCGAAGCGGTCACCGAGCGCTTCTTTCCACGCTTCGAGAATGAACGGTTCATCATCGACCGCAACAATGACGGCCTTCCTATCAGATTGGCTCATGGTTGATTTATCCCGTTCTCGTTGGCGTAGCGCCGCGGCAGACGTGCCTCGAAGCGTGCACCACCGAGCTCTGCGACTCCTACGGTGAGGCTGCCGCCGTGCTCATTGATGATCCCGTGCGAAATTGCAAGCCCAAGTCCGGTCCCCACTCCTTCAGGTTTCGTGGTGAAGAATGGCTCAAAGATTCTGCCGCGCTCAGCTTCAGGCACGCCTGGCCCTTGATCCTCGACATACAAACAGAGCTCGTCGGCGCTGCATTGGAAGCCGATGCGGATCAAACCCTCCTTGGGACTGGCATCCACAGCATTCTGGACGAGGTTGACGATAACCTGGTGCAATTGGTTGGCGTTACCCATGCAGTGAAGTGGCGTCGCAGCCGGGACCATCTCCAGGCGATGACTGCTGAGCTTGCCCATGAGGTCGACGGCATTCTTGCAGATGGCATTGAGATCGACGAGCTGATGCTCGCCGTTTTGGTCCTGCCGGGCGAAATCACGCAGAGCGCGAACGATGTCCCGACAACGAACAGCGGACTCGCGAATCACTTGCAAGTAACGGGTCATCTTCTCGGGAGGCACCTGCGACTGTTCGGCAAGCTGGCCAAAGGTGAAAATGACATGCAATGGGTTGTTGAGCTCGTGAGCCACCCCCCCCGCAAGGCGACCAATGGCTGCCATTTTTTCCATGTGGGCGGCTTGGCGCTCCAACTCCATGACCTGAGTGATGTCCCGATAAATGCAAAGGTAGGCCGGACGATCTCCGGGCAACAGGTAGGAACGTGCGTCAAACACGTGCTCACGAGAGTCCTGGCGAAGTAGGGTACGAATGCGACTCGCGCCGGAGCCCATGGGGCATTCGGGGCACGGTGCATGGCGCTCAAACAAGGCTTTGTGGCACGCGCGGCCTTCCATCTCGTCGCTGACCTTGCCAGCAAGCTTGGCGGCAACCTTGTTGACACCTTCTATGACCAGGTTCTCATCGACGATGAGGATCGCATCGGAGATAGCATCCAGGGCGACATCCCAACGCCTCCGCACCGTGTGCAACACTTCGTTGCCCTTGGCCACGCTATTTGACAGTCGCTCGTTGAGATAGAGGAGCTCTTCATTGCGGTGGCGCATTTGTTCATTCAAGATGGCGACTTCGCGGCGCGTGCGGTTGTGTGCCATCGCCTGCGCGACCACCTCGCGCAAGCTGTCTGCCCGCCAGGGTTTGCGCAAAATCCGATGAACGGCGGCATCGTTGATCGCCCGCTCGAGAGCCTCTTCGTCGGCACAAGCGGAAATGATGATTCTTTGCATGTCGGGGAAGCGGTCGCGCACCCGCGACAAAAAGCTCAAACCGTCCATTCCGGGCATGCGGTAGTCAGAGACAACGACAGAATATTCCTTCGCCTCGAGGCGCTCGAGTGCCTCCGCAGCGTTGGTCGCCAAATCGATTTGCCAACCGCTGTAGTTTAAGGTGCGTGCGAGCGCCTTTAGGATAGCGGGTTCGTCATCCACTGCGAGAATGGGCAAGTCGACAGTCAAAGGTGAGTGAGGGGAAACGACTGCCGACGAGGAGCCCGGGGGGGTGTTGGCCACAGTGGAATTGGCATCAGATTCCATATCGTCTGAGTGGGTCATCCAGCTTGGCTCCTGCATGGATTGAACCACAATCACCCGTCGGATGAAACCATATCTGTCGCGGAGTTAGCCTGACTAGTAATGGGTCAACACAGGTCGTCCGGCTCCGGGAAGAAGAGTGGTTGGCGGTTTCCGACAAACTCGGAAATGGTTTGTTGGTCCTCGAGCGACAAACCGACGAATCGGACGCCCATTCCTGGAGATCCGTCCCGTGGTGTTGCGTCCTCCCGATACTCGCGCACCCAGGCCACTTCAACCAGGCAAAAGATCGGCTCAATGTGACCGGGCAAAGTGAAGGTCAAAGGAAATCGCTCGCCAATCGGACGTATGCCATCGTGGGTAGCCACAAACAGGCCACCGTCGGACACATTCTCGGAAAAGCCGAGGAAGAAGTTCGATTCGCTCCCCAGCGTCACTTCCACTTGCACGGGCTTGCGAGTGTGGACCCGTTGCTCGACCACAGAGGCATTCCCTTTGTCCAAGTCGTTGCCAACACTCGATTCGCCCTTGAGCGAACGGGCGAGGTCCGTGCCGCGTTGATGTACGCGTTTCTTCAACCCGTGCAATGACTGAAGCTCGGGTTGTAACACAAAGAGTTGTTGGTTCTTCTCTGTGACGTTCGTTTCGAGCTGGCGAATGCGGGCGGCCAGGCTCTGGAGTTGTTCTCTTGCCGTGCACAGCTCCCTCTGGTCGCGGTCGCGCTCTTCGAGGAGTCTCGTCAACTGCGCCTGCCGGGTGCCAATACAGTGATCGATCTCACCCAAGGATAACTTAGGAGAACGTGGGGTGTTGGCCTCGCGGACATTGTGGTCGGTGGTGTCGGTCATGTTGGCTCTTCTCCTCTGCGAAGTACCTTGCATGATGCGCGCCAATTCAGGGTCGCCCATTTTCGCAGGGTTTGGACCTTTTTCACGGGGCTGTTTTGACCCTGGGTCTGCGTCGCTCATGGGCGGGGGCAACGAAAGATTGCTTCAGGGCAGTTCCAAAGTCGGATCGTGCAAACGCGAGATGATGCTCACGGAGCTCGCTGATTTTCGACGTGCAAAGCTTGGCTTCAGCTTGATCTTGCCTCGGCAACTTTCGATTTGTTTTGCTTTGCGCCAACGGTTGAGCAATCGCACGATGGTTTCGCGGCGTAATCCACACACATCAGCCAAGTCTTTTTGAGTCACGGGAAGCCACGGGTTTTTGGCCCCCGGCGTGGAAAACACGCTGCACAGATCTAACAAGTAGTTCCGTACCTGGTCGCATGGCTCGAGGACAGGCTCGGCGCGTCGGCGGTCGATTGCACCAAGAAATTGCCAGGCGAGCTCGCAATACAAGGATTTCGCCGCTGTTGGGTACCGCGCAAACAAGTCAAAGAGCGCGACGCGATCGAAGGTGACGACATCCAGCTCTTTGATGGTGACGCCAGTGCCGCTCCAGGGGCGTCGGTAGATCGTTTGACACTCACCGAGCACGCCAGGAGCGACGACGATAGTGATGGCACGTCCCCTGATTTGCTTGGGCTCGGGGTATTCGATCTGCAGTGCACCAGCCAGGACGAAATGAAGGCCATCCGCTGCATCACCTGAGCGATAGAGGAGATCGCCTGGGAGGAGGCATCGATGCACACCTTTGTTCTTCACGTAGTCGACGTCGACCGTCGATAGAATCGGGTGTTGGCCCGCGAGCACGGTGAGTCGATCGAGAACCGCCATTTCTTACTCAGCGCCTCATTCACATCGCGGCAGCGATGCAGCCGGAGACCAGGAAACACCCGAGTGCCCACGAGAATAGCGCCGGTGCGTGGTCGACGCCACCCATACTCGCGACGGTCGCGACTCGCGACGGTTGGGAGGCATAGGAGGCACCACAAGCGTGGTTTCGCTGGCCCGGCTCCCATATAGTGGGCGCAGAGGAAAGAGGAAATGTTTGCTGATCTTCTCGAATTGTTGTTCAAGGGTGACCCTGACGCCGGCCAACAATGGCAGCATGCACAGGGACCGCGTCTCGAGACTCGCGTGGATCAGACTCTTTTCGATGTCCACGACCCCATCACCGAAGCCTTCCTTATCCTTTCCGGACGGATCATCCTCTTTTCTGGTGAAGGCTCCCCTCGCCCATTGCTGCGTATCGCCGGACCTGCTCTGTGCGGTGACGTCGAGTTGTTGATTGGCCAGAAGTATCACAGTCACTCTGCCCGCTGTCTCGACAGCTGCAAAGTAGCCATACTCTCGCCTGCCGATTTGGACGCGTTATCAAATTCGAACAGCGCAGCAGCGTGGCACCGAGACATTGCCGTGCGTTACCACCGCACGATGGCCACTGCGGTGTATGAGGCGTTGCCAATCGAAGTCCGTCTCGGACGATGGCTGCTCGACACCTTTGGAGAGACCGCCTTTGATCTTCCATCTGACAAAGACCTCGCGAGACATCTGTGCGTCTCTATCGATCGGCTCGGACGCGCACGTCGATCTATGGAAAAGTCGGGAGCCTTGGTTGTCAACAAACATGCTAAGCTCGAACCGGCCCATCTCGAAGAGTTCCCCTTGACCTCTTCGATCATCCACTCCATCGGCTCTCTTTAGTACACTTCGCCCCATAAAGGCCGACGACCCCCACAAGCTCCACAAGCTCCTGTGGGATTGTCCAATTGAGCAGTATTTGGGATAGTTCTGGGAGATGATTGATCTATGGCAGTCGCTTCACTGTGCGACCGTACCCCAAAAATGGGAGGAGCACGGCGCTGGGGACACGTTGGGTGTTTCTCTGCCAGCGAGTCCGGACTCTGTTGATCAGATCAGCGCGTGGAAACAGGACATCCTTGATGCTGTCGAATCGAGTACACCGTCGGGGTACTCGTGTGGCAAACCCTTCCGTTTGCATGACGGTCTTCTCGAGCTATACGTCCCCACCGTTTCCAAGGGCGGATTGACTCCACAGAATCCCACGGGTGATGCCTTTTGGGTGGGTGCCTATCCGGGTCGCCCCTGTGATGAATTCATCAACTCCACCGATCCCAGCGTCGTCATTGGAACGCGCCAAAAGCTCGAAGTGCGGTCGGCGCGATTGTATCCCGGCATTCATTCTGGCCCTGGGAATGGTGCGACGCTCAAGGGAACCGCGGAGGAGATTCTCCGCTCGCTTGGCCTCGACGCAGGGGTGGAAACCTTCACGGCGTACACGCAGTCCCCGGTTTTTTCGTCGGAGTTTTTGCGGTGGGCAAAACAGAACCCCATTCGTGGCATCGAAATCCGCCACGGAGCTGGCAAGAATCACGAGCTGGTCTATCGCCCATTCATCAAGGCGTGGTTGAGTCGATTCCCCCACGCACCGCCCATGCGTTTTGTCGCCGACACTGCTGCTCGGCATCCCGATAGGTGGAAGAGTGTTGCCACTCCGAGTACCGCGGCCTTGATTGGAGATGCTCTAGCACACACGTTGAGTGGGGAATCAGCCGTCGTCCCATCTGACGAGGTGATGACAACCATCAACACAGCCTTCTGTCGAGGCTCAACCTCGCCGGCTTCCCGCCCTATGTGGGACCCCGCAAGCCGAGTGCAGTTCTTCCTTGAACAGCCTCCGGACCAAATCGTTGCGGGTCTCGACGAGGTGTCCCGACGCAAAGGCATCGCGGACATCATTGCTGCGCACCGGGAGATAGGCGTCTTGTCTCCATTGATGTGCGATGGGCTGAGTTACCTGCTCTCGCGTTTCGCTCCCGATTGCCTGCAGAACACCGATCTCAAGCTTCATGCGAAAGTTCTCGACGACGCCTACTCTCTCTTTATGGGACTGAGCTGTTTCGGTGCACGAACCAATGTGTCCATGTCGATTGCCGAGGAATCAGATAGCGGACTGCTCTACGAAATGCTGCGTCGTTGGCGAGTAGCGACTTTCACGCCATCGCGTAAGGATGAATTCTACCGGCGCAAGCTGAGCCACCACCACTACCGCACAGTAGGCAAAACGGTCTGGCTGAAAGTGGGTGACTCAGCCAAACATATTGGTCGTGACGGTGACCATCGCTTCGTCATCCAGAACACCAGTGACCTGAGCAAATTTGGCAACTCCACTTGGCCTCACGTGGAGGTCAACGACGTAATCCTCAAGGAGGTGGAGTCCAAACTGGCTGGGCACAAGAACACGCTCATTGCTGCGCGGGAAATCCGTCACACCTGGGGTGTGCGTGCTGCAGATGTGGTCTTCAACGTTGTTGGGGCGGGTTACATTGGCGCCAATATCGTCGAGTCCCTGCTCCAACGTGGCATGGATCCCAAGAACATCCGTATCATCGACCCCGACCCAAAGGTGCGGGAACGATTCTGCGAGTGTCAGACGTTCGCTGACATCAGTGAGGTGAGAGACGGCGGTCAACGCAACTACACGTTCGTGGCCACGCCGCCGGAAGTTCTTTCACTGAACACGCTCCGTAGTCTGGGTACCCAACAAATCGTGCACAGCCTGGTGAGTGGCGATCGCTGCATTTCCGCAAGAGAACGTCGTCTTCTTCGAGACACGTCCGATCCACATCTGCGCAAACTGGCTCATGCAAAGGATTGGTACGCGGGCCTATCTTCCAACTCGAGCGAGCGTCCCAAGAATTTTCCCGATCGAATATGGGTGCCGGGCCCAGGTCGTTTCATCAAGTTTCTCTGCGACTTCAGAGCGCCAAACCTTGTTGAGCCGCATTGGCCGCAACGCGCCGAAGTCACGTCCCTTGCGTTGCTCACCGGAATTTTGTTGGCGAATGATGCGAATGCGCAGTCCCCGGATAAGATCGAGGTAGCAGCAGAGATCAATCGTGAGCTGGGCGCCATTGCCGAAAGGCATGGTGTGCTCGACTTCGTCCCCCTCGACAACCGCGGCGGCGACACGACAGAGGCCGAACAGTTACGGCTCGACTTGGACAGTTTTTCTCCCGAGCGGCCGTGGCATGGGAGGTAGACTTCAGTTTTGACGCAGACTGATTGTGCAGCCGTTTAGGTTGGCAGAACGTGCCGCACTGCACCCGCAGATTCCAGAATGGCTTCGGCCGCGCGCATGCCGTCTACGGCTGAGCTGACGATGCCGCCGCCATAGCCGACACCTTCACCCGCAGGATAGAGGCCGGTCGCACCGGTTGCTTGCATGGTGTCGTCACGGGGTACCCGCACGGGGGATGATGTCCGGGTTTCGACGCCAATGAGCACGGCATCGTCGGTGAGAAAACCGTGCATCTTGCTGTCGAATGAGGCAATGGCGCGTCGCAGAGAGGTGTTCACATCCTCTGGGTAGAGCTCATCCAGTTTGGCTGGCAACAGGCCTCTTCTGTAAGTCGATTGTGGCAGGTCGCTAGATGCCTTGCCGGCAAAATAGTCTGCGAAACGCATTGCCGGTGCCACAAAACCGCCGCCGCCAGCGGCGAAGGCCTTGCGTTCGATGGCCTTCTGAAAATCGACCCCAGCGAGGGGGCCGTCATATCCGGCTTGGTGGTAGTCTTCTGGCGTTACCGTAACCACAAGAGCGCTGTTGGCGAATTTGCCTGCCCTCGAGGCGTGACTCATACCATTGACGCAGAGCTCTCCCTGCAAGGTTGGCGTCGGTACGACAACTCCGCCTGGGCACATGCAAAATGAATAGACGCCGCGTCCAGAACCGCCCTTCTCATTGAACGTGAGGCGGTAGTCTGCGGCTGGCAAGATGCCTTTGTTGGCGACCACGCCGTAGCGCAGGCGGTTGATCAAGGTTTGCGGATGCTCAACGCGAAATCCAACTGCAAAGGGTCGGGTCTCGAGGGGAAGTCCTGCTTCGAGCAGTCGGCTCCAGATTTCACGTGACGAATGCCCAGTGCTGAGCACCACCGGACCTACAGCAATACGTTCACCGTCGCGCAGGACCAATGCCTCGAGCTTACCGGACTCGATCACAAATTTGTCCACGGCCGTGCTGAAGCGAAATATTGCGCCACGCTCAATCAGGTGAGCGCGCATGTTGCGTAGCAAGGCCACCAATCGATCTGTGCCGAGATGGGGGCGGTGATCGACACGGATGTCTGGATTGGCCCCCATGAGGACGAGCTCTTCCATGACCCGCTCGACCCTCGGGTCGTTCACGCGGGTGTAGAGCTTACCATCCGAATAGGCACCAGCACCGCCTTCGCCAAAACAAACGTTTGACTCAGGGTCGAGAATGCCGCGGGCGTAGAGATTGCTAACGTCGCGGCCCCGTTCGTCAACTGACCTCCCCCTCTCAATGATGAGAGGTGCCCATCCAGACTTCACGAGCGTCAGGGCAGCAAAAAGTCCAGCGGGTCCGGCGCCGACCACCACTGGCTGGGGGCCATCCGGAATGCTGGGGAGAACATGGCGGTATTGTTCGACCCGACGGACAGCTTCCGCACGTCCGGCGCGGATCAGCCGCTCCGCGATGTCGTTCTCCAATTCGATCTCGACGGTGTAGACATACCGCAACGCTCGATGCCGAGCATCCAGTGCCCGGCGGACAATCTTGACAGGCGAAAGAGCGGAGTCTGCCACACCGAGTTTGCTGGCGGCAATTTTTCTCAGTGCCTCGTCTGGCTCACTTGCTTCGTCAACCGGGACAGCCAGCTCTCGGACGCGCACCGCTTGGGTTGATTTTTCTGTCATCGCAGCATCGTCATTTTGACTGCAAACATGTTCATTTCTCGTGTGGATCGCAAGGCCAGTTGCTTGAATTCTCGTTTCTTCACCACGAACCTTTTGTCCATTGCCATCGATGATTTTCGACCTAGCTTATGCGACGCGACGAAGGGGTTACCATGAGCGCGATTCGAGCAGAGGAGTTGAGTAATATCGAGGACTATGAACAGTCGCGCATCGGGCATCGCCGACGAGCCATAGAGCTCAGGAAGCTGCGGCGAGTGCAGATATGTGATCGCGTGTCACTGGTTTTCGAGAACCGCGAGACTATCTTGTGGCAAATCCAAGAGGCCATGCGGACCGAAGGGATCACCGACCCGGACACGCTTCAATCCGAGTGTGATGTTTACGCCAGCCTATTGCCGACGCCTTCGGAGTTGAGCGCCACCCTCCATATCGTGACTTCGCCGAACGGTGTTGCTCGGGCAGAGCTGGAGGAGCTGACCGGAATTGTGGACCATCTCAGCTTAATCATCGACGGTGAGTCAGTGACGGCGCGGGAAGAGCCCGAAGCCGTCATGGCGTCTGTGATCCATGTTCGCTTTGTGTTAAACGAGGACCAACGTGCGCGGTTTTGTGACCCCGATCTATCTGCGGCGATTCGGCTTACTCACCCGAAAGTTCAGGGTGAAGCAAAAATGATCGTGGAGACCCGCCAATTGATTGCCGAGGATTTGAAATGAGGACCATTGCGATTTGCCTGCTTATGAGCGCTAGCGGATTTGCCTGCGAAAAGAGCGAGCCCAGAGCGGCGGTGGTGCCCCAGGCGAAAATGCCTGCGTTGCCCGCTGTGGCGGGGGGAGAAATATCGGGCTCGATCGCCATCGCCAAAGAACTCGAACAGGACGCCAAGGCTGGGGACGCCATCTTTGTGATGGCGAGAAATGCCGCCACGGGTTCCTTGGTGGCGGTCACCAGAGTTCAAGCTTCTGAGTTTCCGATTGCATTCCAGTTGGAGGGCAATGCAGCCATGCACAACAACACCGCACTTGCCGGCAAAGTTAGGCTGGAGGTGCGGCTCGACAAGGACGGCGACGCGATGACTCGCGAAGCTGGGGACTTGGTTGGGGAGGTGGCACAACTGGTGCCGATTCCCACGAACGATGTCGTGGTTACCTTGAGCGAGAAGCTTTAAACAGCAACGCCTTGAAAAAGATCCACTTCGCGATACTTCGTTGTCGCCTCCGGTGCCTGCTCATGTACCACAACGTACACTGCGCGGGCTCCTCGGCTCCGCCTCGTCTCGCTCGTGTCTCTTTTCCAATGCGTGACTGTTTACGTTTCTGATCAGTTTCGCTTGCCCGTTTTTTTGTTGGGCTCTGCTTTGTGCAGAGAAGACAGTCGGCCTTCCTTGTCCTCCCACAGATTGAGAACAAGTGCGACGTCCTTCAGTGATAGCACTGTCTCCAGGTGAGGGAACTCAACGAGGAATTTATCGTAGTAGAATTCGTTGATTCGATCGCTGATGAAGAACCGCAGGAGCAACTCGCGGTTCTCTGCGTCCACCTCGGTGAACTGAATCCCCATTCCGGGGTCGTGGCCCTCGGACTTGGAGATCAGGTGGATGATCACTCCTCGAGCGGTGAGCACCGCGTCTTCATCGATGCGCATCTCCAGGTTGATGGGGAAATCTTGCGGCAACAGGTAATCCGAACGCAGAAAGGTGCCGCCGATTGCCAGGTCGCGGGTGGTCGCAAAACCCTCGAAGTAAATGGGTTTACCTTTGTGGGACTCGTCGAGCCACATGCGGGTGTGCATCTCGATGAGGATTCGCTCATGCTGGCGCTTATCCATGGGGGCTGTCTATCCCAGTCGGAACTCGAAGTCGATGGCCAACGATTATTTGACCCCATAGGGGGACTGGGATATCCGATTGGGGTGAATCGAATCGAGTTTCTTGCCGAGTTTCAGGGCCTCGCCCGACGATACGAGGACGATGCCCCTAGCACCGGATGCATCAACTCTACCAACGTGATGTCTTGTGCTGCGTGCATGTTCTCTGAGAACCTGCGCAACTGTTACAAGTGCACCCATTGCAAGGACAGCTCGAACTGCAGCAATCTCTCTCATTCCAGTGGTTGCCAGTCGTGCCATGCATCGGCGTATCTCACCGATAGTCGCTTCTGTACGGGGAGCGCCTATCTCGTCAATTGTGTGTCGTGTTCGGATTGCACCTATTGTTTGGGGTGTGTGGGGCTGGTCAAAAAGGATTTCCATGTCCTCAATGTTCCTTATTCACGCAAAGAGTATTTTGCGACCCTCAAGCAGTTGAAAAGAGAGTTGGGAATCCGATAGTGAGCGAAAATGGCGAACCTTGAATCTCTGCTCAATGATCTCGCGAACCTCGATGCGCAGCATGATCTTGAAGGCATGCGGAGGATTCGCGAGCAGATTGTGAGTCTGCACCCCAATTCGGAAGCCGCCGTCGAGGCGCTTTACAAGATTGGTCTCGATCATCTCTTCCGCCTGCGCCAGCTTCCACAGGCGGTTGAGAGATTCGCAGAGGCTGCAAGTCGCAAGCACCCATTCTGGTCAGCGGCGGCGCGCACCTCTTTGGGTTTGTGTTACTACCATCAACGGCGGATGCAGAAGGCGTTGTTTGAGCTGCGTAAGGTTGGGTATCCGGACAAGGCCACAGTCCATTCCGTGACGGCTCTGGCCTTCATCGAACAAATATATGGCAATGAGGGCAAACCCGATGAGGCGCAGCGAGTACGGAAGGATCGAATAAGTCAGCTTGAGGCTTTGATTCAAGACGCCCGGGAGGCGGGGCAATCCCAAGAGCGTGGTTTTCATCTCTACACCCTGGGGCTCGCGCTCAAGGATCACGGAGAAGATCGCCGGGCAAAGGCCGTGCTCGAAGAGGCCAAGGCCTTGGGTCCTGATGTCCTCGGGGCAGATCTCTACCGTTCAGTCCTCGAAGCCATAGACCTTTGAGCATCTACTCTCGGGATGCCCCAGTCGCCGGGCCTGGGCGTTTTTTTGGTCGCGATGTGCTGGTCCGGTCAGTTGTCGCCGGAGTTCAACAGGGGCGCTCCTTTGCGATATGCGGCGGTCCTAAGACCGGTCGCACTTCGATTCTCGACCAGGTGACTGGATTGGTCGAGCAGCGATGGTACAGGGAGCCACGCGCCCTCAAGACTGTCCCAGTGCGTTTCGACCTAACTGACGCTCACGTCGGCGGACCAAAGATGTTGGCGAAGCAGCTTTGGGCAAAGATGCGGGAGGCGGTACTCAGCCCTCGTGTCTTTGGTGACGGCAAGCCGATCACGTCGGTTGAACCGGATTTTGCACGTGCCTCCGATCCATGGGTGATCTTTGTCCAGGGTTGCGAGGATCTTTGGACAGATCTCGGTGGCACGAGCGGTTGGTGCAATTGGACTCTCATTCTCGACAATGGCGATTTCCTCTTGGGTCACAAACTCAACTCCGTTCTCGAACCATTGTCCTGGATGGTCCAAAGCAAGGTGAGTGGAACGCCCTCGTCCCTGGTCATCACCATTGGAAGGGCGATGCGTGAGCGGTTGCGAGAGAGGCGATCGCCGCTGCGGTGGTTGCGATTGGCCCTCTTGGGTCCCTTTCGCGATGCCGAAGCAGAGGCCTTGGTACGATCAGGTTTTCCTGAGGCTCAAACGCCATGGTTGCGCAAGATCTATTCCCTGACCGGCAAACACCCTCATCTCCTGCAGAATCTCCTCTCTTTAATGGAGACGGCTAGCCTCGATCTTGACCAGGCGGCCGCGGAGCTCGAACCAATCGCTCACCAAATGTTTGAAACCGTTTGGAGCGAGATCGACCTCGATCGGGGCGTAACCTATCGTGGCGCCTATGCAGCGCCCGAGCATGCTCTGATGCAATATGCTCTTGATGTGGGGGGGGAGATCGATCTGCGCAGGGCAGAGCGCGATCTCGGCATCAAGCCTCTCACGGAATTTGCACAGATGTTTGAGTACCTCGGGGTTATGGAGAAAGTCCTGCGTCAGGACTCGCCGGTGTATCTTGCCTCGTGTCAGCTCTTCAATCGGTGGTATGCCGATCGCGTACTGCGTTGAGCGGTCATCCGCGGAATTTGTGGGCGTTCTCTGGTGTTCTCTCAGAAGAACACGGTCGCGCCGACCTCGGCACCCAAAAATTGGTCGGTGGCCCCCTCGGCCTCGTATGTGTCGTTGGACTTGAGGGAGTGAGCGAAATGGGTGTAATTGCCCACAAGAGAGACTTCGAGGAAGGAGACGATCTGGTAGGCTGCCCCTGCGTGGGCATCGAAGCCGAGCGCGCTCGACCCAGGGAAAGTATCGTCGCCGAGCTCACCCGTGCCGAGGACCTGTCGATAACCGCCGCCAAACAACAGCGACAGCTGGTTTATCGAGTATCTGGCGTCCAGACCGATGCGTACGTAGTTGTAACCCAGGCTCTGCACCTGTTCATTGAGCTCGTGGCCAGAGGGCACATCAATGTCGAAATTGAGCATGCCGTAGGAGACGGCTGCGGTGAGGGTTAGGTCGCCGAGGTGAAATCGGCCAGTGAGGCCGAAATCCATCTCGTTCCAGTTCGTTTGGAACTCGGTGCCCTCGTCTGTCTTTGGGGTCGATTTCAAGCCAATCGCTTGGCGATAACCAGCGCGGATGCCGAGAATGTCTAGGCCCCCCATCTCCAACACGACGCCGGGATAAAACTCGGCGCTCATGCCCGCCAATGACACCATGAGGGCCTCATAGGGACGCAGATTGCCTGTTGCTGCCTTCGAATATGCAAAGCTGCGGCCAGCCGCAGTGTAGCTCGGGGACAGGAGGAGGAACGCGCCGCGGGCCCCCGCAACCCGTTTGTAACTGGAAGGCGTTGGAGTCACAGTTTCGACTATCGCCTCCTCGCCACCTTCTTTCTTTTCTCCGTCAGGTTTGTCGCTGGCCCACTCGGGGGACGCCCACTCTGAGGAGGAGCCCCAATTGGCGTCTTTGCCTTTTTCAGTTCCCTCTGCCTCAGGTTTCCCGCCGCCCTCCTCTGCGGGAGCTACCGCTGGCTTTTCTGTTGTCTTTGGAATGGGGCGTTTCTTTTTGCGACGCTTGCGGCGTGCCACCGCAATGCCCTCATCGGACTTCACAGCAGCACGACCGGAGTCGGGGGTTTGGCCGATGCTGGCGAAGGCCTCCCCAGCAAATGCGATGCTCAAGAAACCAATAAGCGAGAGATAGCGCAATTGCTGCACGACGCCTCCATTGCTTGCCACCGCGCGAGGACGGCACCCAAATTTCTCCAACCGCAAGTCAGACATTAGCAAGCCTGGACCCACGGGGCTAGCCCGTGAAGTCCGTGAAGTCCGTGAAGTCCGTGAAGTCCGTGAAGTCCGTGAAGTCCGTGAAGTCCAGGGAATAGCTGGCGAGGCACGGTCTATCTCGGCTATGACTCCTCTGGCAATTCGCAAGAGCGTGGTTATGATCTGCGAGGCCTACCACGAGGTGACTGGAGCGAAGAGATGACGATCGAGGTGCCACACATTCCATGGCAACGAGCTGTCTTCTGCAATCGAACATTGAATCTGCGGTCGATCAAAGCGATTGGCTACGACATGGACTACACGCTGGTTCAGTATCACGTCGTCGAGTGGGAAGAGCTCGCCTATGGGTACGCAAAGAAGCGGTTGCTGGAGCAGGGATGGCCGGTCGAATCCTTGGTGTTTGATCCTGAACTGATGATTCAGGGGCTCATTGTCGACATCGAGCTCGGCAACCTCATCAAGGCCAATCGCTTCGGCTACGTCAAAACGGTGTTCCACGGATCGCACCCACTCGATTTCGATCAACAACGCAAAATCTACGACCGCACTCTGGTCGATCACCGCGACGGTCGCTTTGTCTTTCTCAGCACGATGTTCTCTCTTTCGGAGGCCTGCCTTTTTGCCCAATTGGTTGATCTGTGGGACGCCGGAAATCTGCCAGCGGTCTTGAGCTACGCGGACCTCTATTCGCGGGTGCGCGCGACAATTGATGATCAACATCGGGAGGGGAGACTCAAAGAGGAGGTAGCGCGGAATTTCGAGCGTTACGTCGAGATCGACCCGACGGTATGCGAGACCCTGCTCGACCAGCGGGACGCAGGCAAGAAGTTATTGCTCATTACCAATTCCGATTGGTTGTACACCCGCGCCGTTATGCAGTACGCCTTCGACTCATTTTTGCCCCAGGGAATGACCTGGCGAGATCTGTTCGACGTTGTCATCGTCTCAGCGCGCAAACCAGACTTCTTCTCTAGCCGCAGCCCGCTGCTCGAGATCGTCGATGACACGCTGCTTCGGGAGGTGAGCTCCGATTTGATCTCTGGAACAGTCTATTTCGGTGGCAATGCAGCGCTCGTGGAGCGCCATCTCGGTCTCACCGGTGCCCAGCTCCTGTATGTTGGCGACCACTTCTTTGGCGACGTCCACGCCACCAAGATCACTCTCCGGTGGCGGACGGCTCTGGTGGTGCGAGAGATCGAGGGCGACATCAAGGCGGAGGAGGATTTTGCCGACAAACAATGCAAGCTCGACGAGCTGATGCGAGAAAAAGAAGATGTTGAACGGCAGTATTGCCATGTCCGAATGCTGTGGCAGCGGCTGCGCAAAGGTCGCGGCGGCGAGGATGCCAAGGCTTTCAAGCAGACTGTTGACGAGTTGCGTGGCAAGCTCGAGAACCTCGACCACCGGATAGCACCCTTGGCGCAGGCTTCATCGCGGCTCAGCAATGAGAACTGGGGCCCGTTGATGCGTGCGGGCAACGATAAGAGCTATCTTGCGAACCTCGTGGAACGGCACGCCGACATCTACATGTCACGGGTTTCCAATCTTTATCTTGAGACGCCTTTTGCCTATTTCCGCTCCGCGCGCGGCACGCTCCCACACGACGCACCGCGCCGATCCGCAGTCTGATGGCGCGTGGGCGGCGGCACGAAGGGTCAGATGCCCAGTTCAGCGAACAGCGCGTGTTCGACCCATTCACACAGGATGTGTCCAATCAGCAGATGTGTCTCTTGGATGCGCGGCGTGCTTCGCGATGGCACTTCAAGCAGGACATCGCAGTGAGGAGCGAGCTGTGTGCCGTCCTGGCCGGTTAGGGCGATCACTCGCAAATCGAGTTCTTCCTTGAGCTCAACCGCTCGGACGACA
>MGST01000067.1:0-51457 GCA_001798605.1 Deltaproteobacteria bacterium RIFOXYA12_FULL_58_15 | reverse complement strand
CACCACGTCACCGGCGCGTGCGTGAGCGCGCAACAGGCGGGAGAAGACCTGATCATAACCCAGATCGTTGGCGACGGCAGTCACCGCAGAGGTGTTGGTGCTCAGGGCCAAGGCCGGCAGCGGGGGGCGTTCGTAACTGAATCTGCCCACCAGCTCTGCGGCGAAGTGCTGAGCATCTGCGGCGCTACCGCCATTGCCAAAAAATATGGCTTTGCCGCCACGTTCGAAGGTGTCAACCATGACTGCGGCGGCGCGGGCAATGCCCGGATAGAGTGGCACGAGCTGCTGTTTCACCGCAATACTCTTGTGCACGGAGTCAGCGATCAACGCCTGCAACAACTCATCTGCCATAGTTTCTCCTCGACCCCAGTGTGGCATTGCCCATGAAACGGGTTATCCAAGAGGATGCACGGCAAAGCAAGCGCGGCGCCCATTGCCAAGCAAACGTTGCTCACCTACAAGACCGAGGCAACGCACCCTCGAGGAGACAGCTGTGGACAAATTGCCGCATCGCAAGACATTTCGCCGAACATTTCTCACGGGACTGGTTGTTGTGCTGCCTTTGGTGCTCACCGTGTGGATTATCTTCTCTGTGTTTGGAATCATCGCCACGACGGTCACGCCCGTCGTCCTAAAGGTGATCGGGTGGGTGAGCATTGGGGCGTGGAGTGCGCAAGCGTGGCTGAACCACGTCGCCCCACTGGTGAGTGTTGCATTGACGGTTCTGCTCATTTACTTGGTCGGCCTCGTTGGCGGCAATGTCATCGGTAGGCAGCTCATTGCCGCGTTCGATCGGCTCATTCTGCAATTGCCCTTTGTTCGCGGCATCTATTCCGCGATCCGTCAATTCTTTGAAACCTTCTCCCGCTCCAAGGGGGAGGCATTCAGTCGAGTCGTACTTGTTGAGTATCCGCGCAAGGATCTTTGGACCATGGCTCTGGTGACAAGTCGCACCGGCGGTGAAGTCCAGGAGAAGACGAAGAGAAATATGGTGTCTGTCTTCGTCCCGACAACGCCCAATCCGACCAGCGGTTGGCTTCTTTTCGCTCCCGAGGAGGACGTCATCTATCTCGACATGTCGGTCGATGACGCCTTCAAGATGATCATCTCGGGTGGGATCATTACCCCTCCGAAACCTGCGGGTCTTGGGTCAAATCCCGAACTCCATGACCTGCAAACGGTTGTTCGCGACGATGCCAGCCCGTCTCGTGATTGACGACCGGGTCGGACAACAGGCTACATGCGGAAAAATGCGAACGGACTCTTGTTGCCTACTTTTTGTGAACGGTCCCTCGGCGGCCCCGAACGTGCGGCGGAGGGTTCTAGATTGGCCAAGAACACCTCGAGCCGGCTATTCTCATCGCCGCTCCCATCGTAAAACATGTTGATGACGGACACCTGCAGCTCACGTTCCATTTTTGTGAACAGAGCAGCGCAGATCGTGCCAGCCATGCAGCCAAATGGCGAGATGTTGACGATGAGCGAGGCCCCTTGCTGTGCGAAGTGGACAGAGCGGCCGAGGGTCAAGATGGCTTCACCTCCAATATTGAACGGCAGATAGCGACGGCCAGCGATGACAGTGTCGTCAATGTCGGGTTCGTGGCGGTCCGCGAGAATCGCGCCGACAGCCTTGTGGAAAGTGGCATCATTGTTCTTCATCCAACGAGATTTGATGATGCGCTTTCCCTGGGTTACCGCTTCGCCAATGGATTTTGGCAAATCGACAAAGTTTCTTGCATCCTCGGCGCCGGTGAAAAGCATCCATTCGGTCAGCGGCGTTACCCACGCCTCACCACCGGCGCGCTCGATGACGTGAACAACATCCTCATTGCAGAATACATTGTTGCGCACATAGATCTCGCCGACCACGCCCACCAGAGGCTTGCGCTCGTTGCGAGTGGGGATGCGTAGAAAAGCGCGTCCGGCCCGTTCCACCAGGTCCAAGAGATCGCCCCTTTCCTCAACGGTCTTTGCGGCAAGGTCGGTCCAGGAGGCGAGGGCTTGGTCTGTATCCCCTGGAGTTCTCTCGTAAGGGCGAACACGACATGCCGATCTGAATATGGCATCGCCAGTGAGGAGAGCCTTCCACATGGTTCGCCGCAGGCCCTCGGACAACCCGAAGTAGTTGTTGTCAGAAGAGGGCGCGAGAATCATCGTGTCCTCGTGCCCGGTGCGCTCCAGAATCATGCGGTGGAGCGCTGAGTACTGGCCAAAGCGACACGGCCCCTTGCCGGTGGGCATAAACACGGCCTGCTTTTTGCCGCTCGGGTCGCGCTCGAGGGCATTGATCAGGCTTCCCACCATGGTTCGCACCGGCAGGCACTCACAGCCTCTGGTGTGGCGTTGGCCAAGTGCGAGGTCGGCGTGCGTCTCCGTGGGGAGAGCGTCGGAATCATAACCGGCAGCACGGAATCCCGCGGCGAACATCTTGCTGCCAATAGGGTGCATGGCGGGCACCCAGATGTGTCGATCGCGCAGCTCATCCTCTGAGCACTGTGGCAGAGCAGCGATGCTTGGCGCGGGACTCGAATTCCAACTGCGGGTTACGTCGAGGAAGGCTTCGATACGGGTGATGTAACCGGCGTCGGCACCATGCTCGTCGAGCTCGAGGGCGAGCATCGGTTTGTCACCCATGATCTCCTCGGCGTAGCTGAGCAAGAACGAATCGGGCCCGCAGTTGAAATTGGTGAAATAGATGGCAAACAGATCGTCGCGGTTGCGAACAGTCTCGAGGGTCGCAAGAATCCTTTGGCCATAGGCCCAAAAGACATTGTGGTAACGCGGATGGATGTCGATCGGCTCGTACGGGACAAAGTCGATGGGTATCACCTGATAACCCATCTCGGCGATTTTCCGTGGCAGCTCCAAATTGACGCTCGCATCACCCACATTGTACGGCCTGCCAATGATGACGATGCCCGGCTTTGAAGTTTTTGCCGATGCCGCCAAAGCTCTGAGCACATCGCGGCCGGCGTCTTGACACCGTCGTTCGAAGGCGTCCTGCACGGCGATGGCGGCCTCAAGGGCTTGTCGGACTTGGATCTCGGTGACGCCCAGGGCCGGGCCAAGAGCCGTGTGCAGTGACTTCACTTGCCGGTGCAATGATTGCCGACGGTCAAAAGTCGGCATCAACAACTTCGAGGTATTCCCACCGATTTGCGAAATGGCGGCATCGATGACAGAAGGGAATGCTTGCACGTAGGGACACAAATACGTGTTGCTTTGGTTGCCGGCAGGGGGTTGAGCAACCATTCGGGGAATGAAGACAAAGTCTGCATCTGTCTCCAACGCCTCGGCCACCTGGCCGTGGGCCAGCTTGACCGGGAAACAGAAGTCAGCACTCGTGAGCGCGGCACCACGCTCGCGGGTTTGCCGAGTCGACTCGGCCGTCAAGGTGATCTCTGCGCCGAGCTCCTCCAACAATCGGCGCCACATCGGTAGGTGCGAAAAAGTGGTCAAGGCACGGGGAAGAACGACAAGGGGCTGTCGGTGGTCGTTCTTCGGCACACGGGTTGCGGCACCGTCGCCCCACAACCAACGTTGGCGTTTCCTAAAGAGGCTGTGCTCGCGATGGACTCGCATCTTCTCATCAGCGGCGTCGCGGCCGCAGACATAGCCCCAGGAGGGCTCTTCGTCACACCCCTCGATGTTCGCGAATGTAATTTCACAATCGTTGTTGCACAACTTGCAACGCTCTTTGCGCAGCTCCACATGTCGCCCGGAGAGATCAAGTCCGATGAAGCGGGAGGTCTCACCCCCTATGCGCAGATGCTCCCGTGCGAGGAGCGCCACGCCCCACGCACCCATGACATGACAGTAAGGCGACACGACCATCTCGACGCCGAGAAGGGTTTCAAACGCTGCGACGAGCCCTTTGTTGCGTGCCGTGGCACCTTGGAATCCGATCTTGGCGCGGGAGTACGGTCGATTGCCGACCACCTTGTTGAGGTAGTTTTGCACCACGGAACGCATGACCGCTGCGAGCGCCATGGATGCGTTGTTGCCGTGGCGCAGGAGTCTGTTAACGTCCTGCTCCATAAACACGGTGCAGCGATCGGAGGTCTGCGGCGGAACCAGCCCCAAGACCTGATCGCCGACCTCGTCCAAGGGCACGCCGAGCTTGCGTGCTTGCTCCTCGACAAAGGAGCCTGTGCCAGCGGCGCAGACGTAGTTCATGTTGGCGTCGACGACGGCACCAGCGTGTGTGCGCATGTACTTCGAATCTTGGCCACCGATTTCGAAGATGGTCTCGAGCTGTGGGTCGACGTGGGTTGCGCCGGCGACGTGTGCGCTAATCTCGTTGGCAATGGTGTCTGCGCCAATGACTGCTCCGACGAGCTTGCGCCCCGAGCCAGTTGTGCCAGAAGCGATGATCTCGAATTGGGCGTGGCGTGCGTTCGCTAAGGCCAACATCGCCGCAAAGAGCTGCTTAGTCGCACCGACAGGATCGCCAGCGGTCTTGCGATAGATGTCGACCAAGACATCGCCGTCTTCATCGATGAAGCACAATTTGGTGCTCGTTGAACCAATGTCGATACCGAGGAATCCTCGCACCACCGCGTTGTTCGGCCAGCGGCTGATGCGCACCTCGTTGTCGGCCGTGTCGCTGTAACTCTCGAGGACCTCGAAGCTAGGGTACTGTGTGCGCACCAGGGCCAGCGGCTCATCAGCGTGCTCGCTGGCAAAACCGGACGGCTCGCCTTCGCTCGTATTGCATTGGGCTACTGGAGCGCGGACGTGCATAGCCGTGCCGTCGTCCGCTTTCTCGAGCCACTCGTGCCAATGGATCGGCGTGAGCCTGCCCGATGTGTGGGCCAACAATGCCGCACCCAGTGCCCCAGACATGTGGGCGTCGGCGTGGGTTACCAGTTCGGAATCTGCGAGCTGCCGCAGCCAACGCAGCACTTCGCGATTCTGTGCGACGCCCCCGACCAGGGCGGTCAAGCCAGCCAAAGGTTTGCCCTTGAGCAGGGTTTGCAAAGCCGTTTGCGCCATGCCTCGACACAGACCGCTCCACATTTCTTGGGCGGTGGCACCGGCTTGTTGCAGGTGAATGAGGTCACTTTTGGCAAAGACAGCGCAACGCGTGGCGACAGACGGTGGTTCGTCCACGCCATCCAATTGAGCAATGTCTCCATAAGTTAGGCCGAGACGCATCGCCTGTTCATCGAGGAACGAGCCGGTGCCAGCCGCACATTGGGAGTTGGATGAGAAGCTGCGAAAAAGACCAACCGAATTGAGTCGGATCAGGGTGAGACTGGCACCGCCGATGTCGAGAATGTTACGAGCGTTGGGCAAAAGAGCGCGGACGGCCGCGGTTGCAGCCTGCACTTCGTCGACCAGCATGACATCACGGGTCAAACAGATTTTGGCACCAGAGCCTGTGACCGCGATCCCCGCTGGGGTACCGTTGGTCATGCCTTCGAGCAAACGTCGCAAAGTGGTGAGCGGGTTGCCTTGATGGAAACAGTAGGCGCTGTTGACCGTGTCGCCAGATGGGTCGAGGATCACGGCATTGACGGTGAGAGCACCGATGTCGACGCCGATGATACTGTTGTGCATCCGTAGGTTCCTCGTCTATAGGTTTTTGGCGACCCGCGGCCGAGGCGGTGTCATACGCAATCCCATTGCGATTGGAAAGGGGCCGGGCGCAAAAATTGAGCGAAACTGCGATCCAAGGTGTTGAGATGCTCGAGGAGCCCGCTTGCAAGCAAGCGGTTGGACAGGATGATTACTTCAAGCCTGTTGTTGTGCAACTCTAGGTCGCACCGGGCGTTGAGGACTGAATCGACGAGGCGGACATGCTCATCGCGATGGACGAGCATGGCAGGGTAGTCGTGCAGAACCATCTGTTCTTCTTCCTCAACAAAATGATGCAAGACGTGGTGCTCCAAAAATGTCAGCATGTGCAGAGCACTTGCGACGCTGTCGCACCCGTCTCGGTTGTTGAGAAGGGCATTCATTCGCCGCAAAAAATCGAAATGCTCCGAGTCGATGGCGTTGATGCCGGTGGCGAGACTTGCATTCCAACCCATGTTCATAACAACACCTCCCCGCGCTGTGGCGGACTTAAAAAGTTTGCCAGGCTGTGATGAGCGGCGGCTACACCGCTAAGACCTGGTCGAGGTTAGCAGCTGCGGCACCCATGTCCACAAGTATTGCTCTTACAAACTGGTGTGCACGCCCCTCTTGTCAAGGCAGCTCGCATTTATCTCGAAGATGAGTCGAGTGTGAGTGAGCCGACGGCCGGTGCGGGCTACCCTTTACCCCAGGGACGCTGCTAATCTCCGCTGACGATGCTTCCCATTTCAGTGGCATTGCTCCTTTTCGGCCAAGGCGGCGTGGCCGACGCCGCAGATGCGTCATCAGACACACTGCAATGGAGCGCCGGTAGCATCGCAGAGCAGATGGAGAGAGATCCTACCATCGTGCCCTTTGGCAAAGGTGCCATATTTGTGCCAGCGATGACCAACCCACTGGATGAGCCGCCAGTATCCATCTGGCAGGATGACCGGCGTGTTGCACAAGGAACAACAGGCAAGCGCATCATCCTCTCGCCGGGCACATACAATGTCCACATGGGTTCGGGGACAGTGGATCAGCGTTTCTCCGTGCAGACGTCGGTACGCGAGCTGTTCACCTCTGTTGTTCCGGCAAGCTGGGCGGGTCTCGCGGTCCACATCGTTGACGAGCAAATGAGCAGCTTGCGTGGATCCTATGAGCTCATTCGTGTCGAGGATCGCGAGTATCTCGGGATTGGCTTTGGGGCCGATGAAGAAGCGGGGGAGCCGGTGTCAACCTGGATCTTGCGGCCTGGACTGTACAAGATTGTCCGCGTCGGCGAGACCTACAGGGCACGACGGGACTTCTCCACCGTCCGTCTAACTTCTGGTCGGCTCACCCATTTTCAATTGGTGCAGGATGCCAGCACCGCCGAATTTAAAGGTGGCGGCGAGATCCCCGAGGAGGAGCTGTTTTTGTTTCAGCGGGGCACCTTGTGGACGACTCTCATCTTTGGCGGCGACTTGAGCTTGAACTCACGCACGAACGTTGTGGGCAGTCCCGATGGTGAGTCGTACGCTGTTCGCGCGTTCCTCGACACCAAGCTCAGCGCCGAGATCTTCGACAGTCCGCTCATCCTGCGCCTGCAGATCGAAGAGGGTTGGAACAAGTCTCCGGAGTTGCCGTGGCAAACCATTCAGGATCGGGCCGATCTCGACGGCCTCTATGTCTATCGCGTCCGCCCTTGGATTGGCCCCTATCTCCGGTTCAGCGGTGAGACCAACCTCCTCGAGGGCTGGCAGTATTTCGACGGGCGGCGGGATATCGAGGTTCGGCGCGAAGACGGCACAGTCCGGCGCACTGAAGAGAATCTGGACAAATTGTTGCTTCGCTCTCCGGTGGGACTCACATCAGTCAAAGAAGGCGTTGGGGTGAACGTCCGTTTTTTCAAGACGGTCTTTGGTGAAGCAACCTTGCGATCCGGGGTGGGCGCGCGGCACAGGCTAACCCGCGGTTTGCTGGAGCAAACCAGTGGTGATTCTGCGGACCCCTTGTTGTATTTGCGTGTCCCAGACAGTCATCTCGTTGGCATTGAAGGCACGCTCTTGGGCGTCGTCCGTGTCACCCGCTGGGTCGTTGCCAATGTGGAAATGGACGCGCTGGTTCCCTTCGACGATCTCAACCACGTGATTCTCGAAGTTGAGGGTTCCTTGGCGGTCAAGCTCACCCATTTTATCAGCATCAACTACATTCTTCGGTTCTTGCGTGACAAGACTCTTTCTGAGACGGACCAATTGGAACACGACGTCCGTCTCAGATTCTCGGTAGAGCTATTCTGATGCAGCCGCCTGAGGGAAAATTGATTCGTGCGCACGTGGCGGGCATCGCGAACGAGATAGAGATCCTGTGGCGACGTGGTGGGCCTGTCACTCTCGATCTGTCCGCCATCACATTGGTCGACAGTGCTGGCGCAGCATTGTTGGCTACGTACTACCGCAGGGCGGTGCGCGAAGGTCGTGCACTCAAGGTCACCGGTGTCCGCCCTGAGGTGGCCAAGACCCTCGATCTGTTTCCCGTGGTCGAAGGGGATCCACCCAAACCACCACGACCCGGGTTTCTCGAGCGTATCGGCGAAGGTACGGCGAAAAGCCATGAGGTTCTGCTCCTGTATCTCGCCCTCTGTGCTGACGTCGCGTGGTTCGGCGTTGTTGGCCTGTTTCGGCCGCCCAAAATCCGTTGGCGCGTCGTTGCCTACGAGATGGCCAACATGGGCTCGCGGGCCCTCGGTGTGGTTGGCCTCATCGCCTTTCTCGTGGGCGGCACCGTTGCCCTGATGAGCGCGGCGCAATTGCGCCAATTCGGTGCCAACATCTTCATCGTCGATCTTATTGGCGTCTCTCTCACGCGTGAGCTCGGTCCTTTGATGGCTGCGATCGTCGTGGCGGGGCGGTCGGGTTCGTCGGTCGCGGCGGAGATCGCGACCATGACAATCACCGAAGAGATTGACGCTCTCCGAACCATGGGACTCAACCCCACGCGCTTTTTGGTGTTGCCCAAGGTCATTGCGATCTCGATCACCCAACCTCTCATTACGGTGATGGCAGACTTCTTGGGGATTCTCGGCGGATTCATTGTTGCCGTGACCTATCTCGACGTTGGCCTTGAGCCATTCATTGACCGGCTGCTACAGTCCCTGTTCTTGCGAGATCTGCTCATCGGCATTCTCAAGAGCATCGTTTTTGCTCAGCTCATCGTTACCATTGGTGCCCTTTGTGGCATGCGCACCCGCGGCGGCGCTGATGCTGTTGGCTTGAGTACGACGACCAGCGTCGTCGCCAGCATTTTTGCTGTGGTCGTTGCGGACGCCTTGTTTAGCCTGATCTTCTACTTTGGTGGGTGAGTGATGAGACGGCTCACGGTCGAAGTTAAAGATCTGGTGGCGCGCTACGGGGAGCACACGGTCCTCAATGGCGTCAGTATGGCGGTCGAGCCCGGGGAAGTGCACGTCATCCTCGGTGGATCCGGATGTGGCAAGAGCACGCTGCTCAAGAACATTGTCGGTTTGGAGCAGCCCGCAGACGGCAGCGTAACGCTTCTGGGGGTTGACCAACAGACGGCCGAAGAATCCGAGTGGGAAGGCACTCTTGCCCGCATTGGTTTGCTGTTTCAAGGAGGGGCGCTCATCAACTCCATCACGGTGCACGACAATGTGGCATTGCCGATCCAGGAGCGATCGGGTGATCTCCCTCGTGCTATCATCGATGAGATGGTGCGGATGAAGCTGGCTCTCGTGGGGCTCGATCATGCGGCGGCTTTAACGCCACCGGAGCTATCGGGTGGCATGAAAAAACGGGCGGCATTGGCGCGTGCCATGGCGTTGGACCCGGAGGTGCTCTTTTGCGATGAGCCGAGCGCGGGGTTGGATCCCATTACCGCTGCCGCCCTCGACCGACTCATTCTCGATTTGCGCGATCGCTTTGGCATGTCGGTGGTCGTGGTCACCCACGAGCTCGCAAGCATCGAGACCATCGCCGACCAGGTGACCATGCTTGGCAAGGGTGAGGTTCTCGCTGCCGGCAAACTTGCCGAGGTTCGTGCACTGGAGGTCCCTGAGGTGCGAGCCTTCTTTGACAGAGTAGGGGACGTTGCATACGGTGAGCGGGCATCAATCTTGCGCAAGCTCACCGAAAAGGAGAGGCAGTGAACCTCAACAGGGCACAAAAGGTTCGGCTTGGCGCATTCATGGTGACCGGCACGATGTTGCTCGCGGGAGCGGTGCTGGTCCTTGCCGGCCTCAAGATTTGGGAAAAGAACGATTTCTACACCGTCCGTTTTACCGAGGAGGTGGGCGGCCTCGAGGTGAGCGCGCCAGTCAAGTACCAGGGCCTGCGAGTGGGAACTGTCACCGATTTGGTGATTGCCCCCGACGATCCAGCGGTCATCGAGGTAACCCTCAAGCTTAATCCCCGTACGGTTCTCTACGAGGGAACCAAGGCCGTGATGGCGCAGAGCGGCTTGACCGGTCTCAAGACCATCAACCTCGCGGCTGGGGATCCCAAGAAGCCTCGCATTCCTCCCGGTGCCCAACTCGAGGCCGGTGAGTCGTTTATGGGCAGGATCACCGGGCAGGCGGAGGACATCGCCAAAAAGGTAGAGCTTGTCGCCAACCGATTGGCGGACTGGACCAAAGATGAGAACCGGGAGCGAATCGAAAGTCTCATTGATTCCACCACCGCCCTTGCTCGCGAGCTCGACCGGTTCCTTGAGACCAACCGGGAGCCCCTCAAGGATGCGCTCGGCGGTGTGGCCAAGGCCGGCGACGCGGTCGCCGGTCTCACTCGAGAAGGCGACCGTTCGCTCAAGACGGTGACCGCGGAGATCACCAAGACCCTTGAAGAGACTCGCACCGCCCTGAGAGATCTTAAGCGCCCAGTGAGCAAGATTGATCCCGACGAGCTCGCGGGGGCGGTGACCTCCACGCGCAAGGCCATGAGCAGTCTCGATGAACGGCTGTCCAGTCAGGATCTGCGTTTGGCCATGGCGGGAATGGTGAAGACTCTCGACGACATGACCACGCTCATCGAGTCAACGGATCTGACCGTTCGCGCCGGACGCGAGGACTTCATTGCGGCGCTGGCCGACTTGCGTCAGGCGGCGGAGTACGTGCGCGAGTTCAGTCGCATCATTGCACAGGACCCATCGACTTTGATTCGTGGCAAGGAGTAGTCAATGTTCAAGCATCCAGCGCACCAGAGGCTCTTGGCCCGCGTCATGGGTTCCACCATGGCTTGCGGTTCCCTCGTAGCTTGTTTTGGCACGTCGGTGCCAGCGCGCAGTTACTATGTTCTGCACGGTGTCAGTGCCTCGGGGATGGTCGAGCAACCGATTGCCGGTATGGTCCGCGTTCGCAACCTCGATGCCGACACAGTGTTCGAGAAGTTCCAATACGTGGTGCGGCGCAATCCCTACGAGCTGCAGTATAACGAAGATAACGTATGGGCGGTCAAACCCAGTCGTGGCGTTGCCGACGTCGTCGCCAGGGTACTCGGTCAGAGTCATCGTTTTGCCGCCGTGGTACGGGAGCTCGGCGAGCTACGACCCAACTACATTCTCGGTGGCCAACTCGACGCCATAGAAGTCTATGACAGCGAGGACGAGTGGTTTGCCCACCTGGCCTTGACCTTGGTTCTCACGGAGTTCGCCACGGGCGAAACATTGCACACCTTCCGCTTTGATGAGCGCCGTCCCTTGTCACAGAGGACATTTGCCCAGGCTACCCGCGCCATGTCCGAGATGCTGTCCACCGCCATGGATGAGTTCCTTGTCGAGCTCGAACCCCTCGATGTGCCACGGGTCCCGCACAGCGCCGTGCGCGCCCAGCCAATCGTCGAGTCGACAACGACCGACGATCATGACTCTGAAGCGAAGTCAAAAGATGAGACCGAAGATGCCGAGCCGGCAGACGGAACCATCTTTGTTCCCGAAAAACGTTGAGGGAGTGAAGTTGGGCGAAAAGGCCCAGGCGCTTACATCTCTGGGACGACGCAGGCACCAGACGTGGTGCTGCACAACGAGCGGTCCCCTGAATCAGCGCAGTCTTCGTTGAAGGCGCAGGCCGCAGAGGTCAACGCCGAAAGGGTGAGGGTGTAATCGAAGTTGTCACCCGTATCCAAGTAAGAGGTGTCCACATAGAGGTAATAGGTGCCTGCCTCCAGATACTCAACAGTGGCCACCTCGGTGCCGCCGCTCTGGGCGTCCTCTTCGGCCCCAGCGATGTACACCGACGGTGGGGTACCCAGAATGATGAGGTCGAGGTCGCCCTCGGGGAAAATTAAGCTCGCCGTAAAGGTCGACGTTCCATCCAAAACCAACGCGTACCACTCGGTGTCGTTGAAGCAGGCTTGGCCGATGAGGCTACCATCAAACTCGAGTGAATAGGCGTTGCCCAGGGTGTCGTTGTCTTCTTCGGTGGCCTCGGTGCACAGGTGCTCGGGGAGGATCCCGCAGAAGGCATTTTCTGTCACAAAGGGGTTGCAGATCCAGCGTTCCTCTCCGAATGAGGTCATCTGGCTACATGGCTCGTCATTTTCGCAGGTCGGAATGGCGGCGCACGTACCGTCGCTGGTGCAATAGTTTGTGATGGCAGGGGTTCCTGGGGTCTGGGGGCACTCATCCGTCGCGATGCAATGGGTGCGGATGATCAGGTCATACTTGTTTGCGCCACTGAAGGCCCAAACACGCACGAAGTAGTCACCCGCAGTCGCGGCGATGAAGGACATGTGCTCGTCATCGGAGGTCGATCCGCTAGAATCCACGACCGTGCCTGCGGAATCGACGACTTGGGCGTCAATGTCCCCCCAGTCGTCTTTAAACAAAACGTCGACAAAAACGATATCGCCTTGAGCCAAGGTGATCTTGAAGTAGTCGTTGTCCTGCGCACAGACGGTGTGATGTCCTTCGTAGGGAACCGAGACCGCCTCTGTGGCCGCTGCGGCGGTGTCTGCGATGTTGTCGGCAGCACAACCTGCGTCGATACAAACACTCTGGTCGTTGCAGCTCATAAACGGTCCGGGACATTCTTCGCTGCTTAGGCAATGGGTGCGAACCGAAAGGTCGTACGCGGTGTCCGCGTAGTACCAGGAGCCAACGCCGAGGTAATAGGTTCCGGCTGTCGCGACAGGATAGACGAAAGATTCGTAGATGTCCTGGTTGGCGTTCTGCATGTTGTCTGAGGCAGCGACGACGTTCGTCTGCAGGAGCTCCGGATTATTCAACAGGTAGGCGGCCAGATCGTGGGTACGGGAGTCAAAGCCATCGACGTCGACCCAGAGGATGTCGCCTGCCGCGAGGTCGAAACTAAAGAAGTCGGCATTGTCGAACAGTGAGCAGGCGTGGCGGGTGGCGTCGTAATCGAGGGTCAACGGGGTCGCGGTGGTCACGTCATGGCTAGCGTCGTCGTCCACGCAGCTGGTTGTATCGTAACACGTATCGCCAGTGATGGCGTCGATGGCGTAGTCTTCGTTGCAGACGCACATGGGCGCCGCGGCACCGTAATAGTCCTCTGCGACCGTGCAGTGGGAGTTGGCCATTTCTACAGTGCAGTCGAGGTCAGCGCACTCTGGGCCGACGCAGAGATCAACTTCGTTGCAATGTGGCCAGAAGGCGTTGCAGTTGTCGTCGGTGCTGCAGGCCAACTCATCGACCATGAAACCAATCGCGACGTCATAGGCGGCGTTGGCGTGGCCGTAGGGATAAACTTCAAGGTAGTATGTGCCGGCGACGGTTGCCGTGTGGGTGATGACCTCACGAGTGATGCCATCGCTCTGATACTCTGCGGAGTGAGTGATGTAGCCGTCGTTATTGGGAGCGCCGAACAAGACGATGTCGAGGTCGGTGGTGGAGATGTCGAAGTTGTCGACAACGATCCAAATCTCATCGTCCACCGCGAGATCAAACTTGTAAAAGTCTGAGCTACCGGAGCAGATGTGGGCGGTGCCGTCGAAGGGCACGGTGACGGCCTGGGCACCAGCGTAGTCATTGCCGATGGCGTCGTCGGTACAACCGGCGGTGGAAAGGCACTCGTTCTCGGTGATCGGGTTGATGGCGTACCCATCATTGCAAGGGCAGATTGGAATGGGGCCGTAGTATGGGTGATTGCCTTCTTCGCAATGGGAGTTGGCGGCAAACTCATCCGCACAGACAACGCCCTCGCACACAGCGCTCGTGCACATGGCGATTTCGTTACAGACAGGGCGGACCGGCGGGCAGTCGCTCACCCCCCCAGGGCAGGCGGTCTCGACATCGGCTTCGATCTGCAGGTGGTAGTCTTGGTTGGCGGCACCGTACGGCATGACGACAACGTAGTACGATTGGGTTGCTGTTGCGGTGTAGACGAGTGACTCGTTTGTGATTCCTTCGGATTGATAGTTCTCAGAATAGGCCACGACGTCGTCGGGATTTGGGCCATCGGCCAGATAGAGGTCGAGGTCGGTGGTGGTCGGCGAGAAGTTGTCCAGTAGGATCCAAAAAGCTTGGCCTGCGGTCAGGTCAATCTGAAAGACGTCCATGAGGCCCGAGCACATGTGGTGGATGCCGTCATAGGGGAAGCTGATGGGGGTGGCGGTGGCAACATCGTGACCGACGTTGTCGTCAACGCAACCGGTGGTCGGTACACATGTGTCCCCTGCGATGGGATCGATGGCAAAGCCGTCATTGCAGGGACAATAGGATTCCGCGTCGTACACTTCGCAGTGGGAGTTTGCGGCGAACTCGGTGATGCAGTCGACGCCATCGCACTCGGTGCCCACGCACATGCCGATCTCATTGCAGACCGGAGTTGGCTCGGCACAGGCGTTGGCACCGCCGCAAAGCGTGTCGGCTTGGCAGTAACCGGTGATGATGTTGCACACGGGTAGGGTGCCTGAACAATCGTCGTTGGACTTGCAATCTGCCACGCACGACCCCGTGGCGAGGTTGCAGATGGGTGCATCAGGATTGGTGCAGTCGGTGCCGAATTGGCAGGCCCCGCCATCCTCACAGACACCCGTTGCAACATTGCAGATCGGTTTGGCACCGCTGCAATTGTCGTTGGAAGTGCATTTGGATTGGGGATTGGGGTTGGGTTTTGGTTCGTCTTCGTCGCATGCAGCGAAGGCACCAAGTGCCAATGTGAGTGCTACGGTCTTGATTGTTATTCTCATGGGCTCACTCTTTTTGGGCATACCTGCCAATTGTGAAAAGAACGTTTCCGCTTGTCGCCGGCCATATGACACCGGAACCCATTCGTCAAGGCGGATTTCCTGGCCTGGGCAGCAACAGGCGGATTTCCTGGCCCGCGCTTCATTCTCGCCGCCGCTATTGTTTATTCACGCCGCCGCCGTGACCGACCTGGAAATGTTGACAAGTATTATTGCTCGCGCTCCTTGACAGCCAAGTCGGTGCTTACCTATCTAATTGCCGGTCCCCGCCTCTCGGTGTGCGCTGGGAAGGAACGGCTATCGAAACCACGTGCTGTTGTCTTCGGACAAGATAAGTGCGATTCGCGAAAGGGCCGACATCGTCAAGGTGATTGGTGCCCGCATCGTGCTCAAGAAGAAGGGTCAAAGGTATCTAGGCCTGTGTCCTTTCCATGGTGAGAACACGCCGTCATTCTCCGTTTCGTCAGAGAAAGGACTCTACTATTGTTTTGGCTGCCACGCAGGCGGTGATGTGTTTTCGTTTCTCATGCGGCACCAGGGCTTGAGCTTCCAAGAAGCTGCGCGAGTCTTGGCCAAGGATTCTGGCGTTGAGCTCGAACCCGAGTCGGATGAGGAGAAGAAGCAGCGCAAGCAGCGTGAGGAGCTCGCCCACACCAATGAATTCCTGCAAGCTTTTTTTGAGCATGCCCTTTGGCAGTCGGGTGGTGCGAGGGCGCGCGTATACCTCACCGAGCGAGGGCTTCCCGCAGAGTTCGCCCGTGAGCGCCGGCTCGGATTTGGTGGGGCTGCCGGTGAAGCACTCTCGTATCTGCACGCCAAAAAAGTGCCAGTGGAGCTCCTAAACCGTGCGGGCATTATGACTGAGGACAACAGGCGCATGCTTTTCGAAGGGCGTGTGGTGTTCCCAGTGTTCGACAGCATGGGCAATTTGGCGGGTTTCAGCGCCAGACGACTGGGGGAAAACGGACCTAAGTATATCAACTCTCGAGAAACAGAGCTTTTTCGCAAGCGCCACCTTCTATATGGATGGGAGGTAGCCGAGGAAGCTATCCGCAAAAGCGGCAGAATTGTTCTCGTCGAGGGCCAGATGGACGTGTTGGCGTGTGAACGTGATGGCGTCGGGGAGGCGGTGGCTTCTCTTGGCACGGCGTTCGGTGACAACCACGCACAGATGGTGTCGCGACTGGCGAAAGAAGCAGTTGTCATGTTTGATGGTGATGCTGCCGGTCGAGCAGCCAGCCGTGAGGCTGCTCAGAAGCTCATCGCTGCGAAGATGAAGACCCTCGTGGCACCACTGACCGCCGGGAGTGATCCCGACAGCTTGCTGCGGGACAAGGGATCGGGCGTTCTGCTCGCGGCGGTGAAAGACGCGAAACCGGCCCTCGAGCACTTTATCGAAGTTTCTTTTGCTGGCGAGCATTCCATTGAGGAGCGCGCTCAGGCCGCCAGGGACCTGGCTCCCTTGTTGCATGCGTTGCCCTCAGGGTTGGAGAGAGACCTCTACACGTCACGGTTGGCTGACAAGGTGGGTGTGACCGTTGAAAGGCTGCAGGAGCATCTACGCCCCAAACCTCCCGTGGTGAAACCGAAGTCGCCCGAACCCACTGCTGTAGCGTCGGCAGAGAGTCCAATCGCCAAAGCGCAGAGCAAGAGGCTCGATCAGTTCGAGCAGAACATTCTTCGTGATGTGTTTCTGTTTCCGCAGTTGCGAGGTCGGTGTGGTGACCTTGCCGAGTTTGCCGGGGACGTCATGCGCGCATTGCTCGACGACATGGCGAACTCAGACGAGGCCATTCACGAAATTCTGGAGCGGCACATCACCGACGGGAGAGTGCTGGCGAACTTGACGGCGATTGTGCCCGACACGACTGGCGAGCCGGAGGAGTTGGCGGCGCGGGAGAGTCGAACGTTTGATGATGTGCTGAGCAGGTTGAAGGGCCGGCACATGCAGGCCGTTAGGCGGGAGATGATGCGTGAGCTTGCCGAGGCTGAGGCCCGTGGTGAGGATACGGACGATCTTCTGCGGCGTATCCAGAACTTGACGCGGCGTGAGAGGGAGCTTAAACGGCCTGGTACGGGCTGAGTGGCTGGTGACGAGTTTGAGTGAACTCGGTGATTGGCCCGTATGGTGACGCCGATGAGAGGACCACGTGGAGTAGTCATGGCGACCAAGAAGAAGACCACGAAGACCAACATGGCAAAGAAAACGACCAAGATGGTGGTTGGTCTGCCCAAGGTGCGTGCAGAGAATAAGTCCGCCCAGACCAGCAAGAAAAAGAAAGTCACTCGGGACGCGACAGTTGGGCTTTTTGTTGCCAGGGGGCCGTCGACCGCTTCGGAGGTGCGTGAGAACGCCAAGGAACCCAAGGATCGCCAACAGATCAAAGACCTTCTGACCCAAGGCAAAGAAAAGGGCTTCGTCACCATGGACGAGGTCAACGATGCCCTGCCCGAAGAGTCGATCTCATCGGAACAAATCGACGAGGTGCTCGACCTTTTCTATAAGAGCGAGGTCGAGATACTCGATCGCCAGGTGTCAGCGCGACCGGTGACAACAACCAAGAGCAAACGGTCTACCGCCGAGGAAGATGCCGTCGGCAAGTCGACCGACCCCGTTCGCATGTATTTGCGAAGGATGGGCTCTGTTCCATTGTTGACCCGCGAGGGCGAGGTCGAGATCGCGAAACGGATCGAGGATGGGGAGAAAGAGGTCCTTGCCGTTGTCATCAATTCTCAGATTGCCATTCAGGAAATCATTGAGCTCGGCGATCGGCTTCGGGCGGGAAAGGTTCGCGTGCGTGACGTCGTGCGCGACTATGACGAAGACAGCGACGAGGCTGCCGATGAGTCACGGCGGGAGAGGATCCTCAAGCAGATTGACAAGATTAGCAAGGTCAATCGCGACAACGAAAAACTCTTGCAACAACTGGATGACCGTGGGGCAACTGACCGTGCCCACAAACGTTTGGGCAAAACGTTAGACGACAACCGGCTCTTGATGCAAAAAGCTCTCGAGGACATTCGGTTGTCGAAGAAGCAGATAGATCGCATTGTACTGCGGTTGAAATCCCTCATTCGTCGCGTCGAAAAGGCGGAGACCGAAGTCCGCCTCGTTGAGCGGCGGTTGGAGATGGATGGGAATGAGTTGCGTCGCTTGCTGCGCGACAGCAAAAAGACGATCAAAGAAGAGCGACGCATCTGCAAACAGCTGGGTACCAAGGTCGAGGAGCTGCACGAGGTTGATCGCGTCATCAAGAGCAGTCAACGAAAGATCAAACGCATCGAGGAAGAGGCGGGAGTCGCAATTGACGTGTTGCGCGAAACCTACGACGCGATCATTCGTGGTGAGCGCAAAGCAGAACGGGCGAAAGATGAGTTGGTTGAGGCCAATTTGCGCCTCGTTGTTTCAATCGCGAAGAAGTACACGAACCGCGGTCTGCAATTTCTCGATCTTATTCAAGAGGGTAACATCGGCTTGATGAAGGCGGTGGACAAATTCGAGTATCGTCGGGGGTACAAATTCTCAACCTACGCGACGTGGTGGATCCGCCAGGCGATCACTCGTGCCATTGCCGATCAGGCTCGCACCATTCGTATCCCAGTGCATATGATCGAGACGATCAACAAGCTGATTCGCACCAGCCGCTACTTGGTTCAAGAAATTGGGCGGGAGCCGACTCCAGAGGAAATAGCCGGCAAGATGGAGTTGCCGATCGATAAGGTTCGCAAGGTTCTCAAGATCGCAAAGGAGCCGCTCTCCTTGGAGACGCCGATTGGTGAGGAAGAGGATTCCCATCTTGGGGACTTCATCGAGGATAAGGCCGTCACGTCTCCGTCGGATGCCGTGATCTCCAACAATCTTGCCGAACAGACGCGAAAGGTGTTGGCGACCTTGACGCCTCGCGAAGAGAAGGTCCTGCGCATGCGTTTCGGCATCGGCGAAAAGAGTGATCATACCCTCGAGGAAGTGGGGCAGGACTTCGAGGTCACTCGTGAACGCATTCGACAGATTGAGGCGAAGGCCTTGCGCAAGCTGCGACACCCATCGCGGTCGAAACGTCTCAAGGCGTTTGTGGATAGCTGAGGTGCCGTAATGCGGCAAATTGTCTTAGCAAATCGAGATGTTGAAGGAATGCTTGCTAGCAGTTGCACGCTGGTTCTGCGCGTGCTAAAAGCCGCAGCCCTAAGAGGTTTGGTGCCGGGGAAAGGCACAGGACGACGAGAGGTTAACCGTGTGGATTTCTGGGGCCCATAGCTCAGCGGTAGAGCCGTCGGCTCATAACCGATAGGTCCCAGGTTCGATCCCTGGTGGGCCCACCAGGAAATCCAGCGCGCGGCCCCCGCCGTCAACACAGCCGCGCAGGATTCCCCTAAAAAGCTGCGTGGTAGGAGGTATGCTCGCGTGCGCCAGAAGTTGATTGATCTGCACGAAATCCAAAAGATCGACCTGGAGATCCGAGATACCGACAAGAATCGAGAAGCCTTCGAGGCATGTCTGCAAGAGCTCGAGAACAGCGTCAAGGCGGTGAGAACTGAGGTGGAGACCCTCACGACTCAGCGCGAAGACAACCTCCGCGAGGCAAAGACACTCGAGGGCACCGTCCAGGCCGAAAACATCAAGATCCGTAAGTGGGAAACTCGCCTCAATGAGATTCGCAATCAGCGCGAGTATCTGGCGTTATCCCGCGAGGTCGAGGCGTCCAAACGAGCCAATCGGGAAGCCGAGGAGAGAATCCTCGAGTTGATGGCGCATCGGGAGCAATTGGACAAGCAACTCGACGTCTTGCAGGATCGTCTCGCCGAGGAAGAAGTTGACTGCGCCACCGAACGTGCGCGTGTCGAACGGGAAATGAAGCAGTCAAACGATAGCGTTGCGAAGTCGACCGCCCGTCGAGAGATCCTTCTTCCCAACATTCCTGTCGGGTTGTTGAAGAAGTACGACTCCATCCGCAAGGCACGCCACGGCATTGGGCTGGTGACTGTCATTGACGGCAGTTGTCAGGGCTGTAACATGCGGCTCCCCCCGCAGCTCTACAATATTCTGCAACGCGGAGACACTCTCGAGCAATGTCCGGCCTGTCAGCGAATCATTGTGTGGGACAACTTCCTTCACCAGGAAAGTGACGACAGGAAGGGGGCAGAGGCTGCACCGTGACCCGCCGGCGCAAGGTACCTGATGCTTGTGAGCTCATTCGGTTCATAGCCGAACACGAGTCCCTCCACATTACCTGCGATGAGTTTCCCTATTTGAGTGAGGATCACATTCGCTCCTCTTTGAGGGCGGTGGCCGACGAAGTCCGTTCACCCAAGCACGCGGAGGCGATAGCTGCTGGGGCAAGAGATGATGCCCTGAGGGTCGAGGTGTATGTTGTTGGTGCCTCCCGCGGGAACCCTGGGCCGGCTGGTGCCGGGTGGGTCATCCATGGCCCCCAGGACATTCTGCAAGAGGGCAACGCATTCCTCGGCGATCGCACGGACAACGAGGCGGAGTATGAGGCGGTGGTCCGTTCGTTGCAGGCCGCCCATGCCCTGGGCGCAATCGACGTGGCGCTACGTTCCGACAGCGATCTGTTGGTGCGGCAGATCAACGGCAAGTGCCGTGTATCCAATGACCGCTTGGCGCGGATGCACAGCACCGCCCGCGACTTGATGCAGCTGTTTCGCCGATTCGAAGTGCGTCAGGTGCCCCATGGACAGAACGCGGTTGCAGACACCCAAGCCAACCTCGCCATCGATTTGGCCAAATAGAACACGCCAAAGAGAACACGCCCTTTCGGCTTTCGGTACATTCTGCTAATTTGCCGTCGGCTCATCGGAGTGGGCCGGGCGATCGCTGGTTTTCAACCTCGGTTGGGAGCGGGAGGAAAGTCCGAGCTCCACAGGGCAGGGTGCTGGCTAACGGCCAGGCGAGGCAACTCGACGGATAGTGCCACAGAGAGCAGACGGCCATCCGTAGCGTCTTTTGGGACGTGAGGTGGTCAAGGTGAAAAGGTGCGGTAAGAGCGCACCGCGGTCGTGGCGACACTGACCGGCATGGAAAACCCCACCCGGAGCAATGCCAAATAGGAGCCCCGGCGAGGCTTGCCTCGCGTCAACGGCCCGTTGATTGGGGCTCGGGTAGGCAGCTCGAGTGTGCGGGCAACCGTATGCCTAGATGAATGATCGTCACCAGCTTCGCTGGGACAGAACTCGGCTTACAGGCCCACTCCGATGAGCTCTTTATTTGAAGGCGGCGTCCTGGCGGCGGCGGTAGAGTAACCTGCCACCGAGCAGGCCCACCTCGAAGAAGATCATTAATGGCACAGCCATCATTGCTTGGGTAAAGGGGTCAGGTGGGGTGAGGATGGCGCCGATGATCCACGCCAAGACAATCCAGTATTTGCGGAATTTGGAAAAGGACTTGGGCTGCACGATACCCGCTGCCGAGAGGATCCACATCAACAGGGGAACCTCGAACACGACACCAAACCCGAGGAGCAAACGGGTAACAATCGAGAAGTACTTCTCGACGGACCAGGCGTTGGTAACCTCTGCAGGGGTGAAACTCACCAGGTAATCGAAGCCGAGAGGGAGTACCAGGAAATATCCAAAAGCAGCGCCGCCAATGAAGAAGGCGGTGCCTAAGAAAACAAACGGGAGGATCCATCGCTTTTCGTTCTTGTACAGGCCTGGCGAGACGAACATCCACACCTGCAGCAGGATCCAAGGTGCCGACACGAACAATGCCCCGAGGACTGCAAGCTTGAGGTAGGTGAGGAACATCTCCAGGGGGCTTAGCACCTGCAGCTGCATCAGCCCATTGGCTGCGATGGCGTCGAGGGGCCGGCGCAAATACTTGAACAAGTTCGGCGCAAGGCTGAACAAGACTATTGTGCACACTCCCATGACGACGACGCAGGCAATGAGTCGACGTCGCAGCTCATCAAGGTGCTCGAAGAGACTCATTCTCCCCGGTTCCGGGGTCTGTGCATCTTGGTCGGTCATGGGGTTTTGGAATCGTCCGGGGGGGTTGCCAGGGGTGCCTCTGTTGGACCGATGGCACTCTGTGCTGTTCTGGTCACCTCCTTCGATTGAGTATCGGGGTCATCGGCAACTGGGCGCCGCCTTGGCTCAGCGGCGGCCTCTTCGAGGTTGTATCTAAGCTCGTTGGTGGCGCGGCGAAACTCACGTAGAGCCCGACCAAGCTGCTTGCCCGCGTCGGGGAGTCTGCGGGGACCCATGACGATCAGGGCGACTGCCAAGATCACCACAACCTCCCAAATGCCGAGACCAAACATTGGCAAAACCGGCGCTAGCCGACCCGGGCTTTTTTGGCGTCGAGGGAAGCGAGCATCTGGGCCAAATTCTTCTCGATCTCGTCGAGCGTCTCTCTCGCTCTCTCGGAGTTGGCTACAACCTGTGCGGATGCATTGTCCATCTTGCCCGCGGCGTTGGTGTAGCGATCCTGGTCGGCCGTGACCCGTTCGACGATATCGCGAATGTTCTCCATCGCCTCGGTGACCTGCTGACCACCACGGTTCTGCTCTTCGGTGCTGCGCTCGACCTGTTGCGTAATGGTACGCATCCGCTCGGCGCTTTTCATGATCTGTTCTGAGCCCTTGGCCTGCTCCGAAGTAGCTAACGCGATCTGTTGCACTGTCTCCGCGATTCGGCTGATGGCGTTGGTTACCTGTTTTGAGCCCTTGGCCTGCTCTACAGTGGCTTGGGCGATGGCCTTGATCATCAAGGTGGAGCGTTTTGCGGACTCCACGATCTTCATCAGTGCTTCCTCGGCGTTGTGTCCAAGACGCACACCTTCTTCGACAGCTTCAACGCCCTTCGACATGGTGGCGATGGCGTTGCGCGATTCAGACTGAACCGTTTTGATGAGATCAGCGATTTCCTTGGTTGAGGCTCCTGTGCGCTCGGCCAACGCTTTGATCTCGTCGGCGACAACCGCAAACCCGCGCCCATGCTCGCCAGCCTGCGCGGCGATGATCGCAGCGTTAAGGGCCAAGAGGTTGGTTTGCTCGGCAACGTCATCGATGACGGTGAGGATGTTGCCGATCTCGTCGATCTTTTCGCCGAGGTTGCCAAGGACCACGGCTGCGCCGCGGCTCGATTCCTTGATGCGATCAATACCTTGAATGGTGCGGTTGATGGCGGCCACGCCAGTTTCTGCGTCGCTGGTCACCGTCTCTGACAGCCTGGAGGTTTCATTGGCGTTGGTCTCGACCTGACTGATCGAGACGTCCATCTGGTTCATGGAAGCCGCCGTTTCCTCTGCGGCGGTGCTGAGGTCTTCGATGTTGCGAGCCACCTCTTTGACCGAGAAGGTCATCTCTTCGATCGCTGTGGTTGTCTCTTGAACGCTGAGGGCGAGGTTGTGGATGTTCTCTGAGACCTCGTTGTTGATCGCCACCATCTCTAGGATGCTGGATGAAGTTTCTTCGGAGCTGCGCGACAGGCCTTCGATGCTGCGGGCCACGCTTGAGAAGAAGTCGCGACTGGCCTCACAGGAGACCTTGAGGGCAACGATCGCCCCATTCTGTTGTTGCAAGGACTCACCAAGACTGGTTGTGGCAGTGCCGATGTGCTCGAGTGCCCGCAGGCGCAAACCCGAGGCATCACTGGAGGCGCTGTGTCTTTCGCTGATTTGCCGCAGGGCGTTTTCAACGGCGGGAGTCAGCTGTCCCTGTTCGCCCGCCAGGGCGGTGGCGCGAGCCACGTCCCCGGTGGCCAACAGTTGCACGAATGGGCCAATATCTACGCCTGCTGAGGTGTCTCGCCGCATTTTGACCGCGAGCACGAGCACTGCAATCAATGAGCTCCCAAGCGCCGTCCAGAACACATTGTTAATTGCGCCGTCGATCAGCAGCAGCTGCTCCTCTGAGACATCGCCTGGTGTGGCAAAGTATTTGGCGACCAACAAGCCAGCCAGAAGAATGCCTCCCACAACGAGGATAACGTTGGGGACGCCAGTGATGAGGGGTTTGTTGTCGTTTGGGGGCACTGCCCACTCCTCCCATGCTGAGGACGCTACTCTAACACCACGGGAGCGACGTATAGCAAGGGTGGGGAGTGGGGACCAGAGTCTTCGGATAGCGTAGGTCAGAAGTCGAAGGGATCTTTTCCGCTGCCACCTTTTTTCTTCTTACCAGGGCCGAACAGGTCATCGGCGGCGGAATCGTCGTCGCGCAAGCCGCCTTCTCCCTTGCCCATGTCGTCGAGCATCTTGTCCATGGCTTCGATGGAGATATCGGTGCCTTCGGATACCAACTTGTCGAGGGTCTTCTTCACGCGCCGCAAGCTCTCGGCTTCTGCTTCCAAGTATTTGCGGTCGACCATTTTGAAGCGGGGATCGGTAGCGAGGTCGGCGAAGTGGTCGACGATACCGAATTGACTCTCGGCGAGATCTCCCAGGTCGGCGATCTGATCGGCTATGGCACCGAGTTGTTGATTGTAGTTGCGGATTTCATCCATCGCGGCTTTGTCGCCACTGCGTGCGCGACTTTCAGCAGCCTTGCGCTTGGTCTCTATATCCTGTTGTTGTTTGCGCAGGGTTTCCAGGGCCTGTTTACGGGTCATGATGTTGGCCTTGACCTTGTCGACAATGCCGCGGCCGCCCTTGCGCAAACGTTCCTTCTTCTGTTTTTCCCACATCTCCCACTTCGCCTGTTCCTCGGCGTCGTAGGTTTCATCTACGCCCTCTTCATCGCCGGCGATTTCCTGTCCGGCGGCCACCTCTGTGTCAGGGTCATCGGCACCAACGCCGACACTGCCTTCGGTGACTCGCACGCGAACCGAGCCGTCGTCAGCCACGGCGGTCTCGAACTCGGTGCCACGAACACCGCATACGGCATTGGGGGTGTTGACCTCGAACGTCGTTTCCTTGCCCACCGACTTGGTGACCTTGCTCCACACGCGCCCAAAAAAGAGCAACACCGAGCTTTTGTTCTTCTGCCGTTTATTGCCCGATAGTTTCAAGGACGACTCTGGTCGCACCTTAAGCAGTGAGCCATCCTCAAACCTTACTTCGGTGCTACTCGATTTGCCCGTGCGAATCTGGGTGCCCGCGGCGAGCTCATCGCCAGTTTTGGCTGACTTTTCTGCGGCCCCTGGTGCCTGTGTCCATACCTGGCCCTGTGTCATTGCCAGTTTGGCGGCTGCGTGGGCCTGGCTGCTCAAAAAAACAAATGCCACAAAGGAAAGCAAACTGTGGAGCCTCATCTCGGTTCTCCATTTCCACCGACAAAAACGTACGCTACCTTGGACGTGTCTATTCCAACCCTATTCATATGCGCAGTTACTGCTTCTCCTCAACGTGTTTCGCCACCAGATCGTAAAGGTCGGTGGCCAGGAGAAGCCTCACCATACTCCTGCCAAATGTAATGCAATCACCCACATTGACGTCTGTCACCTTGCCGGATTCCAGCTTGTGCTCGTTTATGGTTGTGCCGTTGTGGGAGTTGGCATCGACGACGCAATATCTGTCGTTTTCGGTAATGAAATGAGCGTGTAGCTTTGATACCGAGCTATCCGGAAGGACGATGTCGTTGTTGCGGGCGCGGCCGACGCTAATCCGTTCGGGCCAAGGGCTGTCGGCCGCCTTGACGACGGGGAAAACGTCAAACTCGGCGATTTCTGGGAGGAGCCTGATGTCTTCGTCAGCGGCGAATTTTGCGATCTTTGCCCCCTTCATGGAGAGAGTCAGGGTTTTGAATGTCCAGGTACCTTTCTCTTGCTCGGGGCGTTGCATCAAGAGAAACAAATGGGGATTTGCCTTGGCAAACTCCTGCCGTGTTTGCTTGCGCACGGGGATAACAAACTCGTAGAGGCGAGCCATACCGCCGTGCAACATAGCAACAACGGGCCATCGACAAAAGTATCAGCTCAGATCTGGGTGATTTTCAGTGGGATCGAGACTTTGAAATCGTCCACGGGTTGAGGACGCAGTCGCAGGGATTTCAAGGTGCGGCGCAGGCACTGTTCGACCGAGTCTGTGCCCACGCTGGGAGCAAACGTCACCTGAGAGACGCGGCCGTTGGTGCCGATGGTTATCGTGGCGCTGACGTTGTTGGGAGCGCTTTGGACATCCGCGAGGTCATCAATGCACTTGGTGATAGCACCGTATTTCTTCTGCACTGCCGCCTGGATCTCGTTCCCCGTGAGGGGCTTTGGCGGGGCCGCTGGCATAGAGGCTGGTGTTGGGGCTGGTGTCGGCGGTTTGACATCCGGCGGCGGCACGGAATCGAGCGGTGCCGGCAGGCTGACTTGGGTGGTGACAACCGGAGCACCGTGAGAACGGAACTTCAGGCCTGCGAGGAGGTTTTCGACGCACGGACCGACTTGGCCCAACTCTGCCTTCGGCGGTGAAAGCCCGACCTCGGCAACACCGCCTGTTGAGGGAATCACCAACCGCGCGCTGAGCTCGGCAATCTTGCGGAATCTCTTGTCGCCACGGTTGTAACACTCGAGAAACCGTTGACGCTCACCATTGACTGCGAGTTGTACCTCTTCTTGGGTAAGCGCATTGAAGACTGGCGTTGGTGTGCTGTCGGAGGTGTCAGCGTGGGTCAGGAATCTGTCGGCGACTGCCCAACCCACGACGCCGAGCAGCGCCACGGCCATCGCTGCCAACAGAAACAGTAAGCCCTTGCGTGATTTCTTCTTGGGCGGGTGGAGGAGATCCGTAACTTCGACGAGCTCATCCAGCGGTGTGCTGGTGACCTCCATCTCCTCGGTGACCTCATCATCGAGGCTTTCGGCATCTTTGAGACTCTCGGTTCGCTTGACGACGCCAGAGAAGTATTCCTGATGAGCCGCGAAATAGCGCCTGGCGATGCTGGCAAAATCGTCGGCTGTGCTGGGAAAGATGGCCTGATTGAGCGCGTCGTAGAACTGGTCGGCGGTGCGGTAGCGTTGGTTGGGGTCTCGGGTCAACGCTCCTCGTACCGCCTCCTCGATTTCTGGCGGCACATCGTCACGGTATTTGGAGAGGGGAGGGATCCTGCACTCGGTAATCAACCGGAACGTGTCGATCTCATCGGCACCTTTGAACAGGCGTTTGGTCGCCAAGGCTTCCCAAAGAAGAATTCCCGCACAGAAAATGTCGAGGCGCTGATCTGGCTGGCTACCGGATAGTTGTTCGGGGGCTATGTAGCCGAGTTTGCCCTTGATCATGCCGGGGCTGGTGGTCGAGATCTCGTTGCGCGCTTTGGCTATACCGAAATCGGCAATCTTCACCCACGCATCCGCTGTGACCATGATGTTCTGTGGCGTGATGTCGCGATGAAGGACATTCATCGGCTCGCCGGTTGGCCCACGCAAGTCGTGGGCGTACGCAAGGCCGCGCAGGACTTGCATGACCATGTAGATCACGACCTCATAGGGCAACATCGATCGGCTCTTGTGAGACAGTTCCAGGAGGTGGGCAACCGTCACCCCTGGGACGTACTCCATGGCGATGTAATATTCGTTGCCTTGCCGCGCGAGGTCGAAGACTTGGATGATGTTGGGGTGGTGCAAGAGAACGGTGAGCTTGGCCTCCTTGACCATCATGCCGATGAAGCCCCGGTCCTCCGACAAGTGAGGCAACATTTTTTTAATGGCCACCTCGCGCTCAAAGCCCTCAACGCCGGCGATCTTGCCATAGAAAATCTCGCCCATGCCGCCGACAGCGATGCGTTGATGCAGGAGGTATTTACCCAATCGTTGAGTACCGGGGGGCGTCAATGCGTCTTCACCCCTCAGGGCGAGCCGAGCTCCGCACACGCAGCGGGCGGCGCTGACGTTTTCGGTCCAAGCGGCGTCGATGCGAAACGACCGATTGCAGGAGGTGCAACGGATCTCCACCAAGCCGCTGGGGCTCTGAGTGACTGGGGAGTCTACGACCATGTGGCGATCCTACCAACAATTAATGTCGGGTGACATTGCGAACGTAGAATCTCTCGATACCGTCAGAGGAAATGGTCGTGTAGACAATCTGGTTGTTGCCTTTGTTGAGCGGAATCACCTCCCGGAACCGGCCTTTGCTGTCGAGGCCAGCCCGCTTTCCGTTGATCGACAACTTGGCTCCCAGTTGCAGCTCTCCATAGGTCGAAACGGTCTTGCTACGGGTTCTCATATCTGGCCTGGGACTCTTGACGTCGAGGTCGGTGATGGCATTGTCGTAGGCAATCTGCAAGGTGTTCATCTTGCCAGTCTTGAGCTCGGAGCCGTCAGCAGCCAGCGCCGACTGTTGCCAGAAATATTTTCCCTCTGGGAATCTACCCTTTGCGAAGTACTTGGTGTTTTCTGCCGATTCTTGTTCCACCATGGGCTTGTCAAACTCGCCGTCGGGGTAGATGCGCAGACGATATTGGGTCGCACCCTCGACGGCTTTCCAGGTGAAGGTCAGGTCTGGGAGAGCCTTCTGGTAATAGATGACGGTCTTTTCGCCAGTATCGACGACTTTGTTGTGGTGTTTGGGCTGGTTGGTGTTGTCGGTTTTCTTCTCAACCGAGAGCATACCTCGAATCCAGTTGCCCGTGCCTTTGACACGCCAATAGAAACGACCCGCCGGGAATCGCTCATGCACGAAGGAATTGGTGCTCACTTTCTCACGGAATACTCGCTTGTCGAAATCTCGATCCTTTGCGATTTCCAGCTCGTAACTCTCGGCACCCTCTTCTGCTTTCCAGTTGAAGAGGATCGGTGGGATCGAGCTCGTGTAATAGATGATTGAGCTCGATTTGGGCTTGAGCTCGACACCCGTGACAGCCAAGGGCGCGGACGTGGTGATGACCACGCCCTTCTCGATGGTGACGGCGCGCCCTGCTTCAACAACGGTGCCGTCAGACAGTGTCGCCCGGCCGAAGTGAACCTTGATTTGGGCCTTGTCTTTTGTTGGGGCATTCACTTCCACCGTCGCTTCCTTGAGCCCCGGTTCCACTTTCATGACGAGGCCGGCAACTTCGAGCTCGTGCCTGGCACCGACTTCGGAGTTCTGGTCGACGTGGATGAGGACGCTACCGCTCTCCAAGCCATACTTTGCTCGGTGGCTTTCTTTGCTGAGACCCGCATCATTGAGGATCATCTGGGTTTGCGGCCTGAGCTTCAGCTCGGCGACGTCGCCGAGCTGGATCTGTGTGGTGCTCGCCTTGCGCGTGCGCACCATGTCACCTCTAGCGAGAAAGTCGCGCTTCTTAGGTGATCGCCACGTGGATTCACCCGCACGGAGAACTTGCACCTGTTGGGGATTGGCGAGGAGGACGAACTGGATTGGCTCGAGTTTGAGAATGCAGTGAGATGTCTCCAGGTCACAGGCCTCGTTGTCCTTGCAATCACTGTCGGCTGAACAGCGTCGAAGAACCACGGTGACGCCGGGAATGACAAAGTCGTCGCCCGCTCCCAAAGTTGTCCTCTGGCCACCAGCGTCGATCACGGACACCTCGCCGATGAGGACGTGCAGGCCGTTTAGGTGGCTGATTTCGAACGACAGCTCTTGGGTGCCGAATTCGGTCAGGCCGAATGGCGTGCCAATTGCCAACAGGACTCCACGGCCTTTTGAAGAAGCCGTTGCGTTTCCAGAGAGAAGGACAGCGCCAAACTGAGCAGCCGTACCGCCCGCCTTGCGGATTACCAAGGTCGTGTTGGGTTGCAGGTCGAGAAAGTTTCCACCGGCGAACTCGATCTGGGCGGTGCCCTCTTGGGTAATAACCAGACTACCCTCAGGCAAACTGACCTCTGGCTCGGCTGGCTGCGGTGCACCTTCGTCGTTGATCTTCCAGGTGACGTCGCCCTTCACTGCGCGGACATGCGCCACGGCGCTGACGGCATCTTGGCAACCATAAGGTGCCAAGGCGCAGAGTGACAACAACAGTGTCAGCCAAAGACTCAATCGTTTTCTTGTCGACAGGCCGCTCATTTTTGCCCACACCTCGCCTTAGGCAACCTCGCTTTCGCCCGTGATCGTTACCGTCCCTTGTCCATATCGATGTTGAGGATGACGACGTCGCCAGCTCTTATTTCGATCTCTTTGCGTTGGGTGCCGTACTTCTTTCCCGAGATGAGGATCTGATGTTTGCCGGCTTTCACCTCAGCACTGAATTTGCCATCGTCGTCAGTCTTGATCTTCTGTTTGAGGGCTGGAATGAAGATCTGTCCGTTCTTCACCGGCTTGCCGGTGCGGGCGTCCTTGAGGCTGCCTTTGATCTCGCCGATGGCAACACCGCATTGCAGCTTGAAGACGATCTCTTTGACGTCGCCGGCTTTGCCCTTGTTGACCATTTGTTCTGAGGGAGTGCATTCGGGCGCTGAAGCCACGACCTTCACCAACCCTTCGCCGCTGGGCAGCGGCCACGACTCAAAGGTCGCGGTCTTGTAATCCACCGCCAGGGCGCTGCCTGGGACACCGCTGAATGTCAGGGTGGCATAGTTGAGGGGATCTCCCGAAGCCTTGTTGAAGACTCCGCCCTTGATGGAGAAGGAAGGTATCGGGACCTCTTTGATGACCTCTTTCTCTTCGATGACCTTTTGCACCCAATGGCAGTAGCCGTCGACGCACTGCTGGTTCTGTTCACATTGGGCTTGGGTTGTACATCCGGCTGGACCGCTCACTGCAGCGACGAGTGTCTCAGGCGGATTGAGGTGTGCGGCAATCTGGCCAAAGGCCTCCCATGCTGGAATTCCCGCCATGGTTGCGTTCTTCGTCGGGGTGCCAGCCACAGCGAAATCAGCACCTACCACCACGTCGACCGCGTTTTCGCCAAAGGGCAACCATTTCCCGCCCACCGTTGCGCGGATTGGGCTTTCATCAAACTCTGGGGCAAGACCGGCGTGGAACTCAGCAAATCCGCCTGCCGTCATTTCTTTCCCAACCAGAAAAGAGGTGTCGACTCCGAGACCTGCGAGGATGAGGTTATCCTGCGAGATACCTGCAGTGAACCGCTGAACTGGCAGGAGGTCTCGCTTGAAGATCTCCTTGGTGTTGTCGAGGCGATATCCAGCATTGAGGTGCACCCCGAGCCAGGGCATCGGCACGTAGGAGACGATGGCGTTGGCTTCGAGCACGAACGCCCCAGCGTTGAGGCCGGTCCCTTTCGCTGATGTCGGCAGCATGAATGCGAGATCGGCACCAATACCGAGCTCCGCCATCAGCGGATAGCTGAACTTGAGACCCACGGTGGGGTCGCCGAGATTTTGGGTGGTGGATGGCAAAAACGCGTCATTGCGATTCGACACCGTCGACTGGCGCAACCGAAGCTCGAGGTGGTCAATGGGCGCCCACACCACCGTGAGGTGTTGGGCGTGATTTTCGTTGGTGTCGTCCGCGGTGAACAGCCCAGTGTTGTAGGAGTACTGCGCACCAACGACCAGAATGATATCGCCGGTGGGGTGTGCCGTCGCGGCTTCGACTCGGTGCACGCCGCGGGTACCCTTGTTAGAAGTGGCAGAGGGCGACGACACGCTTGCTTGGGCCTTGCGGTTGGTGTTGGAATCCGTTGAAGCCAGGACACCCGGGGTTTGTGCCGCAACTGGCGACGCCATCGAGCAAAGCAACACGAAGGGCAGAATCCGCATGAAGGAAATCTCTCCGAGCTCGTGAAATCTTCCCAACATCAAACAATCCCACTGCTTTGATGCGAATGTCAATCGCGGATCGGGGGTTCCGGGGGTTCCAGAGGTTCCGGAGTTTCCGGAGGACTATGGTTGTTCAGCAAGGAACGGCAGCAGCCCGATTTGCCCTAAGCGGTCTCTCGCATACTCGAGCAATACGGCATCGCGGATTCGCTCGTTGTAGCTTTCGACGGCGGCCCGAGCCATTTTCTCGATGCGTTGATCCACGCCGGGGCGAATCCAGTATGACTCGCACCGTTTGCTGAAGAACACCTCACGTTCGTCCGCGTGTAGAGAATAGGGGAAACGAGCGCAAGAGAGCGGCCAGTGTGGATAGAGGGAGCATTGCCCAGAGCGGCTGAGAGCCGCGCAAGCGCCCATGGAGTCCTGGCGAAGTACGGGGAAGGTGTGCCAGGCGTCACTGGCTAGGTGGCGTCGCAACGCCGGGTGGGACAACTGTTCGTCTTCGCCAAAGCGCGGTTTCTGGGTGGTCAACAGATCTGAGCGTCCCAGGTCCAACAGTGTGGCAATGTCTTTGAGTCGCAGAAGGACTGTCGAGCGCGGGCCGACACAACAGATGTCACTGCAACAGGAGCAGTCGTTGATCTTGCCGGCGGGGGCCAAGATTCGCACTCCCTCGAAGGGAATGAGGCGCAAATGCATACGCCGACGCAATTGCAGCCAACGCCAGAAGTTAGGGCGAGACCACAAAGGTCTGGCATTGACCTCTCGCCAAAGATTCCCGAGCGCCTCCACTGTAGGAAAGGAGACGACTGTTCTGCCTGTTGCTTGTGACAAGAGAATGGCAGCGAGGCCCGAGCTCAGCCCGGACCTCGCCGCTCTCAACTATTTGGGAGTTACCGTGATCTCGATGCCTCTGAGCTTGGTGGCATCATGGATCAGGTCATCGAGCTCTTTGCCGAGCTTCTCAGCTCGCTGGCGCACGCCGCCGTAGCCGCGGACCGTGACGAGCTTGGCGCTCGAAGAACAGTTGCTCGCAAGGTAGGTCTCATAGTTTTTGCCGCGTGACTCGATGCTGCGCAGCTGTGACAGGAGCTGTTGGTAACGGCTTCTGAGCTCGCTCAAACGACTGTTGAGCTGGTTCACTCGCGCCTGCAGACGATTCCACTGGCTGAAGATCGCCGCGCAGCGGTCGATGGTTTCCTGTGAAGTCTCACCCGGCACCATGTCGTTGCATTTGAGTGACGCGTATTCAGTTCGCAGTGGATCGATCTCTCGCTGAAGGTTGTTAATCTCGGTTCTGCTGGTGGTCATGTCCGTGCGGACGATGGCCATCTCCTTTTCGACCTCAGAGGACTGCTTGTCGAGTGTCGTGACCAAGGTCTCGTACTGCTCGCAGGTTTCGTTCTTGGTGCATTCCTTGTCGTAGGACTTCTTGAGGGCGCTCACCCGTCGTTCTTGCGAGTCCATACGGCGTTGCAGAGCATTGCGTTCGTTGGTCAATTGCGCCATGCGTTGTTTGAGTGCTTCGAGCTCAGAGTCGACACCCGCGAGGTCTGACTGCGAGGCGTCGAGGCGACGCTGCTCCTGAGCCAACACAGACTGTCGAGATTGACAAATTGCCGCAGTGTCTGGTGGTTCGGGCTTCGGTTGGACGTGCCCTGGAGGCGCGGGCGGCGGACCACGTCGCCGTGCACGAGGTTGCGCCTGAGATTCTGCGGCAAACAGCAAGAGGGTGAAAAGTGATAAGCAGCTGAAAAATGGTCGCATGATCTATAGCCTCCACAGGGCAGAATTGCCTTTTTGGTTTTGCAGTTGCACTTCCCTCCGGGGACGCGCATCATACCAGCGTGCCAAGAGTGATTCTACGCCGGTGTGACGATTACGATCCCGATCGTATTCGCGCCATCATCGGCGAAAGTATGGACGAGCTTGGGATCAAGCCCCAGGGGAGGACGCTGGTCAAGCCCAATACCGTCATTGCGCATCGTCTTTTTTTCCCTCACGCATTCACGCGCCCCGAGTTTCTCGATGGCCTGTTTGGTGCCCTCAAAGAACGTGGCGATGAGATGACCGACCTCTCCCTTGGGGAGCGCTGCGGCATCACCATCCCGACACGTTATGCTTTTGCCGAGGCTGGTTATCCCAAGGTCATGCGAAAGCATCACGTGCGTCCGCGTTATTTTGATGAGATGCCTCAGGTTCGTCGCGACCTGCACATGGAGGGGCGCCTCAGGGACTACATCTATATCCCAGAGGCGATTGCCGAGACCGAGTTCTTGGTTTCGGCGCCCAAGTTCAAGGCGCATCCGTGGACCAAGGTCACTTTCAACCTCAAGCTCTATATCGGCATACAGGACGACGAGCACCGTCTCATCGATCACGACCATCATTTGCACTCCAAGATAGCCGACCTCTACGAGGTCATTCAGCCGAAGATTTGCGTCATGGACGCGATCACCGCTGGTGCCAAGACGATGCTGACGCCCAAGCCGTTCCCCCTCGGGCTCATTATTGTCGGGGATGATGCGGTTTCCACCGATGTCGTTTGCACTCACATTGCGGGCCTCGATCCTCGCGATGTGGACCACATTCGCATCGTCGCCGAGCGCGGTTGGGGATCATTGTCACTCGATGATGTCAGCATCGAAGGCGACGTCACTCTCGAGGAGGCCAAGGGACGAGCGAAGGGGTTCGAGCTCTCCCTGGACAAGGCCGATGCCCAGTACAACGGCAAATCCAATCTCAAGGTTTACGTCGGCCCGCCCCCCGACACCTACGATTACTGCTGGGGAGGTTGTCCCGGGGCACTCACTGAGGCGATGGGCATCATTGGCCAGATGGAAGATGACGTCGAGAACAGCATCAAGCCCATTCATCTGGTCTACGGTGCGTACCGGGGTGACATCGACGTGGGTCAGGGAGAGAAGGTCCTGTTCATTGGTGATTGCGCCCGTTGGTGTGGCAAGATCGGCGGCAAGGACGTCGACATTCCCTTCCTTTATAAGGAGCGCAAGCTCATCAGCCCCGAGCGGGTACACGCAGGAGACCTGGTCGGCAAGATTCTCAAGTTCTTCTTCGAACAAATCTTCGCGGTTGGGAAAAGGGTCATCCGCATTCGTGGTTGCACTGTCAGCGTTGCCGAGATGGTCCTGAATCTTTCCTGGCTAGGAAAGACCAAAAATCCCTATTTCGATCCGCGCATCGTCTTCCGCTTCAGCTGGCACTACGTGTTGGCAAAGATCGGCCGTTTCTTCGGCAAGCTGCGCTCGCCTTCAGCGATAGCCCTGAAGAAACCACCGCAGCAGACGCCCGAGTGATCAGCCTTCCCCTGCTGCGTAGCACATGGCGATATAGCTCACAGCCACGCACTCGCCAGCTTCTGGCAAGGAGTTTCCGTGGAAGGTCACAGCGTTGACGTCGGCGTCGTAGGTCCAACCGTCGGCACCGTTTTGCTGCACGTGGGTGCACCCTGCCGCGGCGGATGGGACCTCTGGGCAAGTGCTCGGACATACCCAGACGTCGATGGTGACCGGCGTTGCAGGGCGTGAAAGTGGGAACTGCCGTCTGGCGTTGAACACATCGAGACCCAAAGAGTCGAGCAAGTCGGTCCAGTCGGCAGAGCAGATAGAGCGGAATTGGCCGCCCGCCAACTCCACGGCATTGAAGTCGAGCAGGTTGCTTTCGGCAGCGCCATTGGACGATTCGCAACCGTCGGGGGGGGGACCGGTGATGGCCGAAATGTTGAGGAGGTCGGGGTTACCGATGCCTTTGAGATTTTGAAAGAAGTCGAAGTAGAGAGCGGCAGTACCATCAGATTGATCGACTTCGTCGGTGACCAAGATGATGTAAAGCTTGGCGGCCTCACGATAGAATCCCTCGTTCCATTCGAGGGTGGCGTATTCGAAGGCTGACCGTGCTGCGTGCAGGGCGGACTCTTTGTTGTCGGTGCTCGGTCGGCCATCGGCGGGATCGGAGACGTTCACATTGCAGGAGAACTGGGTCTCCTGTTGTGCGGGAGGTTGACTGTCAACGATGAATTTGCCCCAAGCATTTGTCGTGCAAGCGTGCAGGCGTCCCGCCCACTCCGTTTCACCATCCGTGTTCGTTACGCCCAAGTGGTAATCGGTGTCGAGCTCGACCGCCTGGCCGATGAAGGCATCGAAGTTCGCGGCCAGCTCGTCCTGCTCCCCCTGCATCGAACCCGAGTCGTCGACGACGAAGAGGACATCAACCATGGGGCGACTGGGTTGTCGATACTGATCGTTGCCCTGGCTGTCGAGAACGCCGGTGCCACTCAGAGAGACGGTGATGAACTCCTCGTTGTCTTCTTGGTCGTGACCCGTGATCTCAACGACATCGACGGCCTCGCCCTCGGCCGTGGCGCAGAACTGCACCATGAAATCGGAACTGCCGCTCACACGGATGCTCATCGAAGACGGGGAGGTGGCGATGAAGTTGACGCCTCTCAATACCGCAACTCCATCGAGGTCGAGCGTGGTGATACCCGAGTTGTAGATTGACACGCGTCTTTGCGCCGAACAGCAGCCGACCGTGACCTCGCCGAAGTCGATCTCGCCGGGGATGACGTCGATGCTCGGAGGCTTGCCGAGAGCCAAGAACGGCACGGTCTCGGTGGCCCAATCGGTGCTTTGGCTCGCGTAGTCAAACTGCATGCCGTTGGTCACGCAACCAAAGGGGAAGTCCTCGAAGAGGCCGCCACTCGGAACGGGCGACTCGAAACTCACGGGAATCGTATGGGACGCACCGATGGCGATGTTGAAGGATGTGGTTGGAAAGGAGAAGCTGTCCGCGGTGCCCTGTTTTTTGCGGACGTTGTCGATGACGCAATCCTCGGAGCCGATGTTTCTGATTTGCATGTTGAGGGTGCGTGTGTTGCCGTAGTTGACGCCGCCAAACTTCAGCGACTTGTACGGGCACATTTGATCGCCAGAGATGGTTGGCGGGCTCAGGGGGCTCACTTCCACCGCGCAAGCAGGTGAGCCGCCACCGATAGCCTGCAAGAGTACATCGGCGGTACCCACGGCGTTTTCCGGCGAGGTGAATTCCAAACGGGCGCTATAATTGATGGGATCCTGTTGCGGCGCCATGGCGAAGAGAACGTCGATGGCGTCGGATACATCGCCGGGCTCGAGCCTAAAGGGTGTGGGCGTACTCGGCATGGTGAACATGCCGGCGGTGCCAACAAGGGTGGTGACGGGCCCGACTTCGATGTTGTCACAGGCGCGCTCTCCAATGTTGATGAGCCTGACGGTCTTCATCCGCGAGATCCTCGCGCAGTTGGGAAGGATAATTGGGGGCACACAGGTGCCCTGCGCGGCATCGTCGGACGCGACCCAACCAAAGTCCACGGGACTCGGGCTCGCGGTGAGGTAGCAGACTTCGGGCAAGCCAATGAATCCCTGCAGGTGGACGTAGGCGGTGGCCAGGCGCAGGTCGTTGGTGGTGAGTTCGAGGTTGCCGTCGACGCCGACCAACTGCGGTGACACGGGACCCAGGGCCACGGCGACCTCGATCTCTTCCCCGGGGGCGATGGGAGAGGTTTGCGCCCAGGGCAGGGCGGTGCTGGAGAAGTCAGGGTCGGTGTTGCTGCCAAGTTGCGCGGCAGAGATCACTAAGTCTTCTTGGAATCCACAGTTTTGCACCCACACATGCCGGATTTCCGGTTCTGCATTGGACGGCGTGCGGTAGTCTGGGGCATCACCAAATTGCAATGTGGAATCATTGGGAAGATCATCTTCAGTGCGCAGGCAAACGTGGGCGCCGGTGACGCGAGCTTCGAGATCGATGTAAACCGGTGCGCCAACCCCTTTGATGAGCATTTTGCCAAAGTGCTCACCAGCGGTGGACGGTCGATACTCGATCGGGATATCGGCACTCTCGCCAGCGGCGAGGGTCGGGCAACCCAGGTCGCCCAAGAAGAACACCGCCCTATCACCCACCACTTCTCCTGGGACCTCTGGGATGCCATCGACGGTAATCGCTGCGGTGAAAAAGATTTCATGGGGGCCCTGGTTGGTCACGGTGACCATCTGCGTATCGAGGGCGGTGGGAAGGCCAACGGCGGGATCATAGGCAATGTCAACATCCGAATGGGTGCCGAAATCAACAACGCTGCCGTCACCGCAATCGCCGGAGGGTACGCATGCCTCTGCCGAGCCGCCGCCCCCACGCAGCAGGATCTCCCAGTTGTCGTACAACGCCGAGTTGGAGACGATGGTCAAGGTCGTCGAGCTCTCCGCTGTGCTGCCTGGTTGGAATGTCAAAAAAATCTCGGCCAAATTGTCGTTCTCCAGAGTTAACGATCCATCCGCCATTTTGTGGTTGGTGACCTCCGCATCATCTTCGCCAGAAGAGCGGTGTTGAATGCCCGTCACCTGGAATTCCGAGTCCGCACCCACATCGATGCGTGAGATGACCAGCTTGCGGGGGGCGTTGCCGTTCTGGATGCGAACGGTGCGGCGGGCGACGGTGCCCACCTCTGGGTTGCCGAATTCAATGACGGCGGGGGAGCCGAGCTCAGTGCACTCACACGCAGGCTGCCGATCGCAAAGCGTTAGCTCTATTTGGCCGACAGCGACCCCGAGTGATTCCTCACAGTTGCAGTCTGACATTGCGACAGCGACGAGCAGCGTACCGGTCAGAATCCATGGTCTGCGCATGCGACACCTTCCTTGCGAACCACGTAATCAGTGGAATGCAATCCCTATTAACCCGCGTACCCTACGTAATTGGGGCGCCAGCGACAAGTGGTCACCCGCGGCAAAAAGCAAGCGCAGGTTTCCCTACAATGTCGTACATGCAGTGATTGTAGGACTATGGCGTTCGTTCAACTTGATGTAGGCTCTCTCGCTGCAGTGTCGCCATCCGCAATCACGCAAAAAATTTGTCGGCCTTGGTATGCCATCGTCGGTTGGGGCGGTCAGCATGTTTGACGGGTTGTCACGGCCATTGTTGATGGCGCATCGGGGCGCAAGCCGCTACGCTCCAGAAAACACATTAGAGGCATTTGACCTGGCGATGCGAGTGGGTGCCCAGGTCTTGGAAATGGACGTCAGGCTAACCCGTGATCGCGAGGTGGTCGTCATTCACGATGCCACCGTGGCGCGCACGACCAATGGCACGGGTCCGGTTGCGAGCCTCTCTGCCGCAGAGCTGTTGCGTCTCGATGCGGGCCACAACTTCGAGGCGAACGGAGAAACTTTGTTTCGCGACGGTGGCTGTATCGTACCCCGCCTCGAGGATGTCCTGAAAGCGTTTCCCAACGCCGGGTTCAACATTGAGATCAAAGATCGCGGTATGGCGCGAGAAGTGCTCGATGTGCTGCATCGGATTGGGCCGCAGAATGTGGTGCTGGCCGCCGCCGACGACGATGTCATGGCGGAGCTGGTTACCTTCGAGCCGAGTTGCCCCCTGAGCTTGTGTCGTGGCGAGGTCAAAGGGTTTCTTGTTGACGCCTATCGCGGCAGGTCGTTGCAGCGCTTCCGCGGGCGCGCCCTGCAAATCCCCGTGCGGCATCACCGCTTTGCCTGGTCCCTCTTGCCCGTTGCCACGAGGCGAGTCATCGACGCTGCGCACGCCGCCGGGATTGAAGTGCACCTGTGGACCGTCAACGACCCCAAGGAGGCGAGTGACTGGATAGCGCGCGGTGTCGATGGCATCTTTACTGACGATCCAAGCGCCCTACACGAGGTCTTCGCTTCACGTTGGTGAGGGCCCTAACCGCGCCGCTTTTGGCGTACGAGCGGATGGCGACATGATTCGTAGTTTCCTTTTTGGGCTTGTCGTTGTTGCCGTGATGAATGGCGTTGCGTGCGGTGTTGACAACCAAGTTCGGGATTTTCTCGTCTACGATGTTGATTCCAGCACCCAGCAATACCGGCTCATGCGCTCCCGCATCGAGACCCTCGACAATCTGCGAGAAGGTCGTGGCAGCGTCGCAAAGCTGCGAGGAGGCGGCAAAGCGAACATCGAGAACGGCAACCCCGAGACAGAACAGGAGTGGGCCGAGGCGATCGTTGTCTCTGGCGACTCGACGCCGGACATTCAGGTGGTGGTGCGGGACAACGGTGTGGCCATGCCGTGGGATTTTCACAGCGCCATGATGTTGACCCTCTATCATCACCTCGAGCAGGCAAGCCTCTTCTTCGACAGTTTGGGGGTGTCGCCTGACGTCGTCGGAACGATGCGGGTCTATTACAACATGCCGATCACCGTTAACCTCTGGATGCTGCCGTTGCCGCTGGTGACGGACAACGCTGCGTACATAAGCACCATCGATGCATTCGTTATTCCGCCACAGGTGATCTTGAATGACGTCCCCCTATACGCCAACCGCGGTGTCGTTGTTCACGAGTACAGTCACGCGGTCTTCAATCGTCTCGTCGATGCCGATCGTCGTGTGCCCGTCTACGCCTTGGAATCGTGGGACAACCTTGTGGTCAACGAGCGACGGTCCCTCGACGAGGGGGTGGCTGATTTCTTTGCCGCGGTCGCCGTGAGCGATCCAAACTTCCTCGCAGCCTCGATTTCAGACGCCGAGGAGCTCGGTATTGACCGCGATGTGTCGGTCGAGCGCCTCTACGATGCAGCGCTGCGAGCTTCCGTGCAAAGCGACGATCTCGTCGACTACGATCCGTACATCCTCGGCTCTGTGGTGGCGTCTGCTCTGTGGGCTTTGCGGGGGTCTACCGACGCCGACACGGTCACCTCGGCGGTGGTGGGAGCGCTCAACAGGATCAAAGGAATCGATGAACGTCTTACGCTCACCCTGTTCTTCGATTTTGTGATCGAGGGGTTGCCTGCCGACCTCCAAGAAGCGGGATGCCAACTTTTTGCTATGCGTCTCGACGCGGTCGCCGGAGATCTCGCATGCGTTCGTTGACTGTTGCATGGGTCAGCTTCGCCGTTTGTTCTGTGGCTTTCGATGTGGCTGCCGCCACTCGCCATCCCAAGTCATCCGAGCCATCCGAGCAGGCCGAACGAATCCGTACCTATTGGCGCAGATTCTTTGCGCCGCCCGAGGCACACGATTGGCAGGTCGAGCTCGGTGCGGGACGATTGTATTGGCAGCGGGCTGATGGCGAACGTTCGACAGATTGGCTGCTACGTCTCGGGGCGCATCGGCAACTTCGAGAGTGGGGCGAGTTTGTCGGTGCCGCGGTGGCGCTCGATGTGAGCTGGTCCTCCCAGGGAACAGCTCAACTCACCTACCGCAACACCCAAACCACGCTGACGGTAGGTCTTGGCTATATGCATTGGCACGGTCCATTTCGTCTCGACGCTATGGCAGAGGCTGGGGGATTGCTACGCACCGTTCGGGTGAGTGACGGTGTGGGGCCCGATCGGCACGGCATGCGTCTCGACTTCGCACCCGGTGCCTCTGTGGGGGCGGTGGTCGCCTTGGGGAAGACGGTGCACCTCGGGGCGAGGTTCGGCATGCGCTACCAACCTCGGCGCCTAGACTCGCTGTTGTTGTTGGAGGTGGGGTGGTTGGTCGGACGTGATGGCTAGCCGGCTGGCTAGAACATGAAGCCGAGGCCGATGGTGTAGGTGATCCACTCGGAGTCCATCCAGTACATGATCGTACCGGTCGGCATCATCGAGAAGGTTTCACCGAGGCGGGCCTTGAAGCCAACCATGGCACCGCCGCCGTACTCGAAGCCATCGACGGAAACTCTGTCGTCACCACTGGCACCACTGACCGAGCCGTAGATAATTCCGGGCACGAGGCCGACCGTCAGCGCCGTCGCGTCGGTGCTGAGGATGTCGAACAACACGGGCACGGTGACCCAGAGCATGAAGGTCGATGCGTCACCTGCGCTGAAGTAGACCGGAGTGATGGTGGGGTCGATGGACAGGACCAGGCTGCCGGTGTTGAGGAGGGCAAAGTTGAGGTCCGCCGTGAGGGAGATGGGGTTGGACGTGGACCACTTGATACCGAAGTCCATGGATTCGTCGATGCCGTGACGGAAGGCGACCTCAGCGCCAGGGGCGGTGATGTTCAAACCGTCGACGGTGCCGGCACCTGTTTCCACATCGGGAAAAATGAAGCCAGCGAGGTTGGGGGCTATGGTGATCTCATTTTGCCCCGCGGCGATTGGCTTCGCGGTGTGGTAGATGGTAGGGCTCGGGCACGCCGTAAGTCCACCGATGAGCAATACCGCCAACGGCAGGGGCCAAAAATTCTTCATTCGGTTTCTCCTTGAATTGACAATGAAAATGGAATTCCTCTTCGCCAAGAGACGCAAACCAATACCATGTGTGTGATCTTGGTGCAAAGTACTGTTTCTGCTATTTGACTGGCAGTGCCCCAAGGATCGATTTTGCATCCGTGCAGGGACGCACCGAGCACTCCTGGTATTCAAACCAGAGAGTCTTTTTTTTGGGAGGAAGATGTGAGCCCCAGAGACGACGTTCTTGTCTGGATTGACCTGGAGATGACAGGTCTCGATCCTGAAACCTGCGCCATCGTCGAGATGGCGATGATTCTCACCGATCGAGAGTTGAATCGGTTGGCCGACCCCTTTGCGGTGGCCATATGGCAACCCGAATCGGTTCTCCAGTCGATGGGGCCGTTTGTGCGGACCATGCACGAAAAAACTGGATTGCTCGACAAGATCCGCGCGTCCAAGGTGACGGTCAACGACGTGGAGTCCCGGGCCCTCGAGATATTGGCGCGTCATGCCACCTACCGCACGGCCAGGCTCTGCGGCAACTCGGTGTGGCAGGACCGACGGTTTCTGTGCAAATACATGCCGCTGTTCGATCAATACATGCACTATCGTCTGGTTGATGTCTCGACACTCAAGGAGCTTGCTGGTTGGTGGTACAACACGAGCTATGACAAACCATCCGATGGCGAACATGCCGCCCTCTTTGACATCGAGCAGTCGATAGCCGAGCTGCAGTTTTTGCGTGGCGCAGTTTTCAAATAAACCGAGAAGTCATGCACCACCTTATCGGCCGTCGCATCGCGGCGTTGGAGTCCCGTCAACGGCTCGAGCACGACGTGCGCGAATCATTGGGTCGGGTGGTCGCTGTGTTTGCGCACATGGACGATGAGATCACAAGTGGCGGCCTCCTTCGTCAGCTCGGTGCGTGTGGTCAAAGTCGCGCTATCATTGTGCTCACCGACGGCCGTGCCAATCCAAAGACAGATCCCGGGGTCGTCGGGGGTCGAGATCACTTTGAGGTTCGACGAGAGGAGCTCTCCGAGGCGGCGGCTTTGCTGCAAATCCCCCAGGTGCTGGCCGAGGGCCGATTTCACGATTTCAATCTCAAGAGCTACCACGACGAAGCTGCTGGGTATTTGCGTCGGCAGCTCGAGAGTCTGCGGCCCGACACGATTGTGACGTTCGAGCCCTCGGGCACCAACTACCACCCCGATCATGTGGCCACTCACCACATTGTTCGGGCTGCATTGGTATCACTGAAAGCTGACACAAGACTGTTGATGCTTACGCCACCGGGGCTCGCGCGATTGATCTTTGGCAGTCGCCAGAGGCAGCCGGCCAAGTTGCTAGAGCTTGCCTGTGGCGCGCCTGAGAATCAGGTCAAGTGCAAGTTGGTCGACATCTACCGCAGTCAACGGCCAACCACGAACCAGTTCTTGTTGGGAATGCAACCCGAGACGTTCTTTGGGCGGGTGATCACCAAGGAGTGGTACTACCTCTGTGGGTGGCAGTAGCCGTGCTCATTGCGCTAAAAGAAGGCGCAACTTAGGAGGTTCAATCATGCACGACCCACCCCAACGTTTTGCGGCGCGAATCGATCGCCTCGGGCGCATCAGAGCAAAGCTGTTGGCATTGGCCAAGCGCCACCGGACGCCCCTGTATGTTTACGACGCCGACGAAGCCATCGCCAATCTCACCCGCTTCAGTCGCGCCTTTGCCCGGGCAGAGGTCCCGGTTTCGATTTTCTACGCGATGAAGTCAAACCCCTATCCCGGTTTGCTTGCCACGATCTGCGCAAACGGTCACAACCTCGACGCCTCGAGTGCACCCGAGCTACGCGCGGCATTGGCGGCTGGACCGCAAGCGATCGTGCTCACCGGGCCAGCCAAGGGCAGAGAGGCGCTCGAGTTGGCGTTGCAGCACCGCGACCAGGTGGTGATTCATCTCGACTCGGTTCGGGAGTTGAGCATGGTCAACGACCTTGCCCGAGGCCTCGGTTGCCAAGTGCGTTGTGGCGTCCGAATCCATACGTCCGAGCAGAGCGGATGGGGCAAGTTCGGCATTCCCATTGAGGAGCTGCCGCATTTCTTTCGTCGCGCCCGTCGCCATCCGCACATCGACATGCGCGGCATCCACTTCCATGGAGGCACGCACCCTTCGCCGCAACGGGTGTTGAAGACCTTGCGTATGCTGGGCGAGCAATTCGCTCTGCCTTCAGCACAGATTCCGGTGCAGGCACTCGCGTTTGTCGACATTGGCGGCGGTGTCCCGCCGGAGGTGTTCCAGGGCAGTTATCCATGGAATCGCCGCCAGGTGATGAGTTTTGCCTCTCGTACGGAGTTGTTGCAGCGAATCCTGGCGGGGGATTTTCAACCGAGTTTCGAGATCGCCGAGGTGGTACCCGTCGAGACCTTTGCCACCAAGATTGGTCAGGCCTTTGCCCGTCATGTCCACTGTCACAACCCCGCCATTCGGCTGTGGGCTGAGCCCGGGAAGTTCATCAGCCACAGTGTCATGCATTTTCTGTTAGGTGTTGCCGAGACCAAGGGGAACGAGGTTGTCATTGTCGACGGTGGAACCAACATGGTGGGTTGGGAGAAGTACGAATACTTCGACTATGTGCCCATCTTCAATCTCACGCGCTTTGCGCCGCACCGTGAGGTGCCCACGCTCGTCTACGGAAATCTTTGTACGCCCCACGACCTGTGGGGATATTACGTACGCGGTCGCGCCCTGCGACATGGTGATCTGCTCTGCCTACCCTACCAAGGCGCATACACCTACACTCTGGCGCAGGCCTTCATTCGCGGTGTGCCGCCGGTTGTGGAACTTGCGAATCAGTGAGCCGCGGCAACAACCGCGGCGACGGTGGCTTGTGCTGCAAGATGCGGGCGCAGATTCTTTTTGCCGGCGACCTGTCGCTGCAAGGCGTGCAGGAGGGAGTCGCCACGTGCGGTGAGATGAGCAGCGTCGTTCGAGAAGTCGAACATGGGAAAATTGACGATCAGCGAGCCGAGATCACTCTTGGAGCCGATGCGAGACCCAGTGGTCGTCGAGTAGTGGAACAACAGCCGATCGGCACCGCTTACATCGGCGACGTTCTCACTCACGAAGCGTAGCGGCTCGGTGTCGTGGCCGGCGAACTGGGGGGCCTCGGGACTCATTTCGTAGACCCCGATCCGCGGCATACCGCCGACCCGTCGAAGATTGATGGCGCGCAGTTGCGGCGTAATCCAGTCGCCAAAGTCGACACAACAACCCTGGTAAGACGATTCCGGGACGAAGGGCAAATCCCCGCCGAGACGGGCACCGGTGAGCGCTCGCACGTACTCGGTCGCAAAGTCGAGGCCATGGAGCAAGGAGGGCTGCAACGACAACTGCGGCGTGGCAGCGGAAAACCTCGGGTTGCACTCGATGACGAGAACCTGTTCGCCGTCCACCATGAAATCGATACTGGCGGCACCGCGAAACCCCTCGGCGCGCAACACCCGCCCCAACAGTGCAAACGTGGCGTCCATCGACGCCCGCAGACGTGGGGAAAAATGACCGGTGGCAAGCCATTGGATGCCGAACAAACCGCTCCCACGTCGTTCGAGATCGATGCACTGGCCGCGAACCGACGAAATCAGTAAGTCTTGGTCGCCAACAACGAGGGTGACCCCAAACGCAGGGCCACAGATGAACTCACGTGTCAGCATTGGATAGGTGGATTTGGGATTCGCGAGCCGTTCATGTAGCTCGTCGCGGCTGCGCACCAGATACGTGCCCTCCCCACCTTCACTGTGTGCAGTTTGCAAGACCAGTGGGTAGCGGTGCACCGCGTTGCTATCGGCCACTGTTGCGAGGATTTGACTCTGCGGTGCCGGCACCGCATGGGCGCGCAGGATTCGGTCGAAACGCACCTTGTCCTCGAGTCGTCGTTGGAGGCGAGCCGACGGCGACAGAAGGTGCAGACTGTGTGTGCGGGCCCAGAGCTCCATGGGAATCGACGAACGATAGGCCGGGAGAAAACTGTCGATGCGGAAGTGTCGGAGTTGCTCGGTCATGTTGGAGAGATGGATGACCGCCGAGTCGTTAACGAAGGAGCGGACTCGTCGCCGCAACGAAAACGGAATGATATGGTCGGGGCCGATGCTGTGGGTTAACAAGCAGGCGGTAGAGGAGGCGTCGTGGGTCGGATAGAAAAACTGGTCGCGTTTCCGCGACAACAAGCACTCCATAACTTCCAAGCAGGCAACGCGGTCAAAACGGCGAGGGTTGACCGCGGCCAACTTCGGAATCGAGCATATGGGAGGTTCGCTTTTCAAGCAGGCGCACATCTAGCGCGGTGGCATTTATTTGTCACCCATTTTCAGCATCAGGCCTGCCGAAAAGTGATGCCGAACGTCAGCGGCCTTCGGAGAGGAGGGCGGGAAGATCCTTGAGCAGGGAGTCTGCCGACGTCTTGGCAATGAGGAGGGGTTTTTCGTAGCGACTCGATACCGCGATGGCCTCACTGTCATCGGGGGTCCAGATCTGCAAGACGTCGAGGGCTTTGCCGTTTTCGCCGAAAAGCTCTACCGCAAGCGTTGGAGTACCCCCAGGTGCCCCGTCGGCGAAACGCATCACTCGCAATCGCCAGAGGCGCTCGGCCCACTTGCTCGCGAGCTCTAGTTTTTCGTCTGGCTCAGCCGGGTCGGAGAAGAAACGCGTCTTCTCATCTTTTTGGTGACGTTGGCTGAGTTCACGGGTCTCGACGCCGGCCGTTACGTTGAGTCGAACGACCTCATCTTGTTTGGTGCCAATGACGTTCTTGTCCTGCAGTGCGGTCGCGCCGTGGCGCATATTGGCGAGCGTCGCCGCCGGCAGCAGGAAGACTTCACCGTCTGCGCGCAAGGCATAGATATCGCCGCCGCCGAAGGTGGCGTCGCCGATCTGCACCACGTGTTCTTTGTCTCCGAAAACCAGGATCAGTCTCGATGCTGGCTCGTCGAGCCCCATGGCAGCCAGTTTCTCCGTTGCGACTTTGCCGAGAGAGCGAGCAGCCTCGAGGGGGGCGACCTTGGCGAGAATGTCAGCCATCTTGTCTGTCGTCGGAAAAGTTTCCGCGGGCTTGGGCGCTTCCAAGGGTTCTTTGGGCTCCTCTGAATTGGCAGGCTCTGAATCAGCAGGCTCTGCGCCGGCAGGCTCAACGGCATCAGGGGTTTCTGTCTGCTCGTCGGTGTCCGCCTCCGTGCCGTCTGCGGTGTCTGCCTTTGGTACTTTTGGTACCTTTGGCGGCGGGTTGAGACGCTGCACGGTGATATCGAACGCATCGCTCTTGGCCCTGCGGACCAGGCTCACGTCCCAGCGCTCTTCATGCCAGCTCACCTTGGTCAAGGACGCGGGGGCACCGGAAATCATCTCAACAGTTTCCGTGGCATCCAGGCTGGGGGCGGTCCAAGCCACGTACGCGGCGATCGCTGTGATGACGGCAAAAACAGTATGGCCCCAAAGACTTTTGTCCATCAGCTTGCCCTCCGTTTCGGTTGTTTCTTGCGGCTAATCAACAAGCCAGCAGACAAGACAATGATGGGGATGATGATGCTGGTACCGTAAAACCAGATGGTATCCTCATCCTCGCGGTGAACGACAGGTACGTCTTTCTCGCTCTCGACGGTGCCAGCGGTTTCTTCGTCGTCCACCAGCCAGCGCACGCCATCGGCGAGAAAGTAGCTGTTGCCTGGATTGGGCACCACGCCGTCCCCGGCGATGTCTGCGTCCGCAACAACAATAGCGCGCAGGGCGTCGCTGTTGTCGCCAGTGACAGGGCGCTCGATGGCAGCCGCGAAATCGATAGCTTCTTCTTTTTCCGTGTCTTGGTCGAGCTTGCGATTGTGATTGAGATCGAGCCAGCTTTTCTGCATTGAGCGCAGGGTCATGGTGACCTTGGTTTCCGCCGGCGGGCTCTCGATTGAGCTTAGCTTTCCGGCACCGAGCAAGACGACCGCGAGGCGGTTGCCCGAGCTGCTCACCGCCTCGACAGAGGGATGTGAAGTCGCCCGCGTGGTGACGAGGTTGTAGGGGCTCGGTCCGCTGTCCTTGAGGCGCACTTGGTATTGCTCATTGGCAACCAACTGTTCGCTCACCTTGACACCGAGCTCGGCAAGCAGTGCGTCCTCCGTGGCGATGGTGCCGCGGTTCATCTCGCCGCCAACGGAATCGGGATCAATGAAGACAAACAGTCGGCCGCCAGCCTTGGCGTACTTGATCAACGCCTCGCGCTCTTCGGACAAGAACGGCTCAGTCGGTCCGGCGATAATGACCACGGAAGCATCCCCAGGGATCTCCGAACCGAGGCCATCGGTCAGGCCGAGGCGTTTCACCTTGAAGCCGAGCATCTCGAGAACCTTGCGGAAGTCGCGCAAACCGGGGCGCTTGTCTTCGCGCTGGGGGGAGTAGTCGCGCTCACCGTGGCCGGTGGTGAAGTAGGCCACTCGTGGTGGCTTGAGGACTTTGAGGAGACTCTCCTGCACTTTGGCGTCGAGCTCACGCAGGGTCGAGCGAGCGTCCTCGAGATCCATGCCGATGCGGATGCTCTCAGACTTGTCGCCACTCCGGAGTACCAGGTAGCCGTTGGCCCGGACTCGCAGATCTCGGGCGAGCTCGGGGTCGAGGGCCTGATCGACGACCTTGACGGTCGCGAGAGCGTTGTTGCCAGCCAGGGACTCGGTGTAGTCGCGCGCCTGTTCGAGGACATCATTGCCCGCGTTGAAGAAGAGGACGAACTCCAGGGGCTTGGTCAGATGCTCGACGATGGCAGCAGTGGACGTTCCCGGTTTGGTCGTTTTGAAATAGCTCAGGTCGATCTTGCTGTTCCATTTGTTCGACGCAAAGTTCAAACCGGCAAAGGCGACAATGGCAAGTGCGATGATGCGAGCGCCACGCCCGGCAAAGCGGATGCGCCACAACTCGAGCTCGGGAGCTCGCGCCATGCTCAAGAACGCCATTTCCATGGCGATGGCAGGAACGAGCGCGAGGAGCAACACCGCAGGCCAAATGACTTGCAGCATGGTGTGCAGCTTGCCGTCGGCGGCGACGGTCCCTGACGCCAACAGGAAGTACACAAGCAGGGCGACGATACCGACGCCGTACTCGATGACGATGCGCTTCGCGGCGGTACGTCGTTGACCATCACTCTTCTTGATGCGGCTGAGGGCGAGCCCGAGGGATGCGAGCAACGAGAGGCCGCCAAGGCCGGAGACGACATAACGAGCCATATCGTCGAGGGCGCGCTCGCCAAGGTAAAGAGCCCCCAGGCCTCCCAAGAGCAGACCCATGGGTAGATAGGACGGTGCTGGTTTCTTCTTCTGATCAGTTGTCATGGCTGTTGTCTCCTACCGCCACCGTCGTGATTCGAGAAAACGGGTGGCAACCAAGAGCGACACCCAGATGAGCGACACATAGAAGACGACGTCTTTGACGCTGATGATGCCGCGCATAAACGGCCTGAAGTGTTTGTCGTGAATCGATAGATAGGCGAGTAGGTCTTCCAGGGGGGGGCTCGCGATGCGTGACAACAACCACATCAGAAGAAAGGTGGTGACCACTGCAGCGCCCAGAACTGCCGCAACGAGCTGATTGGGGGCAATGGCGGAGCAAAGCAGCACCAAGGCCACCGCAGCGGCACCGAGTAGGAAGATGCCCAGGTAACCGGCAAGGATGTGCGCCATAGACACCTTGCCGTTGATCATCACCAACAGCGGCATATAGATGGTGAGCGCGGTCATGACGCACAGAAACACCAAGGCCGCGAGGAACTTGCCCAAGATGAGCTGCCATTCACGCACCGGTGAGGTGGCGAGCAATGCCAGCGTGCCGGTTTGTCGCTCCTCGGCGATGAGTCGCATGCCGATGAATATGGCGGCGAATAGGGTGGTGCCGCTGGTAAAAAAGAAGAAGTTCTCCAGCACTTGGCTGGACTTCTGTGCGCCGGTGCCCATGGCAAAGGCGTTGAACAGCAGGCCATCAACGACCAGCACCGCAAAGATGATGATGTAGCCAATAGGCGAGCGCAGGTAGCTTCCGAACTCGCGACGGATGATCCACCAGACATTGTTCATGACTGTACCTCCTTGCGGGTGAGCTCGAGGAAGATGCTCTCGAGCTCGAGCTCGATGCGCTCGAAGCGTCGCAGTCCGAAGCCCGCATCCACGAGGGTCTTGGCCAGCTCTTCCCGGCAATCCTTGGCGAGCTCCACCGTCGCGGTGGTAACGCCGTCCTTTTCCGTGTTGATCTCGAAGTGGGCGACGTTCTTGGCTTTGGCCATGGCTTCGCGGAAAGCTCCGGCAGCGGCACGGACCTCCACGGAGAGCTTGGTCGCGGTGGTGACCCGTTTGCCGAGCTCGGCCTCCGTGCCCTCCGCGGCGATCTGCCCATCTTTGATCACCAAGATGCGGTCGCAGACTTCTTTGATCTCGTGCAGGTTGTGGCTCGACAGCATGATCGTGTTTTTGCCCCGCAGACCACGGATGAGATCACGCATCTGCACGACCTGCACGGGGTCGAGGCCGCTGGTCGGCTCGTCGAGAAGGATCAAAGCCGGCTTGTGAATAATCGCCTGGGCGATACCCACGCGGCGTTGGAAGCCGTTCGAGAGGGTGGCGATGACGTGATCACGCACGTGACTGAGATCCGCCGCCGCCGTCGCTTCGGTGATCGCCGCATCGATATCCCCGGTGAAGCTCTTGATGTGCGCGACGAACTGCAGATAACCGTTGACGGTCATCTCGGGATAGAGCGGTGGTTGCTCCGGCAAAAAGCCGATGCGTGCCCGTGCCTGTTCGGGTTGCTCTGCCATGCTCAGGCCAGCGACGGTCACACGCCCCGAGGTGGGCAACAGCAAACCGCTGAGGATCTTGAGGATGGTGGTCTTGCCGGCGCCGTTGAGACCGAGCAACCCCACCACCTCGCCGTCGCGAATGGTGAAGTCGATTCCGGTCACAGCCGCTCGGTCGCCATAATACTTGGTTAGTTGCTCTGCGACGATCATGGTTGTGGGACTCTCTTTTGCGGCATCCCGCCAAAATTATTCTTTGCTGTGTTTAACGGTCCATTCTTTTCTTCAACCGAGGTCAACCCCCTGTAACCTGGCACATGGGTCGTTTATTCCGACATGCCCAAAAAGGCCAAGGGATTTTCCACAAACTCTTCGGGATCGCAAGCTGGGAAGTGAGCCACGATCCACCACCTGGCCCGATGAGGCGCCCAACGTGCCGCCGCAACCCTCAATCGCCAAGCCTGAGTGCATCGGCAGCGCTGTCAAGCACCGCAACTGGCTGCGCCGGCCCGTTTGGGCACCGAATTTGCCACTGGGCAATCGACCGCCAGCGAGGTCATCACAACATTGCCGTCACGAAACTCAGAGCGCACGACGAGTTGCTGCTCGGCCCACCAGATATTCAACGGCTGATATGCCTTGAAGCCATGCATGCGAAACTGTCGAAACACAGCAGCAAAACCGGCATCCCTTTCGAGCACGTCGATGTCGTTGACGCTTTCGCCACCGGCTAGATTTAGCAAAGCGAGGTGGCTGCCCTGTTTGGAGTGGTTTGCGTCAACTCATTGACTCTCTCCGGAAAGAGCAAGATCTCGGCTCCAAGCCGAGACACAATACACCGCTCGTGGCTCGTAAACTGCTTGGCGTCTGAAGCGAGCACAGTGGTCTGTGCCATAGTCCTGTTCGGCCGCCAAGGTGTTGTGCGGTTTGCAGTGAAGCTCCAGATTGTCAGTGGTACTCAGTCCTCCACGCCCGTAGGGTACACGATGATGATATTCGAGCCCTGAGCGTTCTTGGCACCTATGCCCACGCGCGTCTTGGTAGGTGCACTGCCCCTGGTCGCGCTCGAAAACTTCGCGCTGAACCCTCCGGGGAATCACCCGCGAAGGCGGTTTCGGAGCGGGCTCGGGTGAGGTTTTCGCATTGCGGGGGCGTGAAGTAACGCCGTGTTTTTTGTTCTTCAAGTCGCTCACCAAAAGATCCAAAGCCCTGGAGAAGACCGCTGC
>MGST01000066.1 GCA_001798605.1 Deltaproteobacteria bacterium RIFOXYA12_FULL_58_15 | reverse complement strand
GGCGGATCCGCACTTCGAAGAAACCGAACGGTTGCCGTGTTTGGCCACCGGTACACCTACCTCGGCCGCCAAAATGGCCGCGGCTGTGGAGATATTTACGGTGTGGGCACCATCGCCTCCTGTGCCGCACGAATCGGCAAAACCAAAGTCCACTTGTGGAAAAGTTGCGGCAGCACCTCGAAGGGCTCGGGCTGCTCCGGCGATCTCTTCTGGAACTTCGCCTTTGGTCTTCATGGCGGTGAGCAATGCAGCGATCTCGATGTTGTCGAGCTCTCCCGCAAGAACACTGGCGAAAACCTGTTCACTCTCTGTCTCCGAGAGGTTGTGGCCGGCATAGACTTTCTCCAAGATTTCGTGCATCACGCCACTTCTGCAGGTGTGGGCTCGCATGCCCAGGTCATCAGGTTTTCGATGAGCCGACCCCCAAGGGGAGTCAAGATCGACTCGGGATGGAATTGGACACCGGCCGTCATGTGGTCGCGATGTTGTACGGCCATGACGATGTCTCTGCAGCGGGCAGTGACTCTCAGTTCTTGTGGGATCTGAAATCCCGCGAGAGAGTGGTATCGGCCCACCGTCATGGGCGACGGCAGCGTCGAAAAAATGCCGGTACCATCGTGCTCAATGAGATCCGCTTTGCCGTGGACAATTTCGCCGGCGGATCCGACAGTGCCCCCGAGCGCTTCAATGATCGCCTGATGACCGAGGCAGACGCCAAACAGCGGAACTTTACCGAGGGCAAGCTTCACCAAATCGATGCAGGCACCTGCAGATGCCGGAACTCCGGGTCCCGGCGAAAGGACGATGAGTCGGGGTGCGGGCATGGCGAGGGCGATTTCGAGGAGGCGTGACGCTGTTTGGTCATTGCGCCAGACATCTACACCACAATGGCGCTTGGCCAGCTCATCGACGAGATTGAAAGTGAAAGAGTCGAAGTTGTCGACGAACAGGACGTTGAGAGGCTTCGTCACGGCGAGACCTCCAAGTTGTGTCCGAGAGCGGACAGGACAGCGCGAGCCTTGCGGCGGGTCTCGATGGCCTCTGACATCGGTTCGGAGTCGTAGACGACGCCAGCGCCAGCACGCACGTAGGCGATATCGTCTTTGACCAAAGTGGAGCGAATGACGATGGCAGTGTCCATGTCGCCGTCGGCGGTGATGTATCCCACTGCTCCACCGTATGGCCCCCGTTTTCCGCGCTCAGTTTCGCGGAGGATCTGGGCTGCCTTGATCTTGGGCGCGCCGACCAATGTCCCCATGTTCATGGAGGCGATGTAGGCATGCAACGCATCGAACCCCGGTCGAAGCTCGCCGACGACCCGCGACACCAGATGCATCACCTCAGAGTATCGTGCGATGGAAAGAAGATTGGGGACGTGACGAGAGCCGGGAACGCATACGCGGGCGACGTCGTTGCGTGCGAGGTCCACGAGCATCATGTGCTCAGCGAGCTCCTTCTTGTCCAGACGCAGCTCCGCTTCGAGGCGCCCGTCGAGATCGAGGTCGATGCTGCCGTCCTTCTTCTTGCCGCGTCCACGGGTGCCAGCAATGGGGGTGATTTCAACCTGTTGCGGCCGCCCTGTGACGCGCACACAGGTCTCAGGGGACGCACCGAAGAGGGTGAACCCGCTATCTTTAAGATAGAACATATAGGGACTGGGGTTCTGGGCACGCAGGCGAGCATAGGCAGCCAGGGGATCGGCGCAGGGCGCACTGAAGGTGCGTGAGGGCACAATCTGAAAAACATCGCCAGCGACGACTCTTTCCTTGAGGCTGCGAACGGCCTGGGCATACTCGACATCGCTCATGTCGACTTGAGCTGTGCCTTCGGACCGAGACAACTCGGGCAGCGTCACAGTCGGCTGCGCTGCAATGTCGGTACAAACTGTGGCCAGTTGTTCGATGGCGACGGCAGCGTCCGAGTATGACGTCTGCGCGTGGGCACCACCGAACACGTTACTGAGGATGAGGGTGTTCTTCTGCTTGTGATTGAGAATGATCGTGACTTGCGGCAACCAGAAGACAAAATCTGGAAAATCAAGCGGGTCGGTCTTTGCAGGCGGTAGCGTCTCGAACTGTTCCAATAAGTCGTAGGCAAAGGCACCGGCCACGAGCAGGGAAGTGGTCGCAGGTCGCGAAGCGAAATGCCATCCTGTAGCGAGAGTGCGAATGGCATCAACGGCTGACGGTGCAGTAATGCGGTCGTCGACGTTGGTGTGGGTAGGGACGCCGGGGAACCGAGCCAACAGACTCTCTGAGGCCGTGCTCGTCTCTGCCATCCCGTCCAGTCTGCTTGCCAGCCAGGGCAGAACGTCGTGACCGGCAGGTGAGAGGGAACGAAACACAACCTCATTGCCGCGACACTCGAGGCGGACTGCGCTCTGCACCACGAGGATGCTCTGCTCGCCGCGTTCACCGATCTCCGCCGACTCGAGAAGAACGGTGTTGGGTTTTCGACCGCCGTCGCACACGGCATCGAACAGCGCGATGGGATCCGGGCAACCAGAGAGTCGGCGGGTGAGCGGTAGAACCTCGCCAGGCACCAGGTCCGCCGGATTCACAGTGTGCGTCCCGCGGCCTCGACGAACGGGCGCAGTTTCTGCATGAGGCGTGCGAATTGTTCGGGGTACAGGGACTGCGGTCCATCTGAGAGAGCTTCGGCGGGATTGCGGTGGACCTCGATGATGACGCCATCAGCGCCGCAGGCGGCAGCGGCCAAGGTCATGGGCTCGACCAAATCGCGAATCCCCGTGCCATGGGAAGGATCGACGATGATAGGCAGATGACTGCGCTGTTTGATGTAGGGGACGACACTCAGATCCAGAGTGCTGCGAGTGGCAGTCTCGAAGGTTCTGATGCCTCGCTCGCACAGAACGACGTTGGGGTTTCCTTCGGAGACGATGTACTCGGCCGCCAAGAGCAGATCGTCAATCGTGGACGCCATGCCGCGTTTGAGGAGGATGGGCTTTCTGCACTTGCCGAGGGATTTCAGCAGGCGGAAGTTCTGCATGTTGCGGGCACCGATTTGGATGGCGGAGGCGTGCTCCTCCACGATCTCGAGGTCGCCAACCTCGACCGCCTCGGTGATGACTGGCATGTTCATGGACTTCGACAGATCTCGGAGGATCTTCAAACCGGCGAGTCCTAGGCCCTGAAAGCTGTAGGGACTGGTGCGTGGTTTGTAGGCACCGCCCCGCAGGCACGCAGCGCCGGCATTTTTTACGGCAATTGCAGTGTCCTGCATTTGCTCCAGACTTTCGACAGCACAGGGGCCGGCAATGACGACAAACCGATCGCCGCCGATGGGCACATCGCCGATGTTGACCACGGTGTCGTGGGGGTGCATTGAGCGGCTGACCAATTTGTATGGCGCGAGGATGGGTTTGAGGCTCTCGACGGCCGGGTGGGCTTCGAGATGCAGCTTGCCGAGGATGCGCTCATCTCCAAGGGCTCCGAGAACGACCCTCTCTGTGCCGGGAAGGTGCAGGGGCTTGAGGCCGAGCGCTTCAATCTGGCGAAGAATCTGGTCGGCGTCTTCTGGGGTCGCGGTTGGCTTGAGAACGATGATCATTTTGTAGCTTCTCGACGCCACCTCGGCAGGTGGGCTCAGTTGAAATGAAAGGGCAAGATAGCTGAAACGCCCCGAGTTTCCAATGAGCCCTCCTCGGTCTTTGCCGCCGTCACGCTTTTCGATTGCGTGTGCCGTTGATTCATAGCGGCATCCCGCCCATGTCCCCATCCCAAAACTCATACTGGTCGGTGTAAACCTCGTGCGCTGGTACTTCGACATGAGCGGACAAGGTGCGTGAATCCTCTTCTCACAAGGATCTTTGCCTAGTTTGCACGTACGTGAGGGGCTCCTGAGCACGCATTTTGTCGCCGATCGGAGGCAACAATTCGCTTCTGGAGACGAGAATGTATGTGTCTGAGGCTCGTTGCTCGCATTTCTGCAGCGGGACCGAAAGAAAATAGGGTAGATGGAAACCATGTTGAACACAGAAACGCATAGCGGCATTGAGTCGCCCCAGCATGCTCGTAGGGTGTTGGCACGAGCCATGGTGGCATTGGGTCGGGCGGAGAATCCCGGCGCGATGCTCAAACAACTCGAGGACGAGATCTTTGAAGCCCTCAAGCTGTTGGAGTTTCGTCATCCAGCAGCTCGTGCCCTTGGCTTTGAAGGCCAACCTGTCCATTGAGTAGGGGTGGTCTTGGATGCCGGCTTGATTGCTGGCCCGGCAACCGCGACATCCCGTCGACCTTCGTTGCTTCGATTCAGCCATTCATCTTCGGTGAGCAATGACTCTGCCCATCGACCCGCTTTTGCCCCAAGTCATTTCCGCTTTGCGGCAACACAGAACAGTTGTCCTCGAGGCGCCGCCTGGCGCCGGCAAGACCACACGGGTACCACTCGCGTTGTTGGAGGCTTCCGGGTTCGACAAAAAGATACTGGTGTTGCAGCCGCGACGATTGGCGGCGCGCCTCGCAGCCCGCTTCATTGCACAGCAACTCGAAGAGCCATTGGGCCAAACAGTCGGATATCGGGTTCGGTTTGAGAAAGTTGTTGGTCCCAAGACTCGTCTCGAGATTGTGACCGAGGCCTTGCTTCTGCGCCGAATGCTGAGCGACCCGTTGCTCCTCGACGTCGGTGTCGTGGTGTTTGACGAGGTCCATGAACGTCATCTCGCCACCGATATCGGTCTTGCCTTGGTGCGGCGCCTGCAGTGCGGGCTTCGGCCGGACCTGCGGGCGGTGGTCATGTCGGCGACCTTGGACGCCGCGCCTCTAGGAGACTACCTCGGCGACTGCATTTGTCTTAGAAGCGAGGGACGGGTCCACCCGGTGGACATCGTGTATCAAAACCATTCAGGCGTGCGGTCAATGAACGAGTCGAGCGCACGAACCTTGACCAACGATGTGGTCACGGCTCTCGCCCAGTTGTTGCGAGACGGCCTTGACGGCCACGTCTTGGTCTTCCTTCCAGGTGCTCGCGAGATTCGGTTTGCCGAGCAGGCATGTCAATCGCTCGCACTTGCCAACCAACTGGCCTTGGTATCTCTGCATGGAGGGCTGCCGCCCGAACAGCAAGATCGCGCGATCCGCCCCTCACCGCGGCGCAAGGTGATACTCTCAACCAACGTCGCCGAGACATCGATTACAATCGATGGGATTGCCGCCGTCATCGACTCAGGTTTGGCGCGAGTTGCGAGTCACGACCCGTGGGCGGGTCTACCCACTCTGTTGGTGAAGAAGGTGAGTCGTGCATCCGCGACCCAACGGGCCGGCCGCGCCGGTAGGGTGCGTGCGGGACGGTGTCTGCGCCTCTATTCGCAACACGATCACGACACACGCAGGGCCTTTGACACTCCCGAGATCCTGCGCCTCGATCTCTGCGAGACCGTGTTGTTGCTCGCTGCTCTCGATGTGGCCAACGCCAATGCTATTCACTGGCTCGAGTCGCCGCCGCAAGCGGGCCTCGACGCAGCCGGCGCCTTACTTTCTCAGCTCGGTGCAATAGCCGAAGATGGCAGCATCACGGCCATGGGCCGGCGCATGGCCAAGTTGCCGGTGCATCCGCGACAGGCGCGCATCATCGTTGAAGCCGAGAGTCGCGGTCTCGCGAGATCGGGTTGCTCTGTGGCTGCGCTGCTCGGCGAGCGAAGCTTGCGTCGCCACCGCCAGGTAGATGCGTCGGGAGACTCGGACCTCATCGCCGAACGAGATCTGCTCGACCTTGCTGACGGGCTTGTCGATCGGTCTTTGGAGGCGCACGGCATCGATGTCGGAGCCGCTCGCCGAGCGAGACGAGCGCGGGACCAGCTGTTGGGACTGTGCATGAATAGACGAGACACCGCCGTTGACGACGATGCGCTGCGAATGGCTATCCTCACGGGTTATCCCGATAGGGTCGGTCGACGTCGTTTCTCCGATGGCCGCGATGTCGTTCTTTGTGGTGGCGGAAGTGCGCAGTTGGCTGAGAGCTCTGTAGTGCGCCAAGCAGAGTGGCTCGTTGCGGTGAGCGCCGAAGCACGGGAGAAACACAAGGGACTCCCGCGGGTGGAGATCGCGAGCGCCATAGAGCCCGATTGGTTGTTGGACCTCTTTCCCGATGCCGTCGAGTCGGTGGAACAACTGATCTGGAACGAAAAATCCGAGCGCGTCGAATCCCACAGCGGTCTACATTACGGTACTTTGGTGCTCGACCAATCCCGCGGCAGCCCCACCGATGGGGTGGCGACATCGGCCCTGTTACGGGAGAAGGCACTTGCCGTGGGTGTGCAGACATTCGCCAAACCTGGGGAGCTTGAAAGGCTGTTTGTTCGCTTGGAACTTTTGCGAGGCCACTTCCCGGAGTTACCAAAACTTGGCCGCGAGCAGGCGGACGAGGTCCTTGCAGAGCTTTGCGAAGGTCAACAATCCTTCGCGGATATCAGAGCCATGGGTCTGGTGCCCGTGTTGATGACCCGTTTGGGTTCGCATGGTGCCCGTCTGCTCGACGTTGGCACTCCTGCCCATGTTTGTTTGCCCTCGGGACGGCGCCTTGCTGTCCACTACGAAGTGGGCCGACCACCGTGGGTGGAATCCTACCTGCAAGACTTTTTCGGCATGGCCGATGGCCCCCGAATTGTCGAGGGCCGCTTGCCGTTGACCCTGCACCTGTTGGCACCTAATCGTCGTGCGGTGCAGGTCACGGTTGACTTGCAGAGTTTTTGGCGCAACCACTATCCGGAGCTTCGACGATCATTGAGCCGCCGCTATCCGCGGCATGATTGGCCTGAGGATCCCGCTATGGCGAAACCACCCACGACTGGTGCGCGCAAAGGCCGTCAGCCCTAGGCGGAGCACCGCAAACGCAAATCCTCAGAACTCAATGTATCCCTTGCTCTGCTTCTTGGCTATCTGCACGCTTGCATGGCTCTTCGCCTGCCCTTCGCTACTGAAGAGCTTGACGCTGTTGAACTGCTGCGCTCCCGCACGGCCCCACCACATCCATACCTCCGTGCCGCGGAGCTCGATGTCCCAGTTCTCACGGACGTTGCCGTCGGTACGTTCGAAGTGACGGCGGTTGTCTCTTTGACTTTGTGCCTTCTGCGCCGGTGGTGGTGCGGGGGGCGGACTTGGCGTCTGGATGACAGCGTCAGCGTCGGCGTCGGGGGGCCACACCGCATCAAATCGTATGCCGACGTAGGAGGGAAAGCGGGGTACGCCGTCGTCGGTGAGCTCTTGGTAGCGGAAGGTGACGATGCTGCCGATATTCGGTGGCGACTCACGCTCCGCGTCGGAGAAACCGGTGCCAATGGAGAACCGAGTGCCGTCGGGGAGCTCTGCCTCTAGAGCACCGAGGCGACCGACGTGCTTACCCTTTCCCGGAGCGTGGCCGATGACTCGTGCTTCGGTATCAAAGAACACCTTCACTTTGAGAAGTGTCGAAGACCGGCCACCGAAGTATTTCGAGCCCGGTTGCCGCAGCATGAGCCCCTCACCGCCGATGTTGTGAATGCGGTTAAGCTCATTCTTGAGGTGGTCTGCGCCGGTGCACGGGCATTGCTCGAGGACTCGGGCATATTTTGGCTTTCTCGCTTCCACCTCCCTCCTTAGGGTTTCGCATCGATCCTCAAAGGTACCGCCTGCGGCAGGGGCATCGAACACCATATAAAGGAGGCCGCGCCAGTCGTCACTCTTGTCTTGTCGGCGGACAATGCTGACCGTTTGCTGGAAATTCTTGCGGCCGCCCCACAGCTCGCCGTCAAGTGGGAAGGCAGGCAGTTCAGCGCAGAACCAATCGGGGGCATAGATGGGGTGCCCAGTGCGCGACAGGAAGCGTTGTCCATCCCAAAAGGCTCGCACGCCGTCGAGTTTCTCGCTGAGCCACCAGCCGCGGGGATCCTCATCCTTCCAGCGGTGGGCCAACAGGACCTTTGGGGCAATCACCGCAGAGGTTGACGACTGCTGTGGTGGGTCAACCTTCGTTGTTGTCGTTGTTGTCGTTGTTGTCGTTGTTGTCGTTGTGGGTGGGGTTGCGGCTGCCACTGTTGACGATGCCTGTGCCGATGTCTGGTTGACCGTCGCGATGCGAGCAGTCTCTGCGGCGTCGCCGCGGAGCGCCCGCAAGTGTTTGCAGGTGCGCTGCTCGATCGGCCGCGATTGGTTGCGCCACGCTGGGCACGAGCACGAGTAGACGCCGCCAATATTCTTCAGGGTGTACGGATTGGCGGCAGAGCCGTGCACTTGCGTAGATTCACCGTTTCTCAGATCGGCCATATCTTCTCTCGAGTGCGTTGCCCCTCGCTGGCAGTTACGCGAGTGTGTTTCGCATATGTTCTAGCAAAGCGTTACGGATCTTCCCCGCGAACGGCCGGGCCAAGATTCCCAGACTCAAGTCGATGACGACGTTTTGTTCTGCAACGGTCAGGCTGCCATTGAAGCCCTTACCTTTGAACTGTGCGACGTCACCCTGCCAAGCGAGGGCCAATCCGAAGCGATCTTTAAGCATGGGCTCGAGCTTTGCCACGCGCATGCGAGCTTCGGCGATGCCAAGGTCGTGTGACTGCTCAATCTTGATGGATGAAACCAAGTTCATCTCCTGGTTTTTGCCCCACGGGGTGGCGACCGGACAGGCATGGCCATGACTGCCATCGTCAAATGGAGACTAATCCTGGCCGGCCCCGGGTGTCTAGCCGGGGTGCGCGATAGTTGAAGTTCTCACTGTCGGGCTCCAATCCACCCACTAGTCTGTGCTAGGCTGACGCACCCATGGGGAGCAACGAAGACATTGAAGCGGCGGTCAGCCGTCGCGAGTTCATCAGCCAAGCCGGTCGTGTTGCGGTGGTGGTTGCCGGCACAGGTGTCGTGGTAGGGGGTGTGCGTGTGGCCATCCCCAACGCTGCGCCCGGTGCGTCCCGGCACGTGCTGCTGGGAAATGTGGGTGACTTCAGGGTTGGCACCGTCACCTGGCTGCGGGATCTTGAGCTATTCGTGTTGCGCTCGTCTGAGGGGATCGGGGTCTTCTCTTCGCGATGCACGCATCTCGGCTGCACCGTGCGGCGGACGGACGCAGGGTTTCAGTGTCCCTGTCATGGCGCATCGTTTGATCCGCAGGGGAGGGTGGTCACCGGGCCGGCTCGTTCGCCCCTGCCGTGGTACCGAGTCTCCGTAGCTCCGGACGGAAGCTTGTGGGCGGACCGCGAGGATGTTGTGAGCACGGGCTCTTTGGCTGAAGAGGCCGAGGTCCAGTTGTGAAGGAGCTCCTCCGCGCGTTTTGGGCCCTGCCAAGCCGTGTGCGGTCGGACCTGCGGCGTGGTGTCGACGCATCAGACTCACCATCGCGCCGCATGCGCCGCAACTTCGTCTACCACCTACATCCCCTCAAGGTGACGGAGAGGGCGTTGGCGCCGACTACCACGTTTGCCCTGGGGCTCGTTACCCTGACACTCTTTCTCACCACGGCGGTGACCGGTGGTTTGTTGATGCTGTATTATGTGCCGACCCCCGAAGGTGCCTACGCGAGCATCCTCGATATCGAACACCTGGTGACCTTAGGTGAGCCCTTGCGTTTGATGCATCGCTTTGCTGCGCACCTCATGGTTGTCACTGTTGCTTTGCATCTCTTGCGGATCGTGGCCATGGGGGCCTACCGCTGTCGCGAGATCAACTGGTTGTTTGGCTTGTCACTCTTGGCGCTGGTGTTGGCGCTTGCATTCAGTGGTTACCTACTGCCCTGGGATCAGACTTCCTATTGGGCAGTGCGAGTTGTCACCAACATGCTCGACCACATGCCGCTGTTTGGTGTTATGGCGAAGCCGTTGCTCCTCGGTGGCTCTGAGGTGGGTGGTGCCACGCTTTTGCGATTCTACGCCATGCACGTCGCAGTGCTGCCGGCTTTCTTGGTGGCATTCGCAGTGTTACACCTGTGGCGCATTCGCCGTGACGGTGGATTGGCCTACGCGGGGGAGGCGAGCACGGTGCCGGCGTGGCCGCACCTCGTGCTTCGTGAGGGCGTGATCGTGCTCGTCGTGGTGGGGCTTCTTGCCCTTTGGACCCTCCTGATCGACTCGCCCCTCGCGCCGCCAGCAGATCCCATGCGGCCGTCCAATCCGGAGAAGGCACCGTGGTACTTTGTCGGATTCCAGGAGATGGTGAGCTATTCCGCTGTGATCGGTGGATTCATCTTTCCTGGTTTTTTTGCGCTGTTGCTGTTGGCTTTGCCGTTTTTGGATCGTGACGACGATGCGGTCGGTGGGTGGTTCGCGAGCTCTGCCGAGAGGCTGCGTCTCGTTGTCGTCGCCGCACTCACTGCGGCCGTGGTGGTCGCCGCGGTGTGGATGTGCGCTCATCCGGCGCTCGCAGTGTTGGAAACCTGGACGCAAGAGCTCGTCAACCCCGTGACCCTTAGCCTCGCCCTTTGCTTGATAGCCTTTGCGTGGGTGAGCAATGGCAGCGGGTTGCGAAGCGGCCTGCGCGCGGCTCTTGCGGTGCTTGTTGTGTCTCTCTTGGTCTTCACCGTAGTCGGGATCTGTCGAGGCCCTGACTGGGCCTTCTTCTGGCCATGGGAGGAGTACCCCGGTGGGATTTGATCAAGTAGCGGATGCAACCCGTTGGCGCTTTGGACTGTTTGTCACAGCCAGTGTTGTCACTCTGATCTGGGTGACGATGGCCGTCATCGAGTCAGGGGAGCCGTGGGAAGCATACCAAGCTGAGCTCGCGAGCTCCGGGCTCTGGCCCCGCAGCGTCAACCGCGGGGTCCTTGAAGTGGACGTCGCGATGGGGTCACAACATCGCACCGATCGCTGTCGCAGCTGCCATCTCGGCATGGAGCTCGAAGCGGAGCCAGGTGCACAGCGTCAAGCGCCGCACACGGCACACCCAGGGCGCCTGCTCACACAACATTCGCCCGAGCAACATGGCTGTGCCATTTGTCATGGAGGCACGGCGCAAGCGCTCGAGCCGTCCGTGGCCCATGCCCTGGTGGGGACAACTCAGCATGATCCGATGATGCAGCAACCTTACGTCCAGGCGAGCTGTATCCAGTGCCATCTGCCAGGGGCGGTGGTTGGCAGTGAAAGGCTCGCTCGGGGTGCTCGGCTCTATCTCACCCTGGGTTGTGGCATGTGTCACAGTCTCAAGGCGGACGGGCGCGGTGGTTGGGACTATGGCCCTGATCTACGTCGCATGGGCCGGCACGGCGACAGGTACTTGCGTCAGAGTCTGTTGGATCCAGCAGCCAATTTTGCGGGCACGACCATGCCATCGTACCAGTCGAGCTTGGGGGAGAACCCCGAGATCCTCTCTGACCTTCTGACCTATCTGCATGCTTTGACGCTGCCGCGCCTGAAAGATCCCGGAATTGATGGGCTGTACGCCCGTCCATGCACCACTTGCCACGCTGGCCTTGGTGGTGCTGCCGTGGGCACAATTCGCCACCAATGCGTGTGGATCAACGAGGAGCAAGAGCAACTCCGATGTCAGAGTTGTCACACCGGCGAGTTGCCAGTTGAGGTCTCTTTTGCTGGGTTCTGCCCGGTTGTGCGCGAGCATCGAGGCGGTTGTCTCGCCTGCCATACGGGATACGGGGGCTAAGAGGCATGGCCATCATGGAAACCTTGGAATTGCACCGTCGCACCCTGCTCAAGGGTTTAGCGGGGGTTGCCTGTGTTGGGCTGTGGCCTGCCTGCCGCCTGAAGGACAGAAAGCCGACTTCGCCCGGTTGGTTGGCCAGGCTTCCGCCCGATCGGGTGGCGGCTCTCGGTGCCGCGACGGAAGCCATTCTGCCCGGCGCGCGGGCCGCTGGGGCTCTCTTGTTTATCGATTATTGGATGCAGCAGGAGATGGTCGAAAACATGGCGCACATGCTCGACATTGGTGCCATCATGCTCAACCGCGTGGCGCAGGTCGAGCACCAAGCCGTTTTTGCGGAGTGTTCGATCGAGCAGCAGGCACACGTCCTGGGGATATTCCAGAAGAACGCTGTTGATGAAACACTGGCCAAAGTCCGCAGAGGGCCGGCCAAGGCTTCGAGGTTCGATGCGCGCGGCTTTTTCGAACGGTTGGTGACGTTGACACTGGAGAGTTATCTCGGCGAGCCCAAATACGGCGGTAACAAGGATAAGGTCGGCTGGCATTTCATTGGCTGGAAACACTGTTGGTGGTCACCCAAACACATCGGCACCCTCATCGACGCTGATCCACGTTTGCCGTATTGAGGGAACCGATGGCACGAAACGATCAAGTAGACGTGGTGGTGGTGGGAAGCGGCGCCGGAGGGGCACCGGTGGCGATGTCTCTCGCAGAATCCGGAGCCCGGGTTGTGGTCTTGGAGAAGGGCAAGTACTACTCGATCCGCGATTTCACCCATGACGAGATTGCCATCTGTCGGCGTAACTTCTTTGTCCCCTATCTCGGGGACGATCCGCACACGATACGCAAAAACGGAGCAATCGACTCCAAGCCAACCCGTGAGGGCTGGACCTCCCAGTGCGTCGGTGGTGCCACCGTCCACATGAGCGGTTTCACCTACCGCCTCAAGGAGCAGGACCTGCGCCTAAAGACTCTCACGGGCGGCATTGCGGGTGCCGATATCGCCGACTGGCCAATCACCCTCGAAGAGCTTGTTCCCTTTTACGACCTCGCAGAGGCGGCCATCGGCGTCTCTGGCATCGCTGGCATCAATCCCTTCGATGCTCCCCGCCGGCCCTTTCCGTTGCCGCCGATGCGGCCACATCCGACGGCGCTCTTGGTGGACGAGGCTGCGCGCTCCTTGGGATTCCATCCGTTTCCCACGCCGCGGGCCATCGTCTCGTCCGCCTATGGTACCCGACCACCGTGCAACTACTGCGGCCTTTGCGGCGACTACGGCTGTGAGAATGGCTCGAAGTCGAGCACCCTCGCTTCGCTTTTGCCCCGCGCGGAAGCCACTGGCCGTTGTGAGATCCGGAGCGAGTGCATGGTCAGTCGCGTGCTCGTGGATGACACCGACACCGCCATCGGCGTCGAGTATATCGATCGCCGCGGTGAGCTGCAGGCGGTCTATGCTCGAACGGTGGTGATCGCTGCGAGCGCCATCGAGAGCGCTCGCCTGCTCTTGATGTCAGCGGACAGTCAGCACCGGGACGGCATCGCCAACTCCAGCGGCCTAGTCGGAAAGAACCTCACCTTTTCGAGCTTTGGTAAGGGCACGGGGATCTTCGACAGGCAAGCCATTGTTGCCAAGCTCGGCCCGAAAAACATGTCGCTGCCGTTTTTGTTGCGCTCGGTGCAAGACGACTATTGGATACCCGACGCCGGGCTGGGCATGCCCAAAGGCGGGACCTACAACTTCTTGTTGCATCACCCGAACCCAATCAACGCCGCTGTTCGATTGGCGACTGACTCCGATTGGGCTGTGTTTGGCCAGCCCCTCAAGGATCGGATGCAGTCGTACTTCCACGAAGAGGTGTGGGTGGAGTTCGAGGTGTTTGGTGAGTTTTTGCCGTGGAAGGGGTGTTACGTGGATCTCGATCCCGTCACCAAGGACCGCTGGAACCTTCCCGTCGCGCGTATCAACCTGCAAAATCACCCCGTGGAGATTGAGGTCAACAAGTGGCTCACGGCCCGGGGACTCGATATCCTAAATGCCATCAAGCCCACCGCCAAAGAAGTGAAGCCGTGGACCTGGGGTGGGACCACGTTCCACCTGCAACACGGCACCTGCAGGTTCGGCAAAGATCCCGCCCACTCCGTTCTCGATCCGAGCTGTCAGGCCCACGACGTGAAAAACCTCTACGTCACCGACGGAAGCTTCATGCCAACATCGGGTGCGGTTCCCGCGACGCCGACGATTCTCGCCAACTCTTTTCGGGTGGCTCGCCACATCCGTGACAAACTCGCCTGAAGTATGGGCAGATTCTCTTTGCCCGCTTTGCCTGCTTTGCCCGATTCGCTCTGGCCATCCTTACCACCGGACGTTACAATCAAATACCTTGTGATCAATAGATGAATGGAATGTCCGGCGTAACCACCCAAGGGTCGGTGAGCCTCTACGAGGTTCTCGACTATCTCTACATGACGGCTCCGGGGGCTGATCTCACCCGTGAGCTCGGCCGCAGTCTGTTGGCGCAGGGGCAAGCCCCATACGGTCTATTCGCCAGAGGGCCCGTTGCTCCAGTCCACACGACCATTCCCGTCGATCGTTTTGAGGCGGCACTTGTGGAGGGCGTGCGGAAGGTTGTCGACAACACGAACTCACACTACGGTGCCCAGGGAATCCGCGATCGTTTCATCCACGACGGGGCGTCCAATATGCTGCCGGCGTTGGTGGCCGAGACGTTCGCCGAGGTGGCCGACGCCAAGGGTCAACTCGACCCGGAGGTTGTTGGCAGGGCATTTGGACAGAAGGCCCAAAGTCTCATCGAGCTCATCGCTCTCGGCAAGAGCCAAGCCAACCAGCGCGTATCGGCCAACGAGCGGTGCAAGTGGCGCGCCTTCACCAATGCGGAAGCGATTCGCAAGGTCGCGCTGTCAATGGGTGATGACGGTCTGCTCGAAAAGATGCCAGCACTCAAAGCCATTGCTGCTCAATTCGGCAGCGATCGGCCGCTCAAGAACGTGCGCATGATGGCGATCCAGCACCTGTTTGCCACAACCGGCCCTCTGTTTGAGCAACTCAAAGCGTGTGGCGTGGAGCAGTGCAGCATTCTCGGCAAGTCTTACTCGTCAGACACGAATGTCATCCGTCGTCTCGACGCCGCGGGATTTGCGGTTGCAGAAGCCGGCAGCGAATCCGAAGAGGTGACCATCGAGCGGCTCGCCCCCGACGGAAGCCGTGTGCGGGTCGCTATGTCGCGACAGCAATACGTTGACATGTGGGTGGAGGAGCAGCTTCGCGATTTGCCAGCCAACGAAAAGCTGCTGTTGCTCGATGAGGGCGCGATGATGATCAAAGCCCTCGCCAAGCTTGCTTCTCGGTATCCAGACCAAGTTTCGCGCTGCGTCGCGGTCGAGCAGACTGAACATGGCCTGCAGTTGATCGCCGATGAGGTTGGCGAGCCTCCGTGCCCAGTGGTGAACATCGCCGGCTGTTGGGCGAAAAAAGAGTTCGAGTCGCCAATGATTGGCGAGAGCGTTGTCTACTCGATCGAGCGAGCCATGCTCGAGGCCAATCCGAAATTGCAGATCGAGCCCAAGGAAGCGGTGGTTCTCGGATTTGGCGCGGTCGGCAGGGCGGTTGCCAATTCACTCAGACGGCGTGGTTACAAAGTGTTTGTCTACGATACCGATCCGGCCAAGTTGAAAGAGGCCGAAGAAGCGGGCTTCGACGCTTCTGCCGATCGGGACGCGGTCTTGGCGCATGGTCACTTGACCATTGGTTGCACCGGCCGCGGTTCGTTGGATTTGACCGACCTCGAGAGTCTTCCAGCCAACGCCGTCTTGGCAAATGCTGCCTCAGGGAAGCATGAGCTTGGCAACGATGATCCTCATTTTCACGCGGGGACGCAATTCGGCAGCGTCTACAACGACATGTCACGCTGGTGCGAGTTCAACGGCGAGCAAATCAAAGTTGGGGACGCAACGCTCAGCGATCCCACTCGCTGCCATGCGGTTCACCAGTCCGCATCGGGTGCCAAGCGGTTGTTTCTAAACAGTGGCTACGTGGTCAACATGTCCCGTGATATTCCACCGGAGTTCATTCAGTTGACCCGCAGTCTCTTGCTGCTCGGCTGTATCGAGGCAGTGGCGCGGTCGGACAAGGTGATAGCCGAACCCAACGAACGGGCTCAACGCCTCATTGTCAATATTGTGAGGGAGCATCTCGAACAGAAGGGGCTGTCTCTCACCGAACCGGAATTCGGACGGACTGATGAAGAGTTGCCGGTTTTGCCACCGCGGCAGCGTCCATTGCCCTTTCAAGTTGGTTCGCAGCTCATCTATCGCTATGGAATTCCGCCGCCGGCCGGCAACCTGTTGGGGGCACCTGGTTATCTTTCTTCTGGGGTCATGGTGTGGGAGCTCGAGGCGCTCATTGCCGGCTGTGAGGGCATGTTCATTGACTACAAGCATGCGCCCGAGGTCGTGGAGGTGATCAAGCGATACGTTGACGCATTGGCCACGGCTTCTGCTGAAACGAGAGAGATCTTCGCCAAGATCCGGCCGGACAGCAGCGGCGATTTGATCAT
>MGST01000065.1:16202-16268 GCA_001798605.1 Deltaproteobacteria bacterium RIFOXYA12_FULL_58_15 | reverse complement strand
CGGCGCCTCGCGAACAATCCCGGTCGAAAAAGTTTCAAGCCTTCCACACCTCCCGCCAGCTTTCAC
>MGST01000065.1:16020-16195 GCA_001798605.1 Deltaproteobacteria bacterium RIFOXYA12_FULL_58_15 | reverse complement strand
CCTTCCAATCGGGAGATGCCGCGCACTAACAAGGATGAGGTCTCCTCGCCTTCGTCTTCGGCATGCCGAGGATGCATTTCCGTGCACGGCGCCCTTGAACAAATATAGAAGTCGGACAAAGGATATCCACCATGTCAGTGATACAGATGATCGTGTTTGTGATCGGTGGCGTTCT
>MGST01000065.1:0-15623 GCA_001798605.1 Deltaproteobacteria bacterium RIFOXYA12_FULL_58_15 | reverse complement strand
GAGGCCCCCGACAGCGAGAATCGTGACTCCCGAACCACCCGTAAAAGCAGTGAAGCCTGCGCAGACGAAACAGACCATCACCGCGGTGCCCCCAGGCATCCAACCGCCAGAAGCGCGAATGAGTCGCAACAAACGTGTGGGGGCGCCGCCTGCGGCGAGGATGTATCCGCCGAGCGTAAGCAAGGGGATGGCCGGTAAGGCCGACGAGCTGACCAAACGATAGGTTTCAGCCGGCACGGAAGCGATAGGCGTTCCCTCGGAGAAGAACAGCAACATTGCGAGCCCAGCCATGGCGACAAAGATTGGCGCGCCGAGGACGAGCCCTGCGAGAATGGCAATGATGCCGGGGATCACCACGGCCTCTGCGACAGTGTCCGCAAAGGCGAAAAGGCCACAGGAACTAGCGACGGCAAGTGCGATCAGACGGGGACGCCAACTGCTCCCGGCATTCCACACAAAGCGCAGGGCGATGAGAGCCATGGCGGCTGGCATCACCAACTCGCTCACCCATTCGGGAATACCACCGGGCAGCGTGCTCGGTCGTGCTGAGTCTGCCTGCACCAGGATGACGCTCGCATAGGCGAGCAGGCCGCACACCGCGGCGCTCTGGGCTGCGACATAGATGCGGGCAATCTGCCTGGCCTTGGGCGCGCGCAGCATGTTGCCGGTGGCGAGGGCCAGATGTTTGCCGGGACCCGCTGTTGCAAGCAGGGCGCCCAGAAATGCAATCCAAAGGGTGAGGTGCTGCGTGTACAATAGCGAGCCGGGGACGCCCGCACCGAAGAGACGCCGGGACAAACTTTCCAAAGCCGGCAAGATTGCTACCGCCGCCACCACGGTGAGGACGAGGCCATGTTCGAGACGGGTGAGCCAACGCAATGCAACCGCCACCGGGCCCGATGTTGACCCGTCGGTTGCATTGTCGATTGGGTCCCCAGTCGAAGGACTCATGGGGTCATTTCTGGTTGGCGCGGAACTCATCCCGTATTTTCAAAATAAGGTCAAATTCTTCCTCCGAGACGACCCCGCCGCGGACTGCCGGCCAGGTGCTCTCGGCAACTTTCTGCCACGCTATTTTGCCTGCTGCGTCAAACTCGACGACCTTCAGGCCGTTCTTCTTCATGGCGGCGATGGCGTCGGCCTCCATTCGCATGACATCGGCGTTAGATTTCGCCGCGTACTTGCGAGCGATCTCCATGAGTTTGGGGCGCAGGTCACTGGGAATCTTCTCCCAGGTTGTTTTGCTCACCACGGTTGCCGCGGGCAGGTGACCCCAGGGTGTGGCTACCATGTGGGGAGCCTGTTCATACCAACGCGCGGTGACGGCGATGATTGGGGTGGTTCCAAAACCATCGATCATGCCCGTCGACAAGGAGGGAAGAATGTCGGTGGAGGAGATGACCACCGGTCGGAAACCGGCGAGTTTGGCTGCCTCTACGGACGCCGGGTCACCGGCCCAAGCAAAAACTTTGATGTCCCGCGTGTCTGCGGGTGTCTTCACCTGCTTGCGAAAGAACATGTGCAGCCAACCGGTGTCGCCCCACATGATCACGACGAAACCCATGTCGTCGATTGCCTTCTCCCAGGTGGGAGTCACATTTCTGAAGACGTGGCCCCACTCGGCCTCGTTGGCGATGACGCCTGGTGCGGCGATGGCTTGGGGAGCGGCGTAAATGTCGTGAAGGCCGACGACGGTGAGCGCGGCTGCGTGGAGTTGACCGATGCGCATCTTGCGAACCATGTCACCTTCGTTGCCGGCCACTCCGCCCGGGTAAATCTTGAGGACGACCTCACCGTTGGAAACTTTCTCCCACTCAGCGGCCATTTCTTTGAGCCCAAGGTGCCAGCTGGACCCGTCTGGGGCGGCGGTGCCCAACTTGATCTTCACCTTGGCAGCCACAGGAAGAGTGCCCGCAATGACCATCAGGGAAACAACACAAGACAACAGAAACCGACGCATCACTACTCCTCCCAAAACAAGTCCTCGGTTCGAGCCTGTAAACGCTCGGCGCGTCTTTGGGCGATGATGTTGGCGAGACGGTATTGCGGCGCAGAGTCCACGTCAAATGCGAGAGCCGTCTCCAGCATTTGGTTGAACTCCTCCCGGTTCTGCGCTCCCACCGAGACGACTTCGGCCCAGGTTACAAATGGTGCCACCTTCATGCCGTTGGATAGCTCGAGGGCCCGATGCATGTGCTGCCGAGCCCGCTCCACACTGCCTCCTGAGGCTTGGGAGCGTCCACCATCGTAGGTGATGAAGACTTCATGAATGGCACCAGCATCGAAAGCCTCATCGAGCTCGAGGGCCCGATTGAGAAGTGCCTCCATCTCAGGCAATTCGCCCACCTTCTGCAGATCTTGTTTGGAAATGGCGATTTGCGCAGCCCACGCAGCCGCGGTCCAATAGAGGAATGGCACGTCCTCGGTTGTTGTGGCCTCCAGGGCATGGGCTCGATTCTCGGCAAAGGACGCTGTGAAGCCTTCGTGTCGCGCCTCCAGTCCGCTCAGGCCGTAACGTCGGGCACGCCCATAGAGCTTGCGGGCGCGTTGGTACAACGGTTGGGCTTTGCTTCCTGCGGCATCGGCCATCTCCGCATCCTGTTGGATGAAGGCGTACGCGTATTGAGTGAAACCGGAAGCCGCGGCAAGCAACAGCCCCTCGTTTTCGGGATCTCTTTCGAGCAGTCCTTCGATGGTCTTGAGGGCAAATGGCAAGGCCTCGCGTACGAGCTCCGGGTCGTCATCGGCCGCAAAGCTTTGACCGCCCCCCCCCAGCGCGTCCGCGGCCATATCGACGATGAGGCCGGCGCACGCCGACCCAGACATCAACAGGCCCAAACACCCAGTCAACCGCAGAAGCATTGTCCGGATCTCCTCCATGATGTGCAATTTGAGGGTCGAACATTAAGCGGGCAAGCCTGGCGGGTCAACCGGACCCAACACTCCGTCGCCCCTTTCGGCAGCGCCACGACCATCGACTCAGGCTTCACGGGTTCGACCGTGGATTGCTGCAGCAACTACTGCCCAACAAGTCGCACGTTCCAGGGCAGAACGGTTGAGCAATGCTGTGGTGAACAGGCGTCGTGCAACTGTTCGTGGACCCATCGCTTCCTCGATCCCAACGCCGACTTCTGGGTGAAGGGCACCCATTGGCGTTTCTTCTTCGAGGATTTGGAGATCTTCCGTGTGGCGTGGCGGCAGTCCCGTCGACGCTCGCACCGAACCATTGGATCTGGTGCATGGACCAACGCATCTGCGGCAGCCCTGCAGACTGCACCGACCCCGACGGGGAAGTGAACTTCGTACATTTGATCTCAGCCGTCGTCATCGCTTCGACGGTGGAGCAGCGAATCGCCGGACCCTGACGGTTGCCTCGCTAGTCGTCGTCGACCGCAGTTGTTGAAGAGCTGCGAGATGTGCTCACGAATGTCGCACGCGTTGGCGGTAACGCAAGCTGGCTGGAGGGTACGACAACAAGATCACCGTTCCCTCTTGCATACACGTCGTCAGTTCATGATAGGTTTGGCTCTCGTGTTCGTATCGGTCCAATGTGTTGCTGCACCCTCATGGGGGGAGGAATGAATGGATTCGCCCACGAAAACATCGGAGCTGCCCGGACAAATACCGGCGACATGTACGGCTACTCCTCCGACATTGACGAATCTGCTTGGCTCTGTGGGACCGGGTGTGGCCAAGCTTCTTCCCTCCGTTGCCAAGGCCTTGGCACCTGCTTACGACGCTCTGTCTCTGGAATTTTCGGACCTGCAAATCGAGCAAATGATCGCTTCGGCGATCGAGGCGACGCTGAGGAAAATGCAAGACCAGGACATGCAAACGTTCCACAAGGCCAAAGTGGGGTACGAACAACTCCAGAAGCTCTTGAGGCTCGACGGTTCCGAATCGGACAGCCGCGTTTACAGTCACACGAGCGGCGTGCTGCTTGGCGTCCTGAGAAAGGGTGAAGACGGCATTAGAGACATGCTCGGCATTCATTTGACGGATAGCAACGAGATCGGAATATATCCGAACGGCGAATGCGGTGACGAGACACTTCTTCTGCCGTCCAGATTTGGCCCGGCGATTGCCAACATGTTGAGCGAGATTCCGCAATTTTTTCGTTCTGATGGCGAAAGAGACGACGTTGTGTTGTTTTTGGCACAACTCCGCCAAGCTGATCAGAATAAATGACGGATCGGATAGATTCACCAGGCGCACCTTCTGCGCCAACGCTTCAGCAGTCGATTCTGGAGTTGGTTGACTCGATCGGGGGCGATTCACGTTGGACGCGCGAAGCGGTTGAAGACTTTTTCGTTTTATTGCTGTTGCTTTTCGAAGTGGATGCCAAGCACATCGGCCCAGTCGCCAGGAACGTGGTTGACCAGTTCAGCACGAGGATTGGCGTACTGCCATCCACGGGAGCGGCGCAGCTCTCCGATTTGGTTGCCGCCCATTTTGACAAATCACCTTTGCCGCCTGCCATGATTGAGAAAGTGCGACAGAGGGTCCATGACATCGTTTCGACTTGGGGGACGACGAGAATGCTCGAGTCCGTCAAGCGCCTATTAGGACAGCAGAAATCCACCCTTCCGCAGCCAGGAGACATCTCCAATCCCAATTCATTGTTCCAATTGCGCCTGAAACGTAAGTGAAAAAGCAAGCTAGGATCCGTCCAACTCAGGCGACGTAGCTCCCTCACTGTTTGGCATTTCCTCCGTTTCTTCTTCGTTCGTGTCGTCGCCAAAAACGAATGTCCAAGACAACATGAATGTCGATATCGGTTTGTCGCCACCCAACGCGAGAATCATGCCCAAGGAGAGATGGGAGTCGGTGGCGGGTATTGGGTAGATCCACACATCGAGTCCGGTCGATCCACGCCAACGATTCGAGACCGGAAAATCACGTTCGCTGTCTCCCACGGTCTGCTTCACTGCCAACAGACGCCAACCCGACACGTGGGGAACCAAAGACAAATAGGACCACGGTCGCCACTCGGCCTGCACAGCCGCGATCGCGGCGGCCATGTTGAGGCGATAGAGTTGGGTCGTTGAGCGGAGCGCACCGCCCGTGCGGCCAACACTCAAATCGGCGGTAAGGCGTCCGAGCATGACACCCGCGGCAGCCACTGCTCGAAAAGCATCTTGCTGGTTGCATCCGTAGATGTTGAACGCAGCCCCGAACGCACCGAGCCCCAAACCCAAGGTCAACTCACCCGAGAGTCGGTTGCCGTCCACATCTGCATTGAGGCGGGTGCCGTATGCGCTGGCGAATGCCGCCCAGCGTTCGTCAAATGTGTAGGTGGCCCCAAAGCCGACTGCCGGAAGACGAACGGCGTCGGTCTCCGGTCCGGTGGTCGTATTGATCTGCACGAGCCCTAAGGCCGGAGTGAGTGTCCATCGCCCCTTTGAGAAAGTCATGTCACCTATGGGAGCTTGGGCTTTCGGTGACGCTGCCGCGTCGCTCGTGTGGACCTCGTCGCTGGCCTCTTGAGCAAGACTGAGGCGCGGAAAGACCACAAGAAGAATCAGAACTCTCACCATGGGCAACTAGCTCGATTGTTGGGCCACCAAGTACTGCGTGTATTGTCTGACCTTGGGGGCGGGATCTTCGGCAAGCTTTTCGAGGGCGGCCGTGAGGGCTGTGCTCGACAACTTGTGTAGGACGTAGAGGGCTGTCTCGCGGCAAACTGGATTGCCGCTTTCGAGGAGCACTTGGACCTTCGACTCGAGGGAATCAATCTTCCAGGCCCCAATGGCCGTGGCGGCGCACAGCTGCAGCCATTCGTCCTTCGATTCGAGCAGCTCCTCGAGCCGGGATGCACGGTCGCGCCGTTCAATGGAGAAGACCTCGGCTCCCGCGGCCAGCTTGCGGGCTGAGGTGGTGTCTTCGACGACGGGGACGACAAATGGCTTCTCTTCGTTATCGAGGAGATTGTCGAGAACTTCGACCGCATTGGCGCGGGTTGTGGGTTGGCCGCTCTTGAGATTGCGACGCACCAGATCAATGGTTTCTGCCGGATGTTTGAGCCCCAACAGCGCCAGCAAACGGTCAACAACTTGATCGCGCCGGTGTTGCAGAGCGTCGTCGAGCAGTGAGGTGTTGGCGTCGAAACGGAGGTCGAGACTCTTCGCCAGCAAATCAAAGTAGGACTTGCTCTCGGATTTGATGGCGTTGCTCACCGCGTCCACGTTGAGGCGAATGCCGGAGACGCGGTCGAGCATGACGGCGAGGGCTTGAACGGCAGCGGTGCGGACGAGGGGATCAGGGTCTTGTAGGTGCTCGCATAAGACCGCGGCGCCGTGATGGTTTTCCAAGCGCGCGATGATTCGAGGAATTTGTACGCGGATGCCCGCAGGTGTTTGAGTGTTACGGAAGATCTCAATGATCTGATCAAGTATCTGTGGGCCAGCGGCGGACAACGCATTGACTGCGGCGGTTGCAAGCCGTGGGTGGTCGAGCTGCGCGACGAGTCGCTCGTTGAGTTGGTCGGTTTTGAGGCGACCCGAGGCGACGATGGCAGCCAGGCGAACCCGTTCATCATCGTCTTCGAGCAGTGGGATCAGGGGCTGATAGAAGTTTTCAACGCCGATTTCTCCCAGCACCCACGCTGCGCGCTCGCGGTCGTCGGCCGACTCGGAGTCGAGCATCTTTTTTAGGATGTTGGCGCAGGCCATGACGCCATCGAGGCCGCCATGACGAATCAATCCAGCTACTGCACAGGCGCGGACTCGCAAATCGGGGTCTTCGAGCATGTGATGAACTTGGCCCAAGGCCCCCATGCCCTCGATGGCACACAGGGCCAGGGTTGCTGAGGCCCGGACCTCCGCCGACGGGTCTTCCAAGAGCTGGCGGACCTGGTCGCCGTGCGGGTGAGTGCCAGCGGAGCCCAGGTAGTTGAGAGCACTGACGCGAACGTCTTCCGCTTCGTGAGAAAGAAGAGCCACGGCCTTGGCGTCGAGTGGATCGCGCATTTTTGGTGAGACATGCGACAAGAGCTCGAGTCCGTGCAATACGTCGCCGACGTTTGACGCCGTGAGGGCCTTGTTGATGACTTGGACGGTGCTCTGATCGTTAATCTGGAACGTGGCGTCGGCGAGGTTGAGGCGTCGACGTTGCAACGTCTGAACCAAGCTCTTGAGATACTCACGCCGCAGGCCGAGCAGGGTGATGATCCACAGAGCAAGGGCACCTGCGACCACCCAGCCGATTTCGTAGACTCCAACATTGAACCCGAGATCCCAACCAACGAGCTTTTCGAGCTGACCCACCAATAGGGCGAGGATAAGGCCTGCGACGCCGATTGAAAGAGGTTTGAGAATGCCGTCGATGATGGTCTTGGCGCGTCCACGCGTCTGCGCTGGCAACGGCAGGTATAGGAGCTGGAGAGTCGTGTCATTGACGGTGTAACGCAGCACAACCTCTGAGCCCTTGGTGGTACTGGCGGTGAAGAGCTTGATTGCTGAAGCGACGGTTGCCGGTCCCAACAGGCCAATGACGACAACTCCCATCGACCCCATGAGCATGAACACAGGCAAGAGCAGTAGCGCTACGGCGACGCCGAACCGTTCGAGCAGCCTGGCGGTGACAAAGAACTGGACGAAGCCGCCAAGAATGCCGGTGATGCCAAAGAACAAGCCGAAGAACTCACTGCGCGCATCCTTGGCGAGGATTCCCTCGCCGCCGAGGATTTCCTCGCCGACAATCACCTGGAACTGGTAGTCGACGAGAGTGGAAACCAGGTAAGTGAGGACTATCACCAAGGCGATCAGTTGAATGTGTCGGCTGGCGAACACTTTCTGTGGTAACGGGGCCTTCTGCTTTGCGCCCTTGGTGCCGGCGGGGGCCTTGCGTTCCTGAGCTGCCTTGAGCTCGGGTCGTGCTTCGCGCCCGAGGAGGATTACGAAAATGAAGCTGGCGAACAAACAACCGCAGAGGACATAGAGGAGGTTCTCGGTGCCGAGAGATTTCACCGCGCGGGAGATTCCGAGTCCGAAGATGATGTTGGCGATGACCCCGCCGCCACCGATGATGGCAAAAACGCGTTTTGCCTGGCGGGAGTTGAAGATCTCGTTGATGAAAGCCCAGAATTGAATGATCAAAAAGCCGCCGAGGATCTCCACCCAAATATAGAACCCCCACTTGGGTGCGTCACCGTCACCGTTCAGGGTGAAACGAAAAGCCAGTGTTCCCAGAACCAACGCCACGAGTGTGATCGCGTTGGTCTGATCCCGACGCAGCTTCCGTTCAATGCGGGAGTAAAAATACATCGTGATCGACACGGTGATCGCGATGAGCACGTAGGCGAGGGGGAGCTTCTCTTTGTAGCCGGGGATTTCGAGGAACAACACCGTGCGCGCGATGCGCCCAATGATGAATGCGCCGATGGCAAAGAATAGGTATCCGAACGCCATCCCGGTGCGCTTCGCTTCTTCGGGACGGACCCTGAACAGGGCCTGGAAAAGAGAGACTAGCCGTTCGCCCATGGGATGTTGCTTACCACCTCAGCCCGGGCCGCGGCAAACGTTGGTTTTTTTGCTTCGAGAGGCGACATAGGCGGCAGAGGCGGCAGAAGTCCCATTGTATCTCCGAGACATGCGAACTAGTATGTCCAGATATTGTGGAAAAACGGAGGAGCTGCCATGTCGCGGTGGGGATTCTTGTTTGTTCTTCTTGCTTCAACTTCTGCATTGGCCGAAGAGGGTGCGGTCGCTGTACTCGACATTTCGGGTACCGGCGTAGACCCCTCTTTGCTGCCGACCCTGACCGAGGTCTTAACGGTCGAGATCGACAATCTCGGAATGTACAAGGTCATCGGCGGCCGTGATGTTCAGGCAATGCTCGGCTTTGAGAAGACCAAAGACATGGTCGGCTGTACCGACGCCGCGTGCTTGGCGGAAATTGGTGGTGCGCTGGGTGTCGATCGCATAGTCGCCAGCCACATTGGAAAGGTTGGCTCAACCTATGTTGTCAACATCAAGTTGATCAACATTCGCATGGCCGACACGGAAGCTCGCGTCTACCAGACGGTTAAGGGCGAGGTTGACGCGCTCATCAAGACGATCACGACCTCAGTCAACAAGCTGCTCGGCCCCGGTTCCAAGGCGGCCACGGCGCTTGGTTTGGGCAAGAAAGTTGCCACAGCGCCCAAGCCAGCCGAAGCGAAACCAGAACCAGAACCAGAACCAGCCTCAACGCCAGACTTGGAGCCAACACCAGATTCGGACTCAGGTGCGGTCGCTGCCGTTGAGCCACCGCCGTCGGTGGAGAAGAAGGGTGGTGGTTTGCCAAAGATTACCTGGTTGCCGATCACTTTGTGGGTTGTCGGTGCAGCGGGCGTTACCGGTGGGGCTGTCTTGGGCTCGAGCGCAAAGAGTCTTGAAGATGAGGCCAACACCACCACGCGTGAGACCGACGAGGGTCTGCCTATCTATGCGGTTGGAGCACAGCGAGCTGCGGAGGATGCCGAATCGATGGCCACTTTTGCCAACATCAGCTACGTCGTCGGTGGAGCCGCCATTGCCGGCGGTGTTCTCGTGTGGTTGCTTTCGGGCGATGATGAGCCAACGGCCACAGTGTTGGTGCCCGTTGTTGGGCTCGAGAATGTTGGTTTTGCGCTTACCGGCCAGTTTTGAGTCAAGTCTTGACTAATCCTTCAGTGCTGGTGTCCCTCTTTGTGTTTGAAGGGGTTGCGGCCGTCTTTCATGATTTCTTGAAGACGATTGTCCCGCCACAGAACGAGGATGTTCTCGGCGTCGATGCCGAGCGTCTCTGCTTTCTTGAAGGCCTCAAGGGCCTCGTTCTTTTTGCCGAGCAAGGCGAGAGCATGCCCTAGGTTGAGGTGGGCGTAGCCCGCGAGTGCTTCGCCACGCCCATCGCCGAGCTTGGCTACTGCTCTTTGTGCGAGCTCAAGCGCTTTGTCTGGGTGATTCTGCTCGAGCTCGACATAGCTGAGGCGCGTGAGCAATGCAGGATGGTCGGGATGAGCCGCGAGGGCGGACTCTATGGTGGCGCGGGCGTCGTCGAGTTTTGCGGCGTCAATTTGCCGGGATGCCAAGGAGGTCAGGACCATGACCGACGTGGGGAATTCCACGAGGACCGCCTGAGTCTCGGCGACGGCGATGTCGTGGTTGCCAATGTGCGAGAGCGCCTCGGCGCGCTTGACGCGGGCCCACGGGCTCTTGGGTACCCGTGCCTGATAGGTGGAGAAAACGCGCAGCGACTCGTGGTTCTGCGAATTGCGCATGTAGGCTTGACCGAGGTAGCCGAGGCCGTGGAGGAAACCGAGGTGCGTCTTGGTGGCGTCCTCGAGGACTTCGATGGCTTCTGCGGATTTCTTTTGGTGCTCGTAGAGATAGTACAGCCCGAGGGAAGTGGTCGGCTCAAACTCGCCAGCGGACGTCATTGCATGCACCAGCTCTTCTTCGGCGCGTTCCATTTCGCCGAGCATGATACTGGCGATGCCGCGGATGACCCACGCCCGGACGAAGCCAGGGCTCGCGTCGGTGGCGGCGGAGAGTTGCAGATGGGCGCGGGCGACCTCATCCCGTGGCAACACGAGGTGGGCCCGGGGATCGAGGGATTGCCTGTCGAGCACCTCGAGGGCTTGGCCATACGGCTTCATTGTAGCCAAGGGTATCGATTGCTGTTTGTGGGTCTTGAGGCCTTTGTCGCTTTGGCCAAGGGCCTCGAGGAGCTCGGCCGCCAAGTTGTCGGTGCCATCGGCCAAGTTTGAAACATCGAACGTGGTGGTACGATTGCGCCGCTTGGAATCGCCATAGAGGCGCCAGAAAAGAATGACTTGTTTTCCCTCGAGGTCGTACGTCCCTGCGAAGGTGTAGTCGGCACCGAGCTGTCGCTGCAGTTTCTTGGTTTGTGGGCCGTCGATGGGCTTCGTCGTGTCAATCCCTTCAGCTCGGGCAGCACTTTGGGTCTGGCGCCAACCAAACACATTGAGGGGATAGACGCGGCTCACCGTCTTGGGGTCAAAACGACTGTGGAACAACAGTCGTGAGTCGAGGTTGTCGGCGATGGCCATGCCAATCCACCGCTCAGAACCGGTGGTCGGCACTGGCGGCACAATGGCAACGGTAGGGCGAACATCAGCATCGCTGGCAGCAAGAAGAACACATAGAATCAGGCTCATCACGGCTCCTCGGTGATTCGAAGCTGCAAGGCTACTAATGGCGCGCGCGGGGCGCAACGCTCGAATCGAGGTTGACCCGAGCGCCAACAAAGACGACCTTACCCGCTGCCATGTATATCGATGCACACTGTCATTTGGAGCGGGCGACATTTGGCGATGAACTCGATGAAGTCATCGCCCGCGCATTTTCCGCTGGACTCACTCACATTATCGCTGTGGGCGCATCCGGGGTTACCGAAGGCGCTCGGGAGGCGGTGGCTCTGGCCGAGCGGGTTCCGGGAATTCTTGCTGCGATTGGTTTGCATCCGCATGAGGCGGCGAAAGCGAGAGCGGCGGATGTCGACACCATCGCCGAGCTTCTCGCTCACCCACGGGTGGTGTCTTTGGGTGAGGTGGGTCTCGATTACCACTACGATTTTGCCCCACATGATGTTCAGCTTGAGGTGTTCCGTTGGATGCTGCAGCTTGCTCGCGCGCACAACACACCCATCATGCTGCACACCCGCGAAGCCCACAGAGACACCTTGGCCCTCATCGATGAGGTGGGATTGCCCGAGCGGGGAGGGGTGGTTCATTGTTTCACCGGGAACGAGAGCGAGGCTCGTGACTACGTCGAGCGTGGCCTGCATCTGTCGATCCCCGGCGTCGTGACCTTCAAGAAGGCTGAGGATCTCCAACAGGCAGTGCGTCAGATGCCCCTAGACCGTTTGCTCATAGAGACCGACAGCCCATATTTGGCGCCGGTGCCCCATCGCGGCAGGCGCAATGAGCCTGCCTATGTTATCGACACCGCTCGGGTGGTCGGATCACTCAAGGGATTGTCGGGCGAAGACATAGGCCGCATCACATCGCGCAACGCTATCGGCCTGTTTGACCTTCCTGTGGATGCCAAGACTCCGCTTGCCTATCCGATCCGCAATAGCCTCTACGTCAATCTGACCAGTCGTTGCACTTTGGCATGCACGTTCTGCCCCAAGATCGAACGTCGTGATTGGTGGGTGAAGGGACATTGGCTGCGCCTTCGGGAGGACCCGCCGATCGAAGATGTTCAACGTGAGATTGATGCACAGATGAGCCGGCGTCCAGATATCGACGAGGTCGTGTTTGTTGGTTTGGGCGAGCCGACCCTGCGTTTGCCCGAGCTTCTCGCCCTCGCTGGTACCTTGAGACAGCGACTTGGCACCGGGTTACGTTTGCGGGTCGATACCGATGGCCTCGCCAATCTCGTTTACGGCCAGGATGTCGCCGCACAGCTCGCGACGGTGTTCGATGCTGTCAGTGTGTCTCTCAATGCCGCCGACGCACAAACCTACGCGAGCCTGTGCAAGTCGAAACATGGTGCTGCCGCATACGATGCGGTCAAGGCCTTCATCGTCTCAGCTCGGGACGCTGGCCTCGAGGTGATGGCCACTGCAGTGGGGGTCCCTGGCTTGGATATTGAAGCGTGCGAGAAAGTTGCGATGGACCTCGGTGTCGGCTTTCGTCATCGCCTCTACCAGCAGTACGGCTGACTGGAACTAACCGCCGCGAACGGGCTTCTGGGGCCCCCTCAGATCTTGGATGGCGATGGGTGGGCAGAAACGATCGTGTTTTGCCGGTGGGCTCTTGCCTATTGGGCCAGAATTTGCAACCTGTGCCGCAATGGAAATCAGGCAAGAGCAAGATTCGTCCTCGGACTCCCGAATCGAGTTGATTCGGCCGGCCTATTGGTCCGGTGGAATCATTATGTTTGCGGTGGTGATCGGGTGGTTCAGCATGGGTGCCATCCAAATGGTCGTTGCGGTCGCCGCGGCGGTCGTTGGGAATGGAAACGGGGATGTCGGCGGTGGTGGTACCGGTGATGGTACCGAGCTCGCAGTCGCAGTCGGAGCCCTGGTTTCGTTGGCGGTGTTGGCCGCCTTCGTATTGGGTCGGCGCCTGTGGATTCGCCGGTATCCGATGCCGACGATTGTCTTTCACACCGATCGTGTTGAGCTTCCCGCCAGCGTCGAATCCCGCTACGCCCGCCAAGTTCCCTATGGGGACATACTCTCTGTCGGCATTGTGGGCTCAGTCGCGCGGGCTTCGGTTTTGGTTGAGACCCGATTTCGACTGTTCTTGTTGCCGTTCTCGATCTTCACGGGCGAAGACGCGGCGCAGCGGGTGGTTGGGGAGATCACTCGTCGCGTTGTTGCATTGCCAGAGGGCCAGGAAACGCTGCGTGCGGCAATGCGCAAACAAGAGCTCGCTGAGCGTGTGTTGACGACGCGACCGATCGTCATGCAGGCACTGCTCGGCGTTTTGATCGTGGTCTTTCTCAATCAGCAACTTTCGGACGGTGACGACCCGCTCGGGGTCATCCGTTGGGGTGCCCTCGTTCCGGTGCTGGTCCGCGACGGGGAGCACTTCCGTCTCATCGCGGCGTCTTTTCTGCACTTCCAAATAGACGGCCTGCCGTTGCACATCCTCGTCAACGGTTTTGCATTGTATATGTTGGGCCGGGTGATGGAGCCCATTCTCAGCTCTGCACGTTTTCTCGTCCTCTATCTCGGCAGCGGCGTCGCCGCGTCACTTGCGACGTTGGCGGTTGGAACAGGCCCATCGGTGGGAGCATCCGGTGCAGTTTTCGGATTGATGGGCGGCTTGGCGTTTGTCAACTGGTACTTTCGCACGGAGCTACCTCTGGGATTTCGACAGACCCCACGCTGGTGGGCCACCATTGTTGGCCTAAACGTTGGATTGGTCATTTTCTTTCAGGTCCTGCCGCTCGGCATACGCATTGACGCTGCGGCCCACGCAGGGGGGTTTGTCGCTGGTGCCGCCATTACCGCTGCGTTTCTGTGGGGCAGAGACGTCTCCCATTTTGGTTCTCCCTCGGGCAGCATGGCTAAGTCGGTGGCGATCGCCATATCCGTGATGGTCCTGTGGTACCTCAGCGAAGCGGCGCTTTATGCCGCGGAGTTCAACGAAAAGCATCGGGAGAAGGTGGTGATGACTCTTCTTTCTGATGCTTCTCTTGGTCCGGCTGAGCTCAACAACTTTGCGTGGGGGCTGGCTCTCGACCCGGGTACGTCTGAGTCAGTCCTGGTAAGGGCAGAGGAGGCAGCACGTGAGGCCGTCGAGCGTGCCCCTGGGGAGTCGGCATTTCGCGACACCCTTGCCACCATCTACTTTCGCAACGGCAAACTCGACGAGGCGGTGAAGGAAGAGCTTGCAGCTGTTGCCAAGAGCAAAGACCTATTGATGATGTCGCAATTGGCGCGCTTTGCCTCGGCGCGTTTTGATTGGGATGGACCGATGTCCATGGGTGGCGCAGATCTCGCGGGCGTCAGTGTGGCGCTTGGCGATCGCGATGAATCAGGCGAGCCAAGGGAGTTGGTGCTTTCTGGGGCAGACACCGCATTGGCCGACGGCGCGACGGTGGTGGCTGTTCTCAGACGAGGAGGCAAGCATGTCGGCATCTTGCACGCTCAGTTGGGGCCGAGCCCGCAGGGCCGACACGCTTTTCCGATCAACGATGCCATTGGCGTGTCGCTTTCGGGCAACCGGGTGCGCCTCGACCTCGTTGTTGTTGACGTCGAAGCAACTGGCGTAGGTGTTGGTGAGGTCAATTGGAAGTTGTGGGGCTACGACAAACGGGCCGACAGCTATGGCACCGCGCCCGAGTCTGTGCGTCGGCAAGCTGAGAGCCTCGAGAATTCAGGGGAGGCCACACAAGAAGATGGACCCGCACAAGCTGCTGCGCCGCACGAGGACGCCGACCTGGTCTTGGCTCTGCCTGAGGGGCTGCAACAACAGATCTCGGCGTATCAAGACAGAACAGTTGGGTTCCTCTCCGATGACGCCGCCTGTGCGGCGGTGAGTGACGCAATGAGCCTGAGCGAAGCGCTTGGAAACCATCTCGGCGAGCGTCGTCGGGACCTGTTCAACTCAGACGGAGAGGAATACTCGTTGTTCGTCGAGCGCGTGCGTGCCATGTCACAACAACTTCGCGGCATCATGCTCGCCGTTGGTGGTGATGCTCTTTATGCAGACACCCAACTCAAGGAGCTCGAGCCATTCTGCGATGCCCAAACGGCAAGGCTACTCGACGCCGCATCACCCTTCATTGTCGGTGATCCTGTTTGGCAAAGGCGGACTTCGGGAGTAGCCGCCTGCGCCGATTTGCAGCAAGCCAAGGAGCCTCTGCAGCGATTGCGTGACAGTTGGCAGGCTGGGCCCCCATGTTTGCAGAGTGTGCTCGGCGAACCACTCGGTGCGGCACTCAAGCAAATGAGTGGATGGTCCGCGTATTGCGGTCCACAGAGTGATGCGCGTGCTGCCGCCTTTGCTCTGCAACCCATCCTGGGCGACCTGGTGGAGCTCGGTGGTCCTGCTGCCGCAGAGGCGGTCATTCGCAGCGTTGAATTCCACAACGCTCGTTTTGATGTTGTGAGTGATTAGGGCTAATGTTTCAGCTCTAGGATGGGCGAGATCCTTCGCCTTTAGGCGGAACCAAGATCTG
>MGST01000064.1:4330-16997 GCA_001798605.1 Deltaproteobacteria bacterium RIFOXYA12_FULL_58_15 | reverse complement strand
CGCCTTGACCGGGTGCCTGGGGCTTCCGGCCGCGCCGACCACGACGGCGGCGGCGACGTGGTCGACTGGATGTGTTCGTCTTCGATGCGTCGCTGCCCTGGCTGTCATCGCCAGATGGCAGACGATCGGAAGCTGCTGACGCAGCCGCGTCGCTGGTGTCATTGCCCCGGCTTTGAGAAGACGGTGCCCTCGACTGATCCTCTGATTGTTGTCGCGTTTGTTCCTGTCGCGTTTGTTCTTGAATCGGTTGCTCTTGTTCTTGTTCTTGTTCCTGTTCTTGTTCTTGTCTTGGCTGTTCTTGTCGCGGTTGCACCTCGGCCGTTGGCCGTTGCACCTCATCGGCGTCGTATTGAACGTAGCCACCGTCGAGCAGTTGCACCCGAACCAATCGGCGCAAGACGTTGACGTCTTTGATGCGGCCTTCGCCCTCAGGCGTGACGATGCGCTTGCCAATCTTGGGCAGACCCTTGCGTTGTGCTTGATAGGTCTCCTGCTCGTATTGCAAGCAACAGCGCAAACGACCACAAAGGCCTGATAGTTTTTGGTGATTGAGGGCGAGGTTCTGATCCTTGGCCATACGAATCGAGATAGGTTTGAAGGCGCACAGCCAAGTTGCGCAGCAAAGCTCGCGTCCGCAGATGCCAATGCCACCCGTGTGTCGGGCGGCGTCGCGCACACCAATCTGACGCATTTCTATTCGGGTGTGAAAACGTCTGGCCAGATCTTTGACCAACGAACGGAAATCGACCCGATCGGCGCTGGAGAAATAGAAAACGGCGCGGGTTCCAGAGTGAGCGAGATCCACCGATACCAGTTTCATCGGTAACTCACGTGCTTTGATGCGCTCAACACAGAAAAGATGTGCTTCGCGCTCACGCACACGGTTGCGTTCGATAATACGCAAGTCTTCGGCATTGATGGGCCGCACGACCCGTTTCAAAGGTTGCTTGCGTCGCCGCTTTTGTGCCACGCGAATGACAGTGCCCACCGCTTGGCCACCACGGTCGGCCTCGACGAGTACCTGTTGAGAAACGCGCAAATCCCAACGTCCGGCGTCGAATTCATCGGTCTGATCGGGAACTCGCAGGCGAACCAGAACAGACGTCAGGCCGTCGCCAGCCATTGGCCGGACCTGGTCCTGGTCGGCCATGTCATCGTCGTATGGGCCGTCGGTCACGTCGTCGTATGGGCCATCGGTCATGTCGTCGTATGGGCCATCGGTCACGTCGTCGTATGAGCCGTCGATCATGTCGTCATCGGTTATGTCGTCGTCGGTCACGTTGTCGTCGGTCACGTCGTCGTCGGTCACGTCGTCGCCGGCCATGTTGTCGTCGGCTATGGCGTCGTCGGCGTCTGCCGAAACCTCTGGCATGGCTACATCGACAGTTTCTGGCACTTCGCGATCGTCGCCTGGTTGATTGCTCACGCCATACTCCTGGTGGGCGTGACGTGGCCGGTGACGGCAAGTAGCACCGTCTCGAGGGCCATGGTCCGGTTGAGGTTTACTGCCTGATAACGGCGAATTGTCTGAAGTTGTGCCGCACCATTGCAGAGGTGGGACACGGGCAAATCTGTGCCGGCTTGTTCGCTGTACGAGGCACCTATCGCGCCGTGGGCACGGGCCAATCGGTCACGGATATCGACTTCGAGCAGTGCGAACGCTAGATCGGCGCGCTCCTTGTCGCCGCCCAGATCGGCCGCGGCGTTCATGATGGTCGGGATGGGCACATCGAGAGTGAGGATTCCACTCAGGGCTGCGATGATCTCACCTGCGCCTTTGTCCACGAGCTCCTGAGCGCGGTCCACATCAGGCCCAACCAGTGCTGCCAGCCTTTGTGCGATTTCAGGGTCAATGCCCGCTTCTGCCAGAACTCGCCATGCGCCGGCGCGTTTCTTTGGTGCAAGGCGGACGGTTTGGCAGCGTGAGCGGATCGTGGGCAACAAGGTCCGGATTCGGGTCGTGGTCAACAAAAAGCAGGTGGGGCCCGGCGGCTCCTCGAGGGTCTTGAGTAGAGCATTCTGGGCCGGTGGCTTCATGGCATCGGCATGCTCGATGATCGCAATCTTTGTATCGGCCTCGGTAGCGCGCAATGACAGGCGGTTTGCCAGTTGGCGAATGGTGTCGATGCTCAGATTGCCTTTCTCGTCGGGTTGGAGGTGGACGAGATCTGGATGGTTTTTGCCGGCGAGTTTGCGACATCCGGCGCACGTGCCGCAGGCGTCGGAACCACGGCGATCGGTGCACAACAATGATCCTGCCATCGCCATAACGAGGTTGTTGGCGCTGGCCTCCAACGGGCCAGCGAAGAGGTATGCGTGGTGTCTGCGTTCGCCCTCAATAGCCTGGGTCAAAGTTGTGACCGCAAAGGGCTGTTCCTCACGCAATTGGGATAACAAGAACATGAGGCTTTATAGCACCAGCATCGGTTGGGTGCACAGGAACTACTTCAAAACTGCTGGCAAGCATACTCGATGCAGGATAGGTTCAGGCGCCAGCCCTGATGATTCTGCCCCGATTTGAAGGCAATCAAAGTGCGGTGGCGCGCAAGCTCAAAGTACCCCTCAGACTTTGAGGTACCGCACCGCCAAGTTGGATTCTTGACCTGCTCATTTTTGGTCATACCACTGCCCATAAGTTGAGCAGAACTGTAGTGGTCGTTACACATGCACCTGAGAGAACTGGCTTGATCTCAGGTAGTTTGGGTCTCCGCTGTTATCGTTCCATATGGCCCGCATCCTGCAATGTGTAGTCAACTCAAACAAGGGGATCCACCATGAAGACTCTGAGCGCTTTTGCAGTGATGATTGCAACCAGCTTCTCTGCATTGCCGGTCTTTGCGCAAGGTGCTGAATGTCCTTCGGGTATGTGCGGTACGCCGATCCGAAGTGCGATTGCAACGCGGAAGGTGGTGGGTCTTGTTGCGATGACGGATCGGGGAGACACTTATGCTATCGCCACTCGCAAGGTTGTGGGTGCAACTCAGCCCGTTCTTGCGAAGGATGTCTTGATCAACATCAGCCACGCTATTGATTTGAACCAGGGTTTCTAGGGCACGTCTCATAACCTCCTTGATTCGCATTTCGTCATTCCCGCGAATGCGCTTTCGCGGGAATGACGTCCAAAAACACAGCAAAGTGGTTATGAGATGTGCCCTAGTCCCGCTCGCGTTTACTCCTGCGACAACAAACTCCCTTACGGCGAAAAGTTTCAACCGACGTCTCGGCCGACATGTCGCTCGCGAAGAAGAGATCAACAACCGGCTCTCGCCATTGCTTGTTGAGCAGACACCAAACAAAGCAGACACCAAACAAAGTGGATTCATGCACCGCGGCGCGATACACTCACCGTGGTTCGACCGCAACGTCGCAGGGAGGTGAATATGGGTACTCATCGAGCTTTGAGGTACGGAACAATTGCCTTGATTCTGGCTGCTATCACTTGTGGTGACATTGACAAGTTCACCATCGAGGAGAGCTCATCGACCACGATTCAAGGTGCGTCACTGCTTGAGCAGCTTGCGGGCGACCTCGGCTTTGGCGGCTTCCTCAACATGGACATCTCGCAGAACCAGGAGCTCCAGAATCAGGGCGTCGAGCGAGAGCAGATCGATTCGGTCCACATCCAGTCCCTCACCCTGACGATCACCGACACTCCGCCCGAAGGTCGTGACTTCACGTTCATCGACAATCTGGAGTTCTTTGTCGAGTCGCAAGGCCTGGAGCGAAAGCTCATCGCCAGCGGCGGTCCATTCGCCGCTGGATTGACAACGGTTGGCCTGGAGGTTGAAAACGTTGACCTCGCGCCATATGCGGCAGCGGAGTCGATGAACATCACGAGCGAGGTCACAGGCAGGCGGCCCAGCAAAGAGACTACGATCGACGGCAAGATCGTCCTAGAGGTCGACGTCAACGTGTCGGGCGCCCTCTGCGGTGGAGATTGAGCCATTCCTTGATTCGCAGCGCCCTGACAGTTCGATACTAGAGATACAGAGGTGATCACATTGGCAGCCGAGCTGGGTGCTTGGTTTGGAGCCATGCCAGAGCGGCTGGGGCGGCAGCCTCACGAACCTGCCGAGGAAGATGTAGCCTCAGCTTCGATGCCGCGAGATGCAGCTTGCGATCGGGCGCGCTCCCGTCGTGGACACGGAAGTTCAAGAAGCGCTATACAGGTGACAGACAACGTACCCGCAGGGGCAGAAAGCCATGAAGAGTTCGAGTACTCTCGTTCGCTGTGCTGTCGCGGTGATGTGCATCAGTGCCCATCCTGTCTTGGCGGCTGATCCGCCAACGGACCGCCTGCTTGTGCTTGACCTCACCGCATTCGGCATTGACGTCAACACAGCCAGAAGTCTTTCGGAGATCCTTGCTTCGACAATTCGCGAAACGAGTTCATCGATCGTTGTTCTGGGTCAGAGCGAAATCAACAGCATGCTGGCGCTTGAGAAGCAACGTGACCTGCTCGGCTGCAGTGATGATGTCTCGTGTCTTGCTGAGATCGGCGGCGCTTTGGGAGCCGACCACCTCACGGTCGGCTCAATCGGCAGAGTGGGGACCATCTACACCATAAGCTTGAAATTGCTCGACGCCAAGCATGCCACGACTGTTCGCCACGTCTCGAAGGAGGTTGCGGCAGACGAGACGCTGCTCATCGAAGCCATACGCCAGTGGGGAGCGCACCTCGTTCACCCGGAGCGGACAGCGGGTTTCGGCTACCTCACCGTCCGTGGTGAAGGCGAGATTCTCGTTGACGGCGTGGCCAAGGGCAAGGCGCCCCTTGACCGGCTGCCGGTCATTCCGGGCGTCCACACCGTCACCTGGTCATCCCCAAACGAAGAACAGCAACGGCGGGAGGTGCGAGTCCCGGCCTATGCAGTCGTGGAAACCAGTCCATTGGAGCCAGGTGCCGCAGCACCCCGTGATTCTGCCTTCGCTCCCTGGCAGAGACACAAGCTACGGATCTCCGGCCACGGAGGCATGCTCTTCCCGATGTCGAGCCCTGGTCACCAACTCGGCACCACGCTGAAAGCGGCTGGCAGGCAGGGCGTCGGGGGTCGGTTTGGCTACCTTTTCGACTTCGGGCTCGAACCATTCGCAGGGTTAGACGTGCGCACTGTGGCATTCCCCGAAGCCGATGGGAGCGTGACGTTTACCCAGTGGGCGATCGGACTGGGCGTCGCCTACAGCACCGCAGGGCGATTCAGAGTCGTTCCCTCCTTTGCTCTTGAGCTGGTCTATGGTCACGTCTCATCAGGGGCGAATACCAGCTATTCAGAAAACGTCCGAGATGCCCTTGCCGACGGCGAGGACGCCGCATTCAGACTCGGCTGGCACTGGGGGCTCGACCTACTGTTTGGCATCTGGCCTGCTCTTGATGTTGGCCTTCGTCTGAGCAGTCAGAGCTATCCGGACGATCTCAAGGGCCTCGTGACCGTGTGCGGCAGCCTCGTAATCGAAGGCGGTTTCTAACGGAGATCATCGTCTCACTGGGCCTCGGAACCGGGTTGATCTGACCGCGCCAGTGGATAGGCAACATAAACCGCTGTAATCAGCGACTCGTGGGGCCGATTCGGGTGGTCGAGTGAGAAGAAACGGCGGCGAGGTTTGGATTGCTGGAGAGCAAGAGTCGATCAATTGGCTGAGTTTGCTCTCTGGCGCCACGATTGACGTCGATTACTCCACTGTAAGCGACGAGTCGGTCATCTCCGATGGATCAAATCCAGTGTTGGTCGCGCAGTTGACCCCACGCTGCATGGATGTGATCGGGTTCGATACAGCGCTCGCCCTTCAATTCGGCCCCACGCACCGCGATACCTAACACTGTGGCTGTGGCAGCAAGCTCCCATAGAGCTGAAGATTGAATCAGTACTTCAATCAACCCAGTTCTTTTCGCGCCGTCCAACGAATTCCAACCCCACCCCAGATTCACCGTGGTGGTGGCTCTTGCCGACCCATTTGACCGTTGCAAACACCGACACCTCGGTTTTGCCCGGCGCTGTTTCATACAAGAACGAGACCTTGTCTCCCCGCCGGAGCAACAACGGGACTTCCCCTGTTTCCCAACTGGGTGAACCCAAAAGCTCTGTGACCGGCTGAAAGAAGACTCCATTTCTGCCTATGTCGCGCACGCGCCCCATGACGAAGCCGTCCCCCACTTCACATTCTCCATGCCACCCAATCCCATACCGTGCTCCCGATCGTCGGTTAGTCGATCCAGAATCCATGAGGCACCTCCCACACGTTTAAATGTTAACGATCTCCGGCTAACATAAGGTGTTGATGGTTCCTCCGTTGTCAACGGTGCCCAAACGACGCCAACGGATCACTGTCCCGAAGGTGATCACATGGGGTCCTCAGTTGTGAATCTTGAAGATCCCGTCTGGTCCGCCGAAGCTCTCCTCCAAAGACACCGCGGAGTACACCCAGCCATCGCTCACCGAAATGGCCCAGGTGTACGGAGGGTTGTCGGTGTTTGGCGCATCGAGAACGAACGAGACCATCTGGGTCGTGTTGCCGCCGGCATCCTTGCCCGTCCGGTACAAAGTGGCTTCGCCCCCGTGTGACATGCTCCACCCCACGACCACCCAATAGACATCGGTGTCATCCACGGCCAACGCCGCCGCCGTGCCGCCGGATTTCTTGCCCTCTACCAGATCCACCGGGTCACCGGTTTCCTTCTCCACTCGAAGTATGCCGTTTCTCGTCGCCAGCCACACGTTCGTGTCATCGATGATCATCCGACTCGTGCTCTTGTCCACATCGCAGACGGGATCGAAGGACGGGCTCTCGGGGTTCGTGCCTTTCTTGTACAAACGGCCCGTCCCATCCTGGCCCTCGATCGATACGACCCAATAGACCGCGCTCTCGTCTGCGGCCAACGCACGGGCGTTGACGCTCGCACCGGCAGGTGGCACGGGCGCTCCGATGGACGTCGCCGGCGAGTTGCCGGTCGTCGGCACCCGGTAGGCCTCGCAGGCGAAGTCGTCGCTATTCGAAGGCCGGGCAGCAAAGTAGACGTGATTGCGATCCAACGCGAGGTTCTGGGGTGGAAGGCCACCTACCTCGCTGGTGTCTGGGAGACACGGCTCCAGATCTGCCGTGTCGTAATCAAAAGGCGTCTTCGCCGTTCCGCTCTTGCTCGCGCGGCGGAGGATCAACGGGGCGTCGCCGCGATCTCCGGAATAGGTATCCGTCAGCCAATAGAGATTGTTGTCATCCGCGACCAATTCTCTGATTTGCTCCTCCTCCGAGAACCTGACCAACAGATAGGAATCGGACTCGTCCGTCTTCTCGACGGCGCGGATACCTTCGTAGGTCCCCCAGTAGACATGGGTGCTGTCGGTGACCACGCTTCCGCCTTCATGATCCAAGATCAAATAGGGCGCTTGAAAAGGGTTGAGGTCAGCACACGCAACCGTGGCGCAAACCCAGGCCAGCGATAACATCCTCATGGCAACCTCCACACCACAGCCAGCGTCACCGGGAAGTTGACCGTCCCCCAGGTGTCTTCCCAGACCGCGAGCCCCTCCCATCGGAGGCCGACCCGACCCACCAGGGTGTCCATGTTCCAGCCGAGGGCGAGACCGCCGCCTGCCGCCACGAAGTCGACTCCGCCTGGTTGAGCTTTGCCCGCGGCAACGCGAGCCACCGCACCAAGCTCTACGACCTTTTTGAAGGCCCAGAAGCGACCGCTCAAATACACGGCGATGGGCAACGTGACGCCGAGACCGACCTCCCAGCGGTCGAGGAATCCAACCGCGACCTCCCCGGTGAAGCTCACGCCGTCGCCGAGATGGTCTATCTCGGCCATGCTGCCCACCACCGCGACCAGCTCAACCGGCAGGACGAACAACTTGCGGGTGAGCGTCGCCTCGTACTTGATTGGGACCCGGCCGCCCTTCTCATACTCGTCATAAGACACCGTGATGACTTCGTCGCTTGGCAGATGCTCCTCCATCTCGAGACGCACCCGGTGCTTGCCGGCACGCACTTCTGGCAGGATCACTGGCGTCTGTCCGACCGCTTCCCCGTCGAAGAACACACTGGCCTCGGGCGGGGAGGAGATGATCTTGAGCTTTACGGGCGGCGACGTCTGGAGCTTGATCGAGATCCTCTCGATGGACTCAGAGCGCACCTCGATGATTACCTTGCCCGAGAGCCCGGCCTGCTTTGCCTCGATCGAGTGCTCGCCCGGCCGCACATTGTCCAGCGTCGTGGGAGACACACCGACTTCGACCTCATCGAGGAACAGGCTCGCGCCTGGTGGATCGGTCTTGACGACCACGGTGCCGAAGCCGGCGCGATCTTCCTCTTTCCCGAACAGAACCGCGACGCCACGTTTGGCCGTGCTACTCAGAAGGGTTGTGTCCCCCGCTTCTCCGTGAAACCGCTTCTTGACCGCGCCCGTCTTGATGTCCACGAGACTCAAGGACAGGGTGTATGTGTCCCCCAGCTTGCCGAGCGATCCACCAAGCAGCATGTCCACGCCCAAGGCTCCGCCGATCTCAGCGAGACAGGTCGTGTTCTCCTCGCAGCCGACCAGATCCTTCTGCTTCTCGTACGATAGCATGGCGTTGATGTCCGCCGTCGAGATGACCTCGAAGCCCAACCTTCCCACCTCTGCGGCAACGAGGTTCACGAGGTTCGTGGTCACGTCCTTCGCCTGTCCGTCTTCGACACCCGCTGCCGTGAAATCGAGCACTGCGATTTTGGATGTTTGGGCCCATGTGCGACTGGGCAGCGCGGTTTCCAGCAAGAGGCCGCAAAGGCAAGCGAACCATGTGCGCATGGATGATCTCTCCGTGACGAAGAAGCAGGGGCATCATGGCTTCCGCCAGAAGGTGATTCAAGGGCTTTCTTCGAGGGTGTAATTCGCGAATTGATGTCGGCTCCGGCGCGGTTGCGAATGCCGACGCGTGCGTGCAGCGGTGGGCGCATCGGTCCATTGCAGCCTGCGGCTGCCCCAGGCCCCTATCGTCGGGCGCGGCGACAGCGGCAGCCTGCGACGGCCAGTGCGAGCACCGCGAGCCCCCAGGCTGTAGCTGTGGGCGCGGCGCGACAGCCACCGGCCGCCTCGATGGCGATCGCTCGCGGGGCGACGACACTCTGGCCGCACTCGAGCTCGATGGTCAGATCGCGACCGCCGGAATTGGCGTTGGCATCGACAGCGAAGGTCACATCCATGGTGTTGACGTCCCGCCTCACGAGGCCGGTGACCTCGATCCCCGCGCCGCCGGGGGTTACCGCGAGCTTCTGCCCGCCCATGAAGCCGGAGCCTGAAACGGTTGTGGTGGTCGTCTCGCCGGCGATCAACACCCGTGGCGTGACCGCCTCGATGGTCGGTGCCGGGCATTCCAGAAGCCCACCAGAATAGGCAAACGAATTGTTTGGCCACACGTATTCGTCGGGGTCATGGGAATCGTCGCCCAGGTTCGTCGCCACCAGAACGACGCGCATGAGTCCGGCAACCGGAACGATCACGCTCCCCATCACGGTCGCGGCGTCGATACTGATTGGAGTCTCACGGGCAGCGCCGTCGCCAATGCCGAGAACCCGCACGTCCCACCGCGTTGCCGCATCACCCTCGAAATCAAGGCGCAAGGCATGCGGCCCAGTGAGGGCACCGACATCAAACGCGATGTAGCTCGACCCGAGGTGTTCGGGTGGGTCCTCCGCCCATTTTCCGACCACTGGCAGCTCGTCGGGATAGTATCGCCGTTCGAGGCGCACCTCGGCACCGGTCCACTGGTCCGCATGTGCGAAATGCGCACCATCGTCATAACTGCCGATGAAGTAGCGATACACCGCAAAGGTGCCAAACGCCTCGTCGAAGTTGCCACCGTTGTCGGTGATGACCTGGTGTAGACTGTCGAGCAGGTCCGGCTCGTTGGGGGTGGTGCTCTCGGCCCAGCCGTCAACGATGTGGACAACGCCCGGTTGCATCGCGCCGCGCCACGCGGCACCGAGCAATGCGCCGTTCCCACTGCCGTAGACCTGATCGACGAAGTACGAGAAGAGCGCTGCGCCATAGTGATACATCGAACCGTTGGCGAGCCAGTCGAGTGCGTGGTACGGCGTCTGTTGGTACGCCGACAACATGTCGACGATCAACGGGTCATTGGTGAATTGGGTCAGCTCGGTCGCCACGGTCCGCGAAAGCCGGCAAAAGCGCCGGCAAAGAGCGCCTGGTCGCGGTACGACTTGTCGCTCGCTTGCTCGTAGGCGAGGATCGCCGTCAACACCGGATCGAGCTCGTCGGCACCGCCGTAGACGGGGATACGGCCGGTGATCAACTCCGGCCCCCAGTCGGCGCACCCCCAACCGTCGTCGTCGGGATACTCGCCGAAGACGCCGTCACCGTCACAATCCCAGTCGGACTCGAGATCGGAATAGTAGAAGTCGGTCGGCACGTGTGACAACGTCGGGTCCACCAGGCCGACTCCCGGGAAGTGAGCCATCGGCTCCATCCGGCGCATGGGCACACCGCGGTGATCGGGGTGCGGATCACCGATGAGCAAAAGGTAGCCGGAGCCGTGGGCGGCGTACACCTTTTTGAGCCAGGCACGAATACGCGCCTGGCGGTCGTCACCATCGCGCAGGCTCGGTTGATCCCAATCGTGCTCCAACCCAACCACGACCTGCCAACCTCCAGCGACCCGCCAGTCGATGTACTCCGGCAGCACGGCGCTTGCGCGCCCGAGGTCTTCGGTGGTGACGATAACGAGGAGTCGACCGAACACCGGCAGCTCGGCACCGAGTTGCTGCGGATGGCCCAAGGGTCGCATGGCCACACCCTTGATGCTGGTGGGCTTCGCCGCACGGCCGGCGACCTCTTGACGCCGATGCAGCTCATGGCGCCGGCCGCCAATCGTAATGGTCAGATGCGATGGCACCTCGGCGGCGCCTGCGACGGTAGTCAACAGCAGGCTGACGGCGGAGGATAGGAGCGTGGTCTTCTTGTACACTTGCACCCCTTTGGTGCCGAAAACAGCAGCAAGAGGCATGCCAGACGTCGAGGGCGCTCCTGCTGCCGTTTTTCAACCGATTGCAGTAGGTGACAGGTCCACTGCGGCGATGAGTGGTTCATTGCGAAGAACCTTGCGTCCATGTTTCGTTGGGAAGAACCCGAAGAACACCGGGATCTTTGCGGCGCTGGATCGCCGTCGTTCATGACGGACAAAGTCCATCGAGTTTGGCCTAGGCCGGTGCGTGACGGCGAACGATCTCGATGATTCTTTCACCGAATCGATCGACCTTGGCGGGGCCAATGCCATGGATTTGCCCAAGCGCCCACAGGGAGTCGGGCAGTTGCTCAATGATAAGGCCCAGAGCCTGATTGTTGAAGACCATGTAGCGTTTCCAACCGAGGAGTTTAGCCTCCCGTCGGCGATAGCTGTCGAGAGCGCGGCGCAGGTCTGAGCCCGGGCGTGCCGTGCGCAGCAATGTGCCATCTTTTTTGGGTCGCACCGGTCGTCCCTTGAGCCACACGGTTGGATACTTGTCGCCGCGCCGTTCCAGTCGGCCTTCGCGAATAAGAGTGTCGATGGCATCGACGAGGCATGGCTCGGTGTGGGCCTTGAGCTCTCCGTGTTGGTCGAGATTGAGCAGGCCGCCCCGTTTGAGGGTGCGGGCCATACTGCCCCGCAAGGCTTTCGCCAAGGCGCTCTTGCCGACGGGCTTTTTCAAGGCGGTGACTGCGGCCACCACGGTCTCCATTTCCTCCGCAGTCGGCGAGTCGCACGGCCGGAAGCGCTTGGCCTTGGCATTGGCATGGGCCGTTTCGACGGCGTTGAGATGTGTGGTGAGCCCGTCGAGATCGGTACAGGCATCGCAACGCCCGCACCGCTCCATGGGCTCGCCGCCAAAATAAGCGGTGAGCTCCTGTTGTCGACACCTCGTGGCACGCGCGTAGGCTTCGATGCCAGCGAGAAGGTTTTCGCGACGATTGCTCGTCGTCGAGCGTGTGTTCTTCTGGTTGAGGAAGCGTTGGGTGACCAGATCGGCGATGCCAAACAGCAACAGGCACTCGGCTGGCAACCCGTCACGACCGGCCCTGCCGGCCTCTTGGTAATAGGCTTCGACGCTCCCAGGGGTCTGGAAGTGGACGATGAGGCGAACATCGGGGTGGTCGACGCCCATGCCAAAGGCGTTGGTGGCAACCAGGATCCTCGCTCTGCCGACGTCGAAGGACCGGTGCGCTTGATTGCGAGCGTTGTCGGTGCGACCGGCATGATAGTAGCCGGCGGCAAAACCACGGGCCTTCACGGTTTTGGCGACGGTTTCCACCTTCTTTCGGGTGGAGCAGTAGACGATGGCGCGACCGGTTCCTTGATTGCGCATGCCTGCTCGCTCGAGGGCTTCACAGAGAGCCTCGATGCGGTCGGCGTCCTTGCCTATGTGACGCACGACAAACCGCAGATTCGGTCGCGCGAAGTTGCCGCGGACGAGCAGATGATTTTGGAGCTCAAGCGACGAACCGATCTCGTCGAGCACGCGACCGGTGGCCGTAGCGGTAAGGGCAATGGTCGGTATGCGCAGCAGGCCCTTGAGCTCACCGAGGCGCAGGTACTCCGGCCTGAAGTCGTGACCCCATTGACTGATGCAGTGTGCCTCGTCGATGGCGATGGCTGCCGGTTTGGCTCGTCCGAGCAATCGGCGAAAACTCGCAAGT
>MGST01000064.1:0-4188 GCA_001798605.1 Deltaproteobacteria bacterium RIFOXYA12_FULL_58_15 | reverse complement strand
CGTTCATTAGAGCGATGAGTGGCGACACGACTAGGGTGGGGCCATGGCCAGCTCGGCGTTTGAGGATGGCGGGGATCTGGTAACAAAGGGACTTGCCGCCGCCGGTTGGTGCCAGAATGACGACGTCCCGACCTTCGAGAAGGGCATCGATTGCTTGGCGTTGTCCGGGGCGGAACGCGTCGAATCCAAAGACCTCTTTGAGAGTGGTCTCCGGCGCAAACACGGCTTGGTCTGACGCCAACATTTTCCCTACATAACACGTAGGGGTGACGGGTTCCGGCGTTTGCAGAGGACGCGGTTACTCGCGTTGGATGACAATGCGAGGACCGCGAACGCGATCTTGGCCGTCGTTTGGCGGGTTGTTGGTGAGCTTGAGCCGTTGGTTGCCCATGTACCACCCGTTCCATAGCTCGATGTAATCGAACGGATAGTCATGGGGCACCTTGACGGAGAAGGTGTCGCGGATGATCTCGCCCTCTTGCCACTCGGTGGTGGGGTAGAGCCCTTCCACCGGGAAGTGGTCGAGGTGCAGGCGATTGCTCCCGCCTTGTGGGCCATCGCCGTGGATGAAGATCTGCCAGTCCTGCGACATGGTCTTCTCGCACCTGTAATAGAGGGAGACCTCTGCGGACTTGCCCGGAGCGATTTTCGGGGGAACGGCCTGCCAGCCGATCAGGCGAATCATGTCCTGGAAGTTAGCGTCGATCTTGTTAACGTCCGCGGGCAGCTCGCTGAGGATGTGGGCGGCGGCCTTGCGGGTGTCCTGTGGATTGGCGACGTCGGAGACCATGCGGCCGTAGGGGTGGCCATCAAAGACCACATAGAGCTGTGTGTCGGCCTCCTTGGCCACCCGTCGCAGGTCGGCGAGTCTGTCCTTGTCCACCATGATGAACTTGCGGCCGGGCCTCTTGAGGAACGCCGTGGCCTGCTTGTCGTTGCGCAAATGGACGCACCGATTCTGGAAGAGGAAGATCACCGAGCGCACCGGCTGCTGCCAGTCGTTATACTGCGCGATGGGCTCGCCTGGTTTTGCGAGCTCAGTGTAGGCGCCGAGAAACGACTTGAATGAATAGGTGTCTTTCATGGCCGGCATCGTCACCCAGCTCAAATAACAGGCGAGAACCACCGCGAGAGTCGAGAACGCCACCAGGTGTATGCGTCCGATCCAACGGGCGAAGAGCAACAGGCCTATGACGATGCCCATGGGAAAGAAGATGAACTGCAACACCACAAACGGCTGGTAGTCGAAAGGCGTCTCGCGGTTGAAGTAATAGAGAAACAGCCGCAAGAAGTAGCGGAAATCGAGGACCAGATCGTGGGCGAGGATACCGAAGACGATGAGCGCCGTGGCGGCGATGACCAACATGTCACCACTCGAACCAAGCCGCTCATGCCATGTCCTTTTGTGATCGGCATAGGGCTCGACAGGCGGACCAACCGCTGGGCCATCCTCAGCCAGGGGAACACGTTCCTCACCGCTCTTGCCGAGCCAGCCAATCGACACAGCGAGGAGTACCACCAGCATGGGAATGACCGGCATAATGTAGTGGGCGAATTTTGTCGCTGACAGAGTGAAGAACAGGTAGGGCAATAGGGTTGCCAACAAGAGATAGAGGTTGCGTCGATTGGCTATGCTGCGCCATGGGCTCGCCCGTCCTAGGAACTTGTAGATCGCCACCGGTACAAATGCCGTCCACGGAAATGCAGCGAAAGCAATCTGTCTCACGAAGTAGTCGAAGGTACCGCCGGGCTTGTCGATGGTCCCGGCGGCGCGCCCGAGGTGATGGTAAAAAATGAACTCTTGCCAGTACGGCCAGCCGTGCTTGACGGTCATGTAAACAAACCATGGGGCGGCTATGGCAAAGAACAGAGCGAGGCCCCACTTGACGCGCATCCGGCTCATGAGGCGTAGGGCGTGGCGAAACGGCGGCAGGTCGTGGAAAACGCCGAGAGCGATGACGAGGCAGGCAAAAGCGCCGATGATCCCTTGATAAAGAAGACGCTGCTCCTGCGCACCACCGGGAAGGTAATAGGCGAACATAAAGGCGGGAGCGGCGATGGCCAGGGCGATACCGATGCGGACCGCGAGGTAGCGAGCCCACGGACGGCCTTGGACCAAATCGGCATAATCCCGCCAACGAAAGGTTGCGATCCAGTAACCCGCAAGGACCATGGTGACCAAAGTCGGGCCGACAAAACCTTTGGCGAGAACTGAAAATGCCTGCAAAACCCAAAACACAACGAAGGGCATGTTGTGGTGCAACCACGCGAGGGCTCGGCCTACCGCAGTGTCTGGCGCAGTCGATGGCGTCGGACGGGGGGTGAACAAGCCCACCGCCAGGTATCCCATGGATGCCGCATAGGGGACGACAAATAACATGTCTGCCATGACTTGGCGGCCCACAAGGACGTACTGGGGCCCCGTCATCAGGGCGATACCAGCGATGACGCCGATTTTTCGACCAAACAGGCGTCGCACCCAGTCAAAGTGAAGAATCCCGCCCAATATGGCGGTGAGGGCAAAGGGCAACCGTGCAGCCCATTCGGGGTTGGCGAAGTCGCCCACATGATCCCAGAAGATGCCCAGGCTGGCACGAAGCATCCACAGCATGAGAATCGGCTTCGACCACCAGTTGTCGATGCCGCGGTACCACGGGTTATTCCAAGTGAGCCGTTGCTGCATCTCCCAGGCAACCTGGGTGTAATGGGACTCCCAGGGATCCCAAAGAGGATAGGATCCGAGTCGCGGCATGTAGATCAACAAGCCGACGGCCAACAGAAACACTGCCCAAAAAACACTGCCCTGCCGTTCAAAGAAGGCGGTGGCACGGGCAAGTGGGCCAGGAGGAGTGTCGGTCGCCTCAGAAATACTCATGGGCCGACCTCATATTCTAAGGTAGCGCCAACTGGAAGCCCCGAGAGGCCCAAACGGCTTCGGATTCGCGGCCGTGCCTGAGGGAAATGTGGACTGATTGCTGCGCCGTGCTCGACGGAGGTGTTGGAAAAGTTGAAGAGTTGCTGCGAATTTGGCGCGAAACCCGGATGGCGATATTCTTGGCAAGCCCATGACGGACGAACCAAGCCCGAGCTCTGCCCCTTTAGTCGACGACATTGCGGCAATGGCTTTTGTGCAGTCTCAGACAACCTGATCTCAGGAGCTGATCCTGTGGAGGCAGATATGGAGCAGTAGACAGATCCTGGCGGATTTGAGGCAATCTGGCGGTTGGACCGCGAGGAAGTCATTGACGTGGGCCGGGATTTTGCGAAGATCCCAAATAGCTGGTCGAAACAAAAAACGAGAAGCGGATCCGCCGATGCCACAAATGCAATTGCCCATTTTCGCAGAAGGAGTCACCCACATTACGGCTGAGCTGGCGTTCAAGAGGGAGGGTGGCCGTGTGACGTACTTCAATGGCTCGATGCCGGTATTCATCCATGACCAGAAAGACATTCGCACCTTTCGGATGATCACGAGCCAGTTCTGCATCAGTGGGAACGCAACGCAGTCAGAAATCGCGCGCGCCTTTGGGGTCACCACGTTCAACGTCAAACGTGCGGTGAAGCTCTACCGCGAAAAAGGACCAGAAGGTTTTTATGCGTCGCGCCAAACCCGTGGGGCCACAGTACTTACAGCACCGGTACTGCAACAAGTGCAACAGAATTTCGACAAGGGACTGAGCGTGGCGGAAGTTGCCGACGCACTCGACATCAAGCGCAACACACTCGCCAAGGCCGTGCGGGCTGGTCGTCTCCAGGCACGCCCAAAGAAACATCTGCAGTCAACGAGTCGCTGAGTAGCACGAAAAGCACCCGCAGTACCGACGACAGCCAGGCACCCATGGGCATGGGGGCGACCAACACGCTCGATCGAGTAGCCGCCAGGCTGGGGCTTGTGCAAGGAGTATCGATCGAGTTTCAACGGTCCTTGGATGTTGCTAATGGCGGCGTGTTGTTCGCCCTGCCTGCATTGCTTGCGTGCGGGTTGTTACGACATACAGGTAAACACTTCTCGCTGCCACCTGGGTACTATCGACTCGATTCGATCTTCGTCTTGTTGGCGCTCATGGCGTTGGCTCGACTCAAACACATCGAGAGCCTTCGATATTGTGCACCCGGCGAATGGGGCAAGCTGCTGGGGCTGGACCGCGTCCCTGAAGTCCGAACCTCGCGCGAGAAATTCAAGCTCTT